>CAJUGG010000001.1 GCA_910585995.1 uncultured Lachnospiraceae bacterium
ATTATTGTAGTAGTTGCATTTGGACAAATACTGACAGCAGAGATACTAAATCTTCCAAAATATGGCTGTATAAATGTACATGCATCACTTCTGCCAAAACTAAGAGGTGCTGCACCAATACAGTGGGCTGTAATAAACGGGGATAAAGAAAGTGGTGTTACAATACAGCAGATGGATGAAGGAATTGATACAGGTGATATACTTCTTGTAAAGAAGTGCCCGTTAGATAAGAAAGAAACAGGAGGAAGCTTGTTTGAAAAGCTTGCACTTCTAGGAGGACCTATGGTACTTGAAGTCCTTGATATGGCAGAAGAAGGCAGGTTAAGCCCTGTAAAACAGGATAATGAGGCACATACTTATGCAAGGATGTTAAACAAAGATATGGGATTGGAGGAAAGGGTATGAGAGAGAAGAGATTACAGGAAACAGCAATTCAAAAATCGCTTGAACTATCGAAACAGGATGCATTAAAAGTGCTTGTCTTTATTACAGGCAAGCAGGCGGAAAAAGAATTGTATGCCGTCGAAACGAAGGAAAAAGGGAACAGAGAGAGGAGGTGCAAAGATGAATATGCTTAATAGAGATGTGGCCATTGAGAAGATTACCAAGATGTCAAAAGAGCAAGTCTCAAAGGTGCTGATCTTTATGGCTGGTATGGAAGCGGAACATATGATTCGTGAACAAACGATAAGCAAACAACAGCGGAATCCGCCCGAACAACTTATATAATGGGGGCAAAACTTGCACATGAAAAAGGAAAAGGAGAAAAGTAGAATGAAAAAACTGAAAAAATGGACAGTTATGTTGACCGCAGTATTTGTGATGCTGATGGTGTCGCAGAGAGCCATGGATGTATTGGCGGCAAATGGGGATATTGCAAGCGGGAAAGATAAAAATATTACATGGGTGATTGATGGGAGTGGAAAACTCACAGTTCACGGAACCGGGGATTTTACGGACGGGGTTCCGTGGGATGCTTACAGACTTCGCATTACTTCGGCGGTGGTTCAGGTGACGGGGATGACGGATGCGTCGGAGTTGTTTTCGGGGTGCAGTAATCTGAAGAGTGTGGATTTAAGTGGGTTTGATACGTCTAAGGTAAATGATATGCAACTTATGTTTTATGCATGTAGCAGTTTATCTAGCTTAGACTTAAGCCGTCTTAATACAGCAAATGTAACTAAAATGTTAGATATGTTTATGGGTTGTAATAGTTTAACCAGTTTGGATTTAAGTCATTTTAATACTTCCAATGTTACAGACATGCGTTTTATGTTTAGTGACTGCAGCAATTTGTCTAGTATAAATATAAGTAGTTTTGATACTTCTAATGTTGTGGATATGCGTTATATGTTTAAAGGATGCAGCAGTTTGGCGAATTTAGACTTGAGTCATTTTGATACATCAAAAGTTGCACATATAGAACATATGTTTGATAACTGCAATAATTTAGTAAGTTTAAATGTAAGTTCTTTTGATACATCAAATGTTACAGATATATATGCAATGTTTCAAGGTTGTAATAGTTTGTCAACTTTAGATTTAAGTCATTTTGATATTTCAAAGCTTAAAATACCTGAGAATTCAATATCCATATTCTCTGGTTGTATCAATTTATCTACTATTTATACTCCATGCAATTTGAAAGCCTCGATTACTCTTCCTGTTAAAACAAGAGAAATTTGGTATTTGGAAGATGGAACAGAAATTTCAGAATTGCCAAAGAACTTTACCAATAGTGTGAAAATCACTCGTTCACAAAATATAGGCGACATTGCAAATGGAACAAGCAACCATATTACATGGATGATAGATGACAAAGGAAAATTAACAGTTAATGGAACGGGCGATTATGTTAAAGATTTGAACTCTGGTTTAGCACCATGGGGAGTATATAGAGAAAGCATCATTTCAGCAGAAGTTAATGTGACAGGAATGACAGATGCATCATATATGTTTAGCGGATGCGAAAATTTAGTAAGTTTGGATTTGAGCCATTTTAATACATTAAATGTTACAAATATGAAAGGTATGTTTGGAGGGTGTGAAAATTTAGTAAGTTTGGATTTGAGTCATTTTGATACATCGAATGTTATAAACATGGAAAATATGTTTATAAATTGTGGCGTTCAACATTTGAATTTATGTAATTTTGATACTAGTAATGTAATGAACATGAATGGAATGTTTTGCGGATGTGATAGTTCAAGTATCAATTTGAGTAGTTTCAATACAAATAATGTAACAGATATGTCGAAAATGTTTTCTTGGTGTGATTCTTTATTGAATTTAGATTTGAGCAGTTTCAATACGGAAAATGTAACAGATATGTCGGAAATGTTTGATGGATGTGAAGTGTTGAGAAATTTAAATTTAAGTAGTTTCAATACGAAAGATGTAACAAATATGTCAAGTATGTTTAATGTATGTCTATCATTGACAAGTTTAGATTTAAAAGGTTTTAATACAGAAAATGTAACAGATATGTCAAGTATGTTTTCTAATTGTAGTAGTTTGAAAAGTCTAAATTTAAGTAGTTTTAATACAGAAAATGTAACAGATATGTCATTGATGTTTAATAATTGTAGTAGCTTGACAAGTTTAGATTTAAGTAATTTCAATACAGAGTATGTATGGGGATTAAATATGTTCGATTACTGTGAAAAATTAATTTCTATTAATACACCATATAATGTAGAAGAATCTGTTGAACTACCCGGCACCGGCTGGCACCTCCCTGATGGCACAGAGATCACAGAGCTGCCTAAAAACCTGGAATACAGCATCTTAATAACCCGTCAACTACCTGATAATACAGGGGATAACAACACCAACAATGGAGATTCCAATAACAATCAAGATAATAACACCAACAACGGAGACTCCAACAACAACCAAGACGATAATACCAACAACGATCAAAACACCCCCCCAGACAACACCTGGAGCTGGATCGGGGATAAAGATCCGGATCAGCCAGGCTCAACCTCAGGCGTAATTGACGGCACTGGCAGCACCCAGGATATCACTTCCTACGGCCCGCGCCTGCTTGCCGTCCAGCCGACCGCTTACAATAAGATCCAGCTAAGCTGGGATGCGGTTCCGGGTGCGAAGTCTTATGAGATTTTCTATTCGACCTCTCCCGACTCCGGATTTAAGCGTCTGACCAATGCCAAGAAGACCACCTACCGCTTCTCCAAAGCCAAATGCGGCGTGACCTACTATTTCCAGATGCGGGTATGCCAAAAGGGTGCAAAGAGTGCGTTTGACCCGGTCTCTTATGCAAAGACTGAGCTGATGGGCGCGCCTTCGCTTCAGGTAAAGAAGACTTCTTATAACAGTGTTACACTCAGATGGAGCAAAGTCGCAGGAGCCAAAAAATATGAGATCTTTTATGCAGATTCCATGGGAGGCAGCTGGCAGTCGCTGGGCTTAAAAGGCGGGACCAGCTTTACCCATAAAAAGTTAGTGACAGGTGCGACCTATTACTATCAGATCCGCCCCGTGAGAGATTCCTTCGGCGGAAATTGGTCCAATGGGGTATCTGCATCTACCTACCTTGAGAATGTCTCAAAGCTGAAAGTCAAAGCGGTCGGTGCCGACCGGATGAGACTCACCTGGAAAAAGGTCAAAGGAGCGACCCAATATGTGATCTTAAGATCCAACAGTGCTGATGGAACTTGTGAAGTCATAGCTCATACCAATAAGCCTTCCTATATGGATACAGGCCTTTCAGGCGGCACTACCTATTTCTACAAAGTCTACGCAGTCTCCGGCCCATACAAGACAAAAGAGACTGCCCCTGTAGGACAGACAACCAAGACAGTCAAAAAGTAAATCTAAAACGATCTACAGCCCAGGGCATATTTCCCCTGGGCTGTATGAATATGCAGCAGATTAGTGTGTGGTATATAGATATAGTAGATAAAATGTATACTCTGGATAAAAAAATTGTATCTGATTTTTGATGGTTTTTAAGGGAAAAAAATGATATAATATGGAAAAACAGGACTTGAAGAAACAACACTATAAGAAAGAAAAGTGGCATGGAGGGCAATATGGCTTTGGAAAATAAGTTAGGCATCAATGATTCGGCAGAACTTGCAAGAGTAGAAGAGAAAATAAGTAAAACTAAAGCCGTTCAGTTATATGAACGTAACCTTGTTGCAGAGTGTGAAGTTGGAAAATTTTCTGGGCTTGCCAAAATTCATAGATTTTTGTTTGAAGAACTATATGATTTTGCTGGAAAAGTAAGAACCGTAAATATTGCAAAAGGTAATTTTAGGTTTGCCCCGGTAATGTATTTGGATGCTGCGCTTAAACATATTGATGATATGCCGCAATCTACTTTTGATGAAATAATTGAAAAGTATGTGGAAATGAATGTTGCGCACCCTTTTCGAGAAGGAAATGGAAGAAGCACACGCATATGGTTAGATTTGATTTTGAAAAAGGAATTAAAATTAGTTGTAGACTGGAACAGAGTTGACAAACAAGACTATTTGCTTGCTATGGAAAGAAGTCCGATTAAGGATGTGGAAATTAAGGTTTTGCTTAAGAACGCATTGACAGATCAGATAAATGATAGGGAAGTATATATGAAAGGAATTGATGTAAGTTATTACTATGAGGGATATAATACCTTTAAGGCAGAAGAATTGTAAGATAAAAATACCAGAAGCAAACAGCATGGATTAAGGAGGAGATACTATGACACCACAGGAAGAAAGAGAGTTTGTAGCAGGGGCGTTTCAAAAGTTAAAGGAACGGGGATGGTTCCCAGGGGAAGAATTTCAGAAGTCTGCTATTACTGAGCAGGAGATCGCCGCTTTTGAGCAGGAGCATCAGGTTAAGCTGCCTTCTCTCTACAAGACATTTTTGAGATCCTATCACCTTCCTCAAAATGAGAACAATTCGCTCTGTGCCATTCGTGACGATGAGGGGGATCTCTCTCCGCTCTGGCAGATGATCGACAGTCCTGAGAGTATGAGCGTAGTCTCAGAGCGGATGGAAATCTTACAGGAGATCAAGGATTTTTGTGAACTGCCAGAGGACTGCTTCCGGTATCTGATCCCCATTGGAGACTGGGGCGCTGGCTGGGGGCCGCTGTGTATCGACTTGTCCAGGGCAGAGGAGGAAATAGACGAAAATGACGAAAGTACCTGGTCCTTGGTCTGGTTTGACCACGAGGAATTTGATTGGGATGAATGGTATCTCGGTGAGGATGGACTGCTTCACGGAAGGGCGGCGCTGCCGGATCTGAAGACATTTCTGGAAGTGTATTTTTACGGCTCCCTGGAAGCTGAATTTGAACGGGAAGAGGGAATAAAGCCTACTTATGAATGGTATCAGGACACCTTGAAACGATAGATGGTGTGTCATACGTACCGGACGTATCTTCTGACAGATACTGTCCGGTTTTTGTATGAAAGATTTTGCAGAAAATCGAACATATGTTGCTATTTTCCAGGGGACGTGGTATGATGGTAAAGATATGAAAATGGATAAAGGATGTAGAGAAGAGATATGATTGCGTTTTTAAAGGGCGTAGTGGCGGATCTGACGGAGCAGAGTGTGATCGTGGAGGTGCAGGGGATCGGGTATGAGGTGCAGGTGCCGGGGCAGACACTGGAGATGCTTCAGGGGATTGGGCAGGAGATCAAACTGTATACCCATATGCAGGTCAGAGAAGATGCGGTGGTGTTGTTTGGATTTTTGACGAGAGATGATTTGCAGATGTTTCGGATGCTTACGGGGGTCAATGGGGTGGGACCCAAGGCGGGATTACATATGATATCGGCGCTTGGAGCGGATGATCTTAGGTTCGCCATCCTGGCAGATGATGCGAAAAGGATTGCCAAGGCGCCGGGGATCGGGGCGAAGACGGCACAAAAGATTATCCTGGAATTAAAGGACAAGCTGGATGTGGAAGAGGCATTTGAGAAAAAGCTGGCTTCGAATCAGCTGTCACAGGAAGCGGCAGCAGCTTCAGGAAGCAAGAAGATACAAGAAGCCGTGGAGGCTTTGGTGGCGCTTGGATATGGAAGCACAGAGGCGCTGAAGGCGGTGCGTGCGGTAAAGGCCACCGAAGAGATGGATGTAGAAGAGATCTTGAAAAAAGCCCTGAAAAAGATGGTATTTTAGTGGGAGTAGGACATGAGCAACCGGCGGATATTGACAACAGATGCGGCGACGGAGGATCTTCAGATCGAGGGAACCTTACGGCCGCAGGGATTAGCAGAATATATTGGTCAGGAAAAGGCAAAGAGTAATCTGAAGGTCTATATCGAAGCAGCCAAATCCAGAGGGGAGCCTCTCGATCATGTGCTGTTTTATGGGCCGCCTGGACTTGGCAAGACCACCTTGGCGGGGATTATTGCCAATGAGATGGGAACCCATATGAAAGTGACCAGCGGTCCGGCGATAGAGAGACCGGGGGAGATGGCTGCGATTCTGAACAATCTGCAGGAGGGGGACGTTCTTTTTGTGGACGAGATCCACAGGCTGAACCGGCAGGTGGAAGAGGTGATGTATCCGGCTATGGAGGACTATGCGATTGATATTATGATCGGCAAAGGGGCTTCTGCGAGGAGTATTCGCTTAGACCTTCCTAAGTTTACCCTGGTGGGCGCTACGACCCGCGCAGGGCTTTTGAGCGCGCCTCTGAGGGACCGTTTTGGAGTGGTCCATCATCTGGAATACTATACCGTAGAAGAGCTTATGACGATTATACAGCGCTCGGCAAAGGTGTTAAAGGTAGAGATCGACGCTCAGGGGGCGAAAGAGTTGGCAAGACGTTCGAGAGGGACGCCTCGGCTGGCCAATCGGCTGTTAAAGCGGGTCCGGGATTTTGCCCAGGTAAAATATGACGGACAGATCACCAAAGAGGTGGCGATTTTTGCTCTGGATCTTTTGGAGGTGGACCGCCATGGACTGGATCAGTCCGATCGGCTGATCCTGCGCACGATTATAGAAAAATTTGCCGGAGGCCCGGTGGGACTGGATACGCTGGCAGCAGCGCTGGGAGAGGATGCCGGGACGTTAGAGGATGTCTATGAGCCGTATCTTCTGCAAAATGGATTTTTAAACCGTACTTCTAGAGGCCGTGTGGCAACACAGCAGGCCTATCAACATTTGGGGATTGCTTTCCCGACCTGATTTGAGTATAATGGTCAAAAAGATAAATGTGTAAGTTGGCAAGAGGAGTATATGGAGAAAAAAAATACAGCAGAGGTATTGATCAATGGAAAGGTGTATACGATCAGCGGATATGAGAGCACAGCATATCTGCAGAGGGTGGCATCTTATTTGAATGAAATGGAAGAAGAGATCTCCCAGATGGAAGGCTATCAGATGTTTTCGGCAGATGAAAAGCAGCTGCTGAAAAACATGAATTTGGCGGATATGTATTTTAAGGCAAATGACAGAAAAGAAGAGCTGCAGGAAGAAGTCGAGTACAAAGATAAAGAGATATACAGCCTGAAACACGATTTGATCGATGCAAAGATTGAAAAAGACAAGCTTTTGCAGGAGATGGAAGAGTTGAAGGAACAGCTTTTGAAGGAACAGAAAAAGCAGGTGAGGTTAGCAGGGGCAGCTTCCGCAAGGAGACTGTATAAACCGCAGGAGCGGTTATGACAGTTTCGCAGCGGTGCTTAGGAGACAGGGCTTCGGGGATTTGGCAAATGTCTACATAGGATGTATGGGACAGTTTTGTGCAAAGCTCCGAAGCCCTGTTTTGCAAAGGAAAGGTGGAACGGGCATGAGTAGGAGATTGGAGATACTGGCTCCGGCGGGAGGCATGGAGAGCCTGAAAGCAGTGATTGCTGCGGGGGCGGATGCTGTATATATGGGAGGTCAGAAGTTTGGGGCACGGGCTTTTGCGGATAATCCTGACCCAGAGATGCTGCTTTGGGCAATCGATTATGCACATCTTCACGGGATTCGTTTTTATCTGACGGTAAATACGCTGTTAAAAGAGCGAGAACTTGAAGAAGAACTGTACGAATATCTCAGGCCTTGCTATGAGCGGGGAGTGGACGCGGTGATCGTGCAGGATCTGGGAGTGTTTCGGGCTGTTCGGGAGTGGTTTGCGGACCTTTCGATACATGCGAGTACACAGATGACTGTAACCGGAGTCGGAGGTGCCAGATTTCTGAAAGAAGAGGGTGCCGACCGGGTGGTGCTTGCCAGAGAGCTGTCTCTGAAAGAGATCAAGAAGATCCGCGAAGAGGCAGACGTAGAGCTTGAGTGTTTTGTACATGGAGCTTTATGCTATTGTTATTCGGGGCAGTGTATGTTCAGCAGTGTCTTAGGGGGAAGGAGCGGCAACCGGGGGAGGTGTGCACAGCCTTGCAGACTTCGGTATGAGGCGAAAAAGGAAGGGCAGATCCTCTCGAAAAAGGGAGAAAATTATCTGTTAAGCCCCAAAGACATCTGCACGTTATCACTGCTTCCAGAGATTGTAGAGGCGGGGGTCTATTCTCTGAAGATTGAGGGGAGGATGAAGCGGCCGGAATATGCGGCCGGAGTGGTGAGGATCTACCGGAAATATGCAGATTGGTATCTTGAGCATGGAGCAGATGGATACCAGGTCTTGGACAAAGACCTGAGAGAACTATCATTACTTTTTAACAGAGATGGGTTTTCCAAAGGGTATTATGGGCAGCATAATGGAAGAGGGATGATGGCGCTTTGGAATCAGGAGATTTCCAAAGAGGAAAAGCAGGCATATGAGACGCTGATCAAAGAGCTGAAGGCCCAATTTGTAGAAAAAGAACAGGCGATCCCTATAGAGGGCACCTTGTACGCCAAAGTGGGAGAGCCGCTTTGTCTAAAGCTTTGGAGGAAAGGTTCAGGGCAAAATGGCAAGGTAACGGTGTATGGAGAGACCGTACAGGAGGCAAAAAACCGTCCCATGGAGGAAGAAAAGCTGAGAAAACAGATGGAGAAAACCGGAAATACTCCGTTTGTATGGGAAGATCTGACGATTCTGGCAGAAGGTGTGCTCTTTGTGCCTGTACAGGCACTAAATGCTCTGAGAAGAGATGCACTGTCAAAGCTTCAGGAAAAGATTCTTCAGGGATATCAAAAGCATATCGAAACTCCTAAGACGCGGACAGAGAAAAAAGAGAGAGGAAAAGATCAGGCATGGGAGGGCAGCCGGCGGAAGCTTCATCTGTCCGTGGAGACAGAAGAGCAACTATTAGCTGTATTTAAGATGGCTGAAAGTTTGAAGAAGGAGGGGACTGTGTCAGCGGAAGCGGTGTATCTGGATGCAGAGAGTATGGAGGAGTCTCTTAGTGAACAGGTGCAAAAGATTCATCAGTTGGGATGGAAAGCCTATGTGATGCTTCCGTTGATCTTTCGTAATGATACCGCGGCGCGCTATGAAAAAAACCGCATTTTTTGGCAGGAGTTATTGGCAGATGGATATGTGATCCGCAATCTGGAGGAATATGATTTTTTAAGAAGGATAAAATGGAAGAAAGAGAAGATCCTGGATGCCAATGTCTATACCTGGAATCAGAAAAGCAGACAGTTTTGGCGGGAGCGGGGAATCGATGCCATGACCAATCCTCTGGAACTAAACAGCCGGGAGCTTATGGAGATCTCAAATGAGGACAGTATCCAGGTGATCTATGGCAGATATCCCATGATGGTATCCGCAGGTTGTGTGCACCAGACTTTAAAACAGTGTCACAGACAGCCAGGGCAGCTTGTGTTAAAGGACCGGTATCAGAAAGAATTTCCGGTGAAAAATTATTGCAGGGATTGCTACAATGTGATCTATAACAGCCAGCCTCTGTATCTCTTAGACCGGTTAGAGGAGCTTAATAAGATCTGCTTATTGGGGTATCGGATGATGTTTACCACTGAGAGCAGACAGGAGGTACTCGCTGTTTTAAAAGGGTGGCTATTCGGACAGGAGGCGAAGGGAGAATTTACAAGAGGGCATTGGAAACGGGGCGTGGAATAAGATGGTGAATTTGATTACCGAGTTGTCCAAATATGTGATGACACTGCTGCTGGCACTCTATACATTACTGGGATTTTGGCTGGTGAGAAAACCAGAAGAGGAAAAAAAGGCGGCACTTTGGCAGCAGGATGTGTTTTTTCTATGGCTGCATCTGTTGGGGAATCTGATCTTATACTTGAATACGCTAAATGAAAAAGTAATCGGTTTTTATGCAGCACAGCTGATCTTTTTTGTTATTTTTTTAACATTACAGCATCTGTTGTATCCTAAATCAGACAAGCTGTTAAATCACAATATGCTGCTGTTTTTAAGTGTGGGGTTTTTGATCCTCTCCCGGCTGTCTTTTGACAAGGCCACCAGACAGTTTGAGCTGGCGGTCTTGGCAGCGGGACTTACGTTTTTGATTCCATGGATCATAAGAAAAGCCGGAGGGCTTCGGCGGCTGTCCTGGTTCTATGGGGCGGCAGGACTTGTGCTTTTGCTGGCGGTGCTGGTGGCAGGACAGCTAAGTTTTGGAGCGAAACTGGCCATTACTGTTCATGAGATTACGTTTCAGCCTTCGGAGCTTGTGAAAATCTTGTTTATATTTTTTTCTGCAGGGATGCTTTATGAATCGCAGGAACTTCGCCAAGTGATACTGACCACTGTGCTTGCCGCGGCTCATGTACTGATTCTTGCACTGTCTAAAGATTTGGGAAGCGCACTGATCTATTTTGTCACCTATCTGGTGATCTTGTATGTGGCGACCAAAAAGCCTCTGTATTTTTTGATGGGACTTTTATCGGGCAGCGGGGCGGCGCTGGTGGCGTGGAAAGTGTTTTCCCATGTGCAGACCCGTGTGCTGGCGTGGAGCGATCCTTTTTCCGTGATTGAAAAAGAGGGCTATCAGGTGTCACAATCCCTGTTTGCGATCGGGACCGGGAGCTGGTTCGGACTGGGGCTTGGACATGGGATGCCCTATAAGATTCCGGTAGTGGAAGAGGATTTTATCTTTGCTGCCATAGCAGAAGAGTGCGGGGTATTGTTTGCTGTATTTTTAATCTTTGTTTATATGTGCTGTTTTTATATGATTATCAATATTGCCATATGTCTGAAAGATCCTTACTATAAGCTGATCGCGGTGGGACTTGGGACACTTACGACGTTTCAGGTATTTTTGTCCATTGGCGGGGTGATCAAGTTTATCCCTTCTACCGGGGTGACGCTTCCTTTTATCAGCTATGGAGGAAGTTCTCTCTTGGGCATGTTTTTGATCTGGGCAGTTATACAGGGGATGTATTTAAAACGCAGCGATGAGGTGGCAGGAAATGAAGAAGGCAAAAGGACAAAAAAAGAAAAGAAAAAGCAAAGTTAATCGGGAGTACCGCAATGTGATGCTGCTGTTTACCGGATTGTTTGCACTGATGGTAGGATATCTGATCTATTTTCAGGCAGTGAAAAGCAGAGAGACCATCAACAATTCCTATAACGCCCGGCTGGAGACTTTTGAAGAGCAGACCATCCGCGGGAGCATCCTGGCAAGGGATGGGCAGGTGTTGGCGTATACACAGGCAGAAGAAGACGGCAGTGAGAGAAGGGTCTATCCTTTTGGCGCGGCATTTGCCCATGTGGTTGGCTACTCTCAATATGGGAAGACCGGGATCGAGGAACTGGGAAATTTTCAGCTCTTGACTTCCAATGCTTTTTTCACAGAGAGGCTGATCAATGAGTTAAAAGGGCAGAAAAACCGGGGAGACAGCCTGGTGACTACGCTGGATGTGGATCTGCAGATGGCGGCGTATGAGGCTCTTGGAAACCATCGGGGCGCCGTGATCGTGATGGAAGCTTCCACGGGCAATGTACGTGCGCTGGTCTCCAAGCCGGATTTTAATCCGGAGGAGATTGTGTCTAAGTGGTCTTTACTTAGCAGTTCTTCGGACGGTGTCCTGATGAACCGGGCGACACAGGGGCTGTATCCGCCGGGTTCTGTCTTTAAGACGGTGACGCTTTTGCAGTATCTAAGGGAGCATCGTCTGATGGCGGATGGATATCAGTATCACTGTGAGGGAAAAATAACAGAAGGGGATTTTTCCATCCGCTGTTATCGGGGCAGCCAGCATGGAGATCTGGATCTGAAAGAGGCATATGCCAAATCCTGCAACGGTGCGTTTGCAGATCTCGGAAGGACACTGGATGCGGAAGGATTCCGAAGTCTTGCAAAAGAACTGTTATTCGATTCGGAGCTTCCACTTAACCTGCCCTACAGCAAAAGTCTGTTTCAGGTAAAAGAAGAAGATACCGAAGCGATCCGGATGATGAAGGCGATTGGACAGGCGGATACGCTGGTAACGCCTGTGCATATGGCAATGCTGATGTCGGCAGTCGCCAATGACGGGGTCCTGATGACACCGAGGTTGTTAGACAGGACAGAGAATTATATGGGAGACGTGGTGGTGGAGCGCTATCCTATAGAAGAATATGGACCATTGATCAGCATGGATGAGGCGACGGTACTGCAGGATTATATGCGGGCAGTTGTGGTGGAAGGGACGGCTTCTAAGCTTCAGAGCGAGCAGTACACGGCTGCCGGCAAGACGGGAACTGCGGAGTACAGCAGCGATAAAAGTAAGAGCCATGCATGGTTTGCCGGGTATGCTGAAGGGGAAAAAGAGACGCTTGTGGTCTGCGTGATTGTGGAAGGAGCCGGCTCCGGAAGCGAATATGCGGTGCCGGTGGCGAAGAAGATCTGGGATACGTATTATCCGTAACAGACTAAGGAGGAAAACATGAGAAGAACAGACAGAGAGATTACAGATCGTGAAAAGATTAATAAGATCATTGAGGCTTGTCACTGCTGCCGGCTGGGATTTTGCGATGAAGGGAAGGTCTATATCGTGCCTTTGAACTTTGGGTATGAAGACGAGGGCAGCAGGAGAGTCTTTTATTTTCACGGAGCGATGGAAGGGCGTAAGATCGACCTGATACAGAGGACACACTGTGCAGGATTTGAGCTGGATACAAATTATCAGCTACAGGAAGCGGATATGGCATGTGGGTATTCGGCGAAATATCAGAGCGTGATCGGTACAGGAAGAGTGGATTTGATCGAGGATCCAGAAGCGAAAAAACAGGCGCTTTTGTGTATCATGCGGCATCAAAGCGGCAGGGAAGACTGGACATTTTCCGAGGCTTCCCTTGATAAAGTGGCAGTATTTCAGTTGGAGGTGGAAGAGATCTCCTGTAAAGAGCATAAGTAATCTTCAGAATGTTTTTTGTGGCTTTGCCTTGTCAACATGGGAAAAAAATGGTATGCTAGTATCAGTCTAAGTGACACACCTAACGACAGGAGGAATTGCAGTGATTGAAGCAACGAGCTGTGGCGGTGTGGTGATATTTCGTGGTAAGATTCTGCTTTTGTACAAGAATTATAAGAATAAGTATGAGGGCTGGGTATTGCCGAAAGGAACTGTGGAACCTGGCGAGGAATACCAAGAGACCGCAGCGCGGGAGGTCAGGGAGGAAACAGGAGTTGATGCAAGGATTGTAAAATACGTCGGAAAAAGTCAGTATACCTTTACTGTGCCAGAGGATGTGGTGGAGAAGGATGTGCACTGGTATTTGATGACGTCAGACAGTTACTACAGCAAGCCACAGCGTGAAGAGTATTTTATGGATTCCGGATATTACAAATTTCACGAGGCGTATCATTTGTTGAAATTTCCAAATGAGAAACAGATTTTGGAAAGGGCGTACAATGAGTATATCGAGATGAAGAAGAGTAATCTTTGGGGAAATCGTAAATAGAGAAAGAGGTTGTTGGTGACGACAGCCTCTTTCGCACTAGAATGTGTATTTGAATTGAGGACAGGCCTGGGAAGAGGTGGGATATGAGGTGGTATCGGGATCTGTACTTAGGACCGTCGGTGTCGGGAGAGCTTCCCAAGATCCGTAAAAAAGCGGCCCTTGGTGTGGGAATGGTGGGAGTGTATTATATCACGGTGTCATCCGTTCCGGGTAATCTTCTGGATATTTTTCATAATGGGATGTTAAAGCAACCGCTATTTCGGAAGGTGCAGTGTAAGGATATTGTAGGAGTGGCGATGGGGAAGCAGGAGGCTTTTCGCCTGGCCGGGACGATTCTGATGGAACTGTATGATAAGACAAAAGGCTTTGACATCCGCTCTTATTTTAAGGAAGAAGATTTTGAGGACGATTAGGAGACACGGATGCTTGATGTCATATTGTTGATTTTAAAAATATTGGGAATCATACTTCTTGTGGTATTGGCCCTTGTGTTGTGTTCTCTGTATTGCGTGTTGTTTGTGGCGGCTTCTTATCGGATGCAGATCGAGAAAAAAGAGTCGCTTCGTCTGGAGGCGTATGCAGGATGGCTGTTTCGGGCAGTGACGGTTCGATTCTCGCTGGACAGTGCTAAGGAGTGGGAGAAGCGGCTGCAGGTGAAGATCCTGGGGATTCCGGTGCTCCGGTATCCAAACAACGAGAAAAGAAAAAAGAGCAGCAGGTGGAGAAAAAGGGTAAGGAAGACAAAGGAACGGGAGAGAGCTGTAAAGGACTTAGAGAGTATATCGGAGGAAGAGATCAGCAAGTCTTGGGCTGAAGAGCCGGAGCAGATGGTATTGGATGAGAGACCCAAAGAGATGGACACACGACTCTTGCAGGAGGAAGAGGCGGAGGATACAAAGGCTGATGTAAAAGAGACACCGCGGGAAGAGGGGACAGATGGGAAGGAAGAGTCTTTGGCTTCTAAAAGCAAAAAGAACAAACGTTCTTTCTTTGGGAGAAAGATACAGGCAATAGACAGAGCGGTTCGCAGAAAGATTGGTTCGATGCGAAAGCGTATCTTGCGTGTCAGAAAGAGTTTTAGTAAATTGCGAAAGAGAAAGGACGAGCTGTTAGAGTTTTGGCGCTTGCCGGAGCATGTGCGGGCGCGGGGATCTCTGCTTAAGGAGATCCGGTATCTGTGGAAAAAGTTAAGGCCGAAAAAGGTCAGAGGGCAGGTGCGGTTTGGATGGGAAGATCCGGCGCTTACCGGGTTGTGCATGGGCGGTGTGAGTATCTTGTGCGCATGGTATCCGGGACAGATTAAGATCCTGCCGGATTTTGAGCATCGGGTGCTGGAAGCAGATGTGTTGGTGAAGGGCAAGGTACGGTTTTATGTGTTGGTGGCTGTGCTTGTCAGGGTTTATTTTAACAAGGATATTCGTCATATGTATCAAGGTTGGCGGCAATTATAGGAGGTTTTTATGAGCGAAAAAAACAGCAATAATTTTGAGACAACAGTGGCTTCTCTGTTTCAGGGGATGGATCATTTTATTTCCAGCAAGACGGTTGTGGGAGATGCGATTACAGTGGGGGATACGATTATCCTGCCGCTTGTGGATGTGTCTTTTGGCGTGGGGGCTGGAGCGAGTTCCAGTGACAGTAAGAATAATGGAGCAGGAGGACTGGGAGGAAAGATCTCTCCGAGTGCGGTGCTGGTGATTAAGGATGGGAATATCAGGCTGGTGAATGTGAAAAATCAGGATGCGGTGACGAAGATTTTGGATATGGTGCCGGATTTTGTGAATCGATTCACAAACAAGAAGGGGGAAGAGGACCCGGAGGTGAAGAGGGCGGTGGATGATATTTTGAGTGAGTGAGCGACGGTTTTGCCAAGAAAGGGCTTGCAGCAACCGGGCGTCCGGTCTTGGACAAAGGTCTGCATAGAATGTATCGGACAGTGCACAGGGTTTGTCTGTTCCAGCCGTACACGTAGCCGTGTTCGTCTGGCTCAGACAAACCCTGCACACTGTCCGCTCCAATCTACACAGCACTCTTTGTCCAAGACCGGACACCCGGTTGGCTGCAAGCCCTTTCTTGGAAAAACCTGGGGTTGTAAGAGTGGAGGGAGATGTTAGGTACTGTTTCTCTGGAGGCTGGAGGGATATAAGGTTTGGGGTTAGGTGGCGCCCATGTGTTGGAGGGAGGAGGCAGCTTGGAGGAGGCCTTGGTGGCAGCAGGTGGTTAGGGGGGCGTCGGTTAGGAGGGCGCTGATGAAGCCGGCTACGAAGTTGTCGCCGGCGCCGGTGGAGTCGATGACAGGGACTTCTGGGGCGGGGAGTTGAAATTGGGCGGTCTGGGTGTGGACGGTTATGCCGTGTTTGCCAGTTTTCAGGATGACGTTTTTGAGGCCCATCTGGTGGAGGGCTTTGGCCATTTCCTGATGATCTTTTTTTCCTGTCAGGTATTCGGCTTCTTTTTCGTTGGGGAAGATATAGTCGATCAGGGGCAGGACTTCTTTGAGGTCGGAAAGGGTGAGTTTTCTAAAGGTGGGGATCTTGGTGTCGGCGCAGACGATGGCGCCGGCTTGTTTGGCGGTTTTTATGAGTTGGATGATGGTGTCTTTTTGGTCTAAGGGGGCGCGAAAGAGGCTGGCGAGGGAGACGACTTTGACGCTTTTTTCTATGGTTGGGTTGGGGAGATAGCCTGCCAACATGGTGGCGGGGCTGTTGCAGGAGATGCGGCCGCCTTCTTTGTCTACGGTCAGGTTGGCGATAGGGGTTTTCAGGGTGTCGGACTGATAGACTTCGGAGATGTCTACGCCATGCTTTTGGGTTTTTTGAAGGACGAGTTCGCCGGCCAGATCATAGCCTAAGCCGCAGATGAGTTTGGCGTGGCATCCAAGGGTCTCTAGGACGCAGGCTTCATTGAGGGCGTCGCCTCCGGTACTTAAGGTGATCTCTTCGGCAAAATCAACGGTCTCTTTGAAGGGGGTTCTGCCGCGGATAATACAGTCTACAAGTGCCTGTCCAATGCAGATAACTTCTGGGGATTTTTCTGTTTTTTTCATGGAA
>CAJUGG010000002.1 GCA_910585995.1 uncultured Lachnospiraceae bacterium
ATTTCCCGCCGCTTTGCGTCTGGAAATCCTTCCGGGGGTTGTTCCGGCAGATGCTGTTTTTAAGTTCCGCATCTGCCTCCCCAACTCCCCTGGATCTGGAAGCATTTCCCGCCGCTTTGTGTCTGGAAATCCTTCCGGGGGTTGTTTTGGCAGATGCTGTTTTTTAGTTTCTTGTATTCATAGGCCAGGTGGCAAGTCCGTCGCGGAGCAGGGTTAGACCTTCTTTTTCTTGATATCGATAGATCTTAGGTAGATTGCGGCTTAAAAACAGGCTGATTCCTTCCGTTACGGAATAAGCTCCGATATTGTGAAATATCAGACAATCTCCGACTCTGACATCCACCAAAGGCAGCTTTTTCAGCAGAATATCTGCTACGGTACATAAAGAGCCATAGACAGTCCATTCTTCTGCTTCCTCCGATTCCAGCGGATGTTGCGGGAAATAGGACAGGATCGGAGTCTTCATGGCCATATTTTGTCCGTAGTAATTCACATGATGAATACCGCCGTCCACAATGCAGACATTAACCGCATCATTTTTCTTCTGGTCCACCACCCTGGTCAGATAATACCCGCAGGATGCCGTTAAAAAGCGTCCCATCTCAAAGATCACCTGGTAGGGGCGTTCTTCTTGAAAGAGCTTAGAAAATTCTTCTAACAGCTGCTTGTCCTCTTCTCTGTCATCTTTGGTAAAATACGGCACGCCAAGTCCCGGACCAAATTCCAGCTCTTCTGTCACAAATCCTTCTTCTTCTCGAAGTCTTTTTATCAAATCCTCGATATATGCCACTTCTCCAGCGATCTTTTTGATCACTTTTTTCTGCGTTCCGGTAAAATACTGTAAGCCTGCAATCTTGATACCCGGCGAATCCTGTCGTCTGCGGATCAGCTCGACCACATCTGCCTCACTCATACCGAACTGATTGCCGCTCGTCACTCTCAGAAGCACTTCCACCGTCTGATTCAGTTCCTGTGCACAGCGGCCCAGTAGCTCGAACTGGCGTTTGGACTCTGCCGTGTAATGTTTCACTCCCTGTTCCATGGCATAGCGGACATCTTCATATCCCTTATGGACACCGGAGAGCACCACTTTTTCCATCGCCAAATGATTTTTTACACAAATATGAAATTCTCCCGGAGAACAGACCTCATAGCGCGCTACACCCTCCTCCATCTCTCCTGACAAAAAAGGATTGGCCTTGATGGCATAGCATAGCTTTGCCGGGCTTATCTTTTCTCTCACCCATGCAATCCGTTCCTTTAACAGATCCACATCAAACACAAACGCTGGAGTCTCCCCTGTCGCTGCCAGTCTCTCAAGTGTCCTCTTATCCATCTCTTACCTACCTTATCTATGCTGTTTCTCCTGATAATCTGTCATCAGTCTCTTACGGTCGATCTTGCCGTTCTTGGTGATCGGCATCTGTTCCACCCGACAGAAGATATTGGGAATCATAAACCTTGGAAGCTTTTCTGTCAACTGCCGGATGATCTCTTTTGCCTCCAGTTCTCCCACATAAAAACAAAGGATCTTGGTATTTGGCTCATCAAAGATGCAGCAGGCCCGCTCCATATGTTCCAGTGCCTGCAGGGCTGCCTCGATCTCACCTAACTCAATCCGATGTCCCATATGCTTAATCTGAAAATCTTTTCGGGTAACATAAAAAAGTTCTCCTCGTTCGTTATATCTGCCTAGGTCTCCTGTCCGGTACATGGGTTCCCGATAGCAGGTATTTAACGGGTTCTGGACAAATACCTCTTCTGTCTTCTCCCAGTTGCGGTAATACCCAAGCGCGAGAGCCGTACCACAGACACAGATCTCTCCTAACTCACCGGGACGGGTCAAAAGCTGATCTTTTTCATCCAGCAAAAAGACCCGTTCATTGGGAAATGTCTCTCCAATAGGCAGAACTTCATCCTCTGCAAATTCCCGGTCCAATCGATAATACGTACAGTTACAGGTAATCTCTGTAGGGCCATATAAGTTTACATAAAGAGCATCCGGCAGATAGCTTCTCCAATAATTTAGATGTTTCACAGGCATCACTTCCCCGCTGAACATCACCCGGCGGATACTCTTTGGCACCTTATAGCGAAAGCCCTTTAACATTGAGATAATACACACCGCCGATACTGCCCAGGTCAGCGTTGTCACCTTTCTGTCATCCAAAAAATCCAATAGCTTTTTCGGCACAGAAAAATATTTTTTGGGAATCACTTCCAGCGTGGCTCCTGTCTTTAAAGCCGGATAGATATCTTTTACGGACACATCAAAATCAAAAGGAGCCTGATTGCCGATTACGTCCTCCCGCTCTATCCCAAAGATCCGGACAAAATGCTCGGTAAAATCGATCACCGAACGGTGCGAGACCACCACCCCTTTAGGCACTCCCGTAGAGCCGGAGGTAAAGATCGCATAGAGCGGATCGGTATCGCAGGCAGCTCTTCGTCTGTCTGAGAGCATCTTTTCCTCGATCGGTTCCTTTGCCAGATCTTCCATCAGGCAGATCTGCCCGCCAAATTCAAGCGCCTGTGCCTTATCTATATATGTTTTGCTGGTAACAAGTACCTCGGCTTTTAGCGTCGACAATATCGTCTGTATCCGTTCTGCTGGCAGAGAACTGTCCACCAATGTATAAAAGCAGCCTGCACAGACTGCTCCTAAAAATATATTTAACGTCCACGCCTCTTTTTCCATCAGCACCGGCACCGGCCGATTGGGCGCAAGTATCCTTGCCAGACCGCTTCCCATGTGTCTTGCATAATCTAAGACTTCCCCATACGTAAAGCTATGTTCCAGATCTTCAAATGCAGTTTTGTCCGGACACAAAGCTGCACTGGCTTCCAGATAATCCAAGATATTATACACCATACGTGTTCCTCTATCCTTTCTTTTTCTCCAGCACTTTACGGGCCGGATTGCCAAACTGCTTTTCGTTCTCCGGCACATCTTTAATCGCCACAGCTCCCAGGCCCAAGTATGCCTGATCTCCCACATCAATCCGGTTAGTGGTCACTGCCATCGGCGCCACATACACATGGTCTCCGATCTGACAATGGCCAGAGATGCTGGCTTTCCCGCTGATCAAAGTCTGTTCGCCAATCCGGCAGTTATGCCCCACATCTCCCAGCATCCCGATCATCGAGCCTTTTTTAAGCACCGTCGTCCTGGTATCTCCTGCTGCCAGTATCGCTCCTGCCAGCAGCAGACAGCCGTCCTCGATCACAGTGCCCGCCAGATGCGGCAGCGTACGGCAAGTCCCATCCTCCAGCCGATAGATATCTGCATCCTCTGCGCCGATAATGCATCTTTCCTTAATCTGTACCCGATTCCCGATGCGTACATGGTCCCGAATGATGGTTCCTGCACCGATCTCACAGTCATCTCCGATCACCACATCCCTGCCGATCACGCAAAATGATCCGATCTTCACCCGTTCTCCCAGCTTCACATCTGCACTGAGGTAGCTTCCATCCTGCAACAAAAGTTCTGTCTTTGGCATCTGTTCTGTCATTCGGTTCAGCAATTCCCCATACAGATTTTTCGGCATTTTGCTTTTTAGCCCAATACAGGAAGACCCTAAAGACAACTCCGTCTTCTCCTGCATCAAAAAGATACTTTCCCGAACCTCTTGTACATGCGCTTCTATTTGATTCTTCACAAAAATAATGGTATGATCTTCTGGCTCTTCTGGATCAGACACCCCGTAGATCCAAAAATCTGCCCGTCCATCTTCTGGAAAACGTTCTCCCAAAAGCTCCTTAGCCCTGATCTTCGTTACTGGAAACATCAAACTCTCCTGTCATATCTGTGCTCTTAAAATCTTTTAAAGGCAATTTCACCGGCACACCTTCTTTTTGGCTCTTATAGATCGCCAGCACCAGTTCCAGCGCATTGCGCCCGGCCACGGCATCCACATAAGGCGCGCGGTCCTTCTCTATGGCATCCATCACATCCGCATACAGACTGATATGCCCATTTCCATAGACATTGCTGGTGGCTTCTTTCAGATGTTTGTTGGCTCCGTCCTTGTCTGTCTCGTCGGCAAAATCCCACACATCGATATTATTGGTAGAAGTGCCGCCGATCTTCACAGTTCCTCGTTCTCCAAACAGATAGAGTGTCTCTTCTAAATTTTTCGGATAGACATTCGTGGTTCCTTCAATCGTGGCCACCGCTCCATTTTGAAATGTCACTACAGCCATCCCCACATCTTCTGCTTCCAGATAATCGTGAAACTGCTGTCTGGTCACACCATAGACTTCCTTTACTTCATCTCCAAACATCCAGCGCAAAAGGTCAATCCCATGGATGCACTGGTTCATCAAAGCGCCTCCGTCTGACGCCCACAGCCCCCGCCAGGGAGCCTGTTCATAATACCCCCGGTTTCGGTTCCAGCGCACATGCACCGAACCATGGGACAGCTTTCCAAAGCGTCCTGCCTCCAATGCCTTCCTAGCCTCCTGTACCGCCACATTAAAGCGGTTCTGATGACAGGCAGAGACTTTTACCCCTCTCTCTTCTGCACGCCGGACAATCTCATCTGCATCCTCTATACTCATGGCTATAGGCTTTTCAATGATACAATGTACCCCATGGCCAATGCAGAACAGAGCAATCTCTGCATGGATGCCGCTCTCTGTGGCGATGCCCACAAGCTCTGGCTTTACCTCTTCGATCATCCGTCTATAATCCGTATACCGCGCGATAGATACTTCTTTTTCCAGTCCATGCTTTGCTAAAAGCGCTTCCATATGTTCCGGAATCACATCGCAGACCGCAGCAAGCGTCAGACCATTCTGTACCACAGCCTTGATATGATTGGTCGCAATCCGTCCGCAGCCAATTAATGCATATCTCATTACAGCACCTCAATATTCTCTCTGTTCTCTATCTGTTTCATCACATTTTTCGTATCAAAGATTGCTTTGGCATGTCTTTGTACCAGTCCATAGTCCACATTGGTATGAGCAGCCGTGACCATCACCAGATCTGCACTCTCCAAAAGCTCCTCACTAAGCACCGGCTCACTATCAACTACTTTTCCTTTATATTTATACTGCCGCACCCAAGGGTCAAAATAGACCACTTCTGCACCTGTTTTCTCTAGTTCCTCGATCACCCGCAGTGCCGGACTCTCCCGATAATCATCGATATCCTGCTTATACGCAACACCCAGTACCAGCACTTTGGAACCATTCAGCGCCTTTTTGAAACGATTCAGGATCTTCCCGGCACGCTCCACACAGTACGCCGGCATCCGGTCGTTGATCATCATAGAACTCTCAATCATAGAAGTGTGGAATCCATACTCTCTGGCCTTCCAGGACAGATAATAAGGATCTAACGGGATACAGTGCCCGCCAAGGCCAGGTCCCGGATAAAAAGGCTGGAACCCATAGGGCTTGGTACTGGCTGCATCGATCACTTCCCAGATGCTGATCTTCATCTCATCACAGAGCATCGCCAGCTCATTGATCAGGCCAATATTAATATTCCGGTACGTATTTTCTAGGATCTTCTCCATCTCCGCAATCGCCGGAGAAGAGACTTCCTTTACATCTCCCTCCAGTACCGCGCGGTACATGGCCGCGATCACTTCTGTCGCATCTTTTCCAATCCCGCCCACCACTTTGGGAGTATTTTTTGTCTTATAGATCAGATTGCCTGGGTCCACGCGCTCCGGTGAAAATCCCAGATAAAAATCTTTCCCGCACGTCAGCCCTGAGCCTTCTTCCAGGATCGGCCGCACCAGTTCTTCGGTCGTCCCCGGATAAGTGGTGGACTCCAGTACAATGATCGTATTTTTCTTCAGATGCTTGGCAATCTCTGCCGTGGAATCCCGCACACAGCTCAGATCCGGCTCCTGGTGGATATCCAAGGGTGTAGGTACACAGATGGCGATAAAATCCACATCCTTTATAAATGCAAAATCCGAAGTTGCCGCCAGATATCCTTCTTCCACTAAGCGCTTCAGATCTTTGTCCACCACATCTCCGATATAATTATGGCCCTCATTGACCATCTGAACCTTCACCGCCTGCTCGTCAAACCCGATGGTATGAAAGCCTGCTTTCGCCTTCTCCACCGCCAGCGGAAGCCCCACATATCCAAGACCAATGACGCCGACTTTGATCTCTTTATTAGCGATTTTGTCCAATAGTAACTGTTTCATTTTGTCACCTCAGCCCCTGTCTATTCTGCACGCAAGATCTGCTCCAGTTCCTCTGTCAACTGTTCAAAATCATACTGCCTTACTGCTTCTTTTGCGCGGACACAATAATCTGTATACTGCTTCTCATCCATTCTATAAAAATCGCGAATCGTCTCTGCCATCTCTTGTGCACTTCCTGCTTTGATACTTACCCCACAGCGATGCGCTTCCAGGATATCATACTTCGTCTGAATATTGGAGATAATAGGTCTCCCGGACGCCATATAGTCAAACATCTTGTTCATACTCAGGCCATATTCGGTCACGCGGTCACTGATACCTGTCATAATATTCAGATTTCCCTGGGATAAAATATTAGGAATATATTTTTTATTCACCTTTCCCTTAAAGATCACATTGGTGATCTGATGGCTGACACAATATTCTTTTAATTCTTCCTCCAGATAACCCCCGCCAAACAACAGAAACTGAATCTTTGGATTGTCTTTTAACTGATCTGCTGCATCCAGGATATCATACATGGCATTGGCCTTTCCCATGGAACCCGTATACAGAATCTTAAAAGTGTCTGTCCTCTGAAGATCTTCATCCGTATACACATCCTGCTGCTCCTGCCTGCGATACACTTCCAGATCCACACCATTATTTATATAGAAGACCTTGTCAAGAGATACGTCATAATCCCATCCCTGATCTTTGATATACTGTTTTCCGCCATACATCGTAAAAAGTATGGCATCTGCTTTTTTATAAATCCAGTGCTCCAGCGCATACAGCGCTTTTGTGATCCACTGACGCTCTTTGATAGCGCCATACTCTACCAGTGTAAGCGGCCACAGATCTGCAATCTCCACCACACATCTGCACTTGTATTTTTTGGCAAGCAGAATCCCTGCCACACAAGTCAGCGGATGAACCGAAGTCGCCAGGATCACATCCGGCTTGTTAAAATCTTTTGTCTGCGTAAAAAGACGTAAGGTATAGTCAAAAAAATTCAGGATTCTCTGAAGACCATTGCCTTCATAATTTCTCGCCTTTAAAAATACATACCGAATCCCGTCTATTTTCTGTGCCTTTCTCGCACTGTGGTTCGTAATGAGGTTCTCCTCGGACAAATGTACGGAACTAGCAGCAAAGATGGTCACTTTATGCCCTTTTTTCTGCAGATGTCTGGCAAAATGATAGGGTCTTGCCAATGGATAATACTGGGGAGGCACTGCATAATGGTTGAAAAACCAGATATTCATCTATCTTCTCTCCTCTCTGACAATCTCCTCCATTTGTAAAACCGCTAACAGCTGATGCACAATCCTTTGACCTTCAAACCTTTTCAGATAGTTCCGAAAAGGATAGATCAGGTGAACTGCCGCTGCCACGACGGGAAGATAGGCCATATGAAGTCTGCAATATGCTTTTTTAAATCCAAACGTGTTGATCTTATACTCTTGTGTATTGGTGATATGATTGATGCTTCTCTGACCGGAAGACACATACTTTTTCCCTTCCTGATTCAGATAATACTCCAGTATGGTATGATACAGGGCATCACTTACCCTAAGATTCATATACTCCGCAGAAAATTTAGCCACACTGGTCTCCACATATTCATCCCATACCAGCACTACCACATATCCGATCAGCCTGTCTTCCTGATCGTATCCGCCCCAATACTCTGCCTGCTCTTCTCCATGCAGATAACCCTCCTGAAAGCTCTCATAGCTTACTTGATGACCCATATTCTGATATCTGGCACAAGCTTCTTTATACACGCGGTACAGATCTTCAATGCAGTCTTCTGCACTGATCTTTTTTACCGTACATTTGCGCAGAGACTGTCTGATATGGCGCCTGACATTCGAGCTTGCCTCGTTGACATCATAAGGGGCCTCTTTGATCAGATACCACCAGTTCGTCTCCTGCGGACAGTCAAAATCCGTCGTCCATCTGGCAAATAAGGGGCGGCGCCCGTCTGCTAATCTGTGCCAGTTGCTTCGTCTCTTGATCTGTGACACATCCGGGTCCTTGTGGGGTGCAGTTGTCGGAATCAGAGCATGATTATAATATTCCCACCCATTACTCATAGACATTCCTCTCAGCGATACTTTGCACAGATCTTTTGTGCAATTCTCTGCTTTTTCTCATATTCCTCCTGGCTGACCTGTCCGGTACGCAGCAGATAGTCTCCAAGGTCCTCCGCGGTCGCCATCCCTTCTGTATGGATATCTTTTTTCTTCAGCACATTGCCAATAGTTCTGAATATAATCCGCAGATCCCCCAAAAATGTAATCTTCTCCACATATTTCTGGTCGTAGATAAGCTTGTCCTCCCAGGATATCGCGTTTCTTCCGCTGACCTGCGCAAGCCCTGTCAGCCCCTGCGGGACTTTATGGCGGCGGCGTTGTTCTTTGGTCATAAAGACCATATCCCGGACCAGCTGCGGCCTTGGACCTACGATGCTCATATCTCCTTTTAAAATATTAAAAAGCTCCGGAAGCTCATCCAGACTGGTGTCTCTTAAAAAACTCCCAAATTCTGTCAGACGCGCCTCATCCGGGAGCAGCTTGCCATCCGGACCCCTTTCATCGGTCATGGTGCGAAATTTATACATCTGAAAGATCTTCTCGCCTTTTCCCGGTCTTAACTGTGTAAAGAGCACAGGACTTCCCAGCTTCCTGCGAACCAAAAAAGCCACAATCGCCATCACTGGACTTAACAGGCAAATCGCCACCAGCGACAGCAAAACATCCAGTTCTCTTTTGATACAGTTTACATAAATATTTCGTCTCATCTATCTCCACAATCCCCGGATCATCCCGCATATTCTGGATAGGTCTTCGTCTGTCATCTTAGTATCACTGGGCAGACAGACCCCTTTGCGAAACAGATTGGCTCCCACATCGCCATTGTCCACATAGTCATATCTGGAAAATACCGGCTGCAGATGCATAGGCTTCCACACCGGGCGGCTCTCAACATCGCCCTTTTCCAGAGCGATCATCACATCCAATGGCCTTACAGGTCCGTCTGGCGCAAGCTGTATCACACTGAGCCAGCAGTTGGCTCTCTCCCCTTCGTGCAGCGGCATAAAGGAGATCCCCGGCAGATCCTCAAGATGTTCCCGATAATAATCAAAGATATGCCGTTTTTGTGCCACTCTCTCTTCCAATACTTTCAGCTGTCCTCTGCCGATGCCTGCCACAATATTACTCATACGGTAATTGTACCCAATTTCCTTATGTTCATAATGGCGCGCAGGCTCTCTTGCCTGTGTGGCCCAAAACCGGGTCTTGGCGATGCGCTCTTTTGCTTTTTCTTCTTCCAGACTGCACACCAGCATCCCGCCGCCGGATGTTGTGATGATCTTATTTCCATTAAAAGAAAAGACTCCATAATCCCCAAACGTCCCTGTATGCTGTCCATGGTAGTAACTCCCTAAGCTCTCCGCTGCATCTTCAATCACTGGTACTCCATGACTTTTACAGATCTCCATAATCCGTTCCATATTAGCAGGCAGCCCATACAGATGCACTGGCATCACTGCTTTCACATCCGGGTGTCTCTCAAACGCACATTCAAGCGCCTCCGGCGACATATTCCAGGTCTCTAGGTCACTGTCAATCAATACAGGAACTGCCCTCTCATAGATCACAGGATTGACGGTCGCAGAAAACGTCAGGTCTTGGCAAAACACTTTGTCCCCTTCTTTCACCCCTGCCGCTTTCAAAGCCAGATGAATCGCTGCAGAGCCGGAGGACAGTGCCGCTGCATCTTTTGCTCCCACATAAGAAGCCAATTCTTTCTCAAACTCATTGACATTTTTCCCAAGAGGAGCAATCCAGTTGGTATCAAATGCCTCTTTTATAAACTCCTGTTCATATCCCTGTGCACTCATATGCGGGGAAGACAGAAAAATATGTGCCATTCTACACGCCTCTTTTCTTGGATTTTCTGTAATAGTTTAGCATTTTCGCCTGTATTTTACAAGTGAAACCTGTGATAACCACCACAGGCCTGTCTCTTTATCCTCTCATATGATAAGTTGGCACAATCTCCATCACCTTTTCTTTGATCTTCGCATCGTCTGTCTTGGACATCTGATCCAGCTCTTCTAACTGCTGCCGAAATTCTTCTTCATCAAATTCTATGGGTTTTCCGATATGGATCAGTTCATTTTCTGTGCTTTGCAGTCCTTCTTCACTCATCAGCAATTCTTCATAGAGCTTCTCTCCCGGCCGCAGCCCAGTAAATTGGATATCGATATCTTCATATGGCTTGTAACCTGACAGACGGATCAGATTCAGTGCCAGATCCAGGATCTTCACAGGCTTTCCCATATCCAGGACAAAGATCTCTCCGCCCTTTGCCTGTGCCCCTGCCTGCAGCACCAAAGACACTGCCTCCGGTATGGTCATAAAATAGCGGATAATATCCGGATGTGTGACGGTCACCGGGCCGCCTTCCTCGATCTGCTTTTTAAACAGAGGAATCACGCTTCCATTACTCCCCAGCACATTTCCAAAGCGTACTGCTACAAACTCCGTCTGTGACTGGTGATTCATCATCTGCACGATCATCTCGCAAAGCCGCTTGGAAGCGCCCATAATGTTCGTGGGATTTACTGCTTTATCGGTGGAGATCAGCACAAAGCGGGAGGCATGATAGCGGTCTGCGGCCTGTGCAGTCTTATAAGTGCCCATCACATTATTTTTAATAGCCTCATTTGGGCTGTCTTCCATCAGCGGTACATGCTTGTGCGCTGCTGCATGATAGACGATCTGCGGCCTGTAGATCTCAAAGATGTTGTTGATTCTGTGAGTATTTCTCACCGAACCAATCAAGACCACCAGATCCAGAGCAGGATAATCCCGTTTTAACTCCTGCTGAATATCATATGCATTATTTTCATAAATATCAAAGATCACCAGCCGCTTTGGCGTATGCCTCGCAATCTGCCGGCACAGTTCGCTTCCGATGGAACCTCCTCCTCCTGTGACCAATACCGTCTTTCCAGACACATAATCCATAATACGGTCAATCTGTGTATCCACAGGGTCTCTGCCCAGGAGATCCTCGATCTCCACATTGCGAAGCTTAGATACGCTCACTTCCCCATTCACCAATTGATACAATCCAGGCAGTACCTTTAACTTGCAGCTGGTCTGACTACAGATATCCAGGATCTCCTGAATTGTTCCGTGAGTCGCAGAAGGCATCGCAATCATGATCTCATCGATCTCATATTCTCTTGCCAGTCTGCAGATATCATATCGGCTTCCGGCCACCAGCACCCCCCGCAGATACTTTCCTCTCTTTCCTGGATCGTCATCTACGATACAACAGACATGCTGCCCCACAAACCGGCTGTTCTGCAATTCTTTCAAAAGCGTATAGCCAGCCTCCCCTGCCCCGACAATCATTGTATTTTTCTTACCAGCGGTGAGCATTCCCTCTCTTCTGGACTGGATATATCCCAAGATTCGGTACATAAACCGAAACACACTGATCCCCATAGCCAGCATCACAAAATACAAAAACGGATAGCTTCTGGGAAATTCAAGCCCCAAAAGTTTCATTCCCAAGAACTGCGACGCTGCAGAACACAGACAAGCGATTAAGATATTCACCAGATCCGAAGCGCTGGCATACTTCCAGATCCCCTGATACAACCGGCATAGCATAAAGATACCGATAGAGATCAATAAGTTCCAGGGAAGATACTTAAATATATTTTCTATAAACTCAATCGCCCGCGGCTCAAACAGCCAGTTGTAGCGCATATAGATCGCCAACGGTCCTGCAACAGTGATAATGATCATATCAGCCAGCATCAACAACAGGATTCTGTATATCATTTTTTTGCTTTTATTTTTAAACATCCAGCGTTTACCTCGTTATTTTATAAAAGATTCCCGTACTGCCTGTTATCTGTTCTCCCTGCTTCATCTGTATCAGTTCTTCCAGATACCCTTCTGCCGGCACGCTTAGACTGCCTTCTGGATTGCTTCCATGAGAGGTGTATCTCCACGTATCATATCTTCCATATCCATCTTTTAGTACCAATACGATACTGGGGATATTTTCTGTATATTTCTTATAATACGACCAGTTTCGTTCGTCGGTAAAATCCACCTTCCAGACGCTGTAAGCGCCGCATCGCGCCGGTGCCTCCAGATAGATCCAGGGATGAAGGCCTGGCACTGCCAGACGGTCTTCTTTGGTCATGTATCGCTCCAGCTCCTGAATCGTCTGTTCATATTCCTCCGCCCGGTGAGCCGTGGTAAAGAGATATTTCATACTTCCTCTGCTCACCTGCGTATCCAGTCTCCAGATGGCGCTGTCCCGGTACACATCCAGAAAACGATTCAAGATCAATACTCCAAATAGTAAAATGATAACTCCGTCCCGTAGATAACAAAAGATTTTTTCGCCTTTTTTGCTGTCTTCCAAAAGAACATATAACGCCCAGATATCCGCCAGCAAAACACCCATATTCAGCACACGTATCCCCACATTAGATCCTAAGATCCACACCACAGAAAATCCCAGACCTGCCAATAAAAACAGCCATTCCATCGAGTGTTTTTTTAGGGAAGGGGTTGAAGCCAGCCATATCTGTACTGCCAGCAGTAAGACCGCTACGATGATTCCGCCCTCAAAAAAGTTCCTTACATACACAGCCTGTACAAAAAATTCGAGATATACAATTCCCTTGTAGAAGAAAATCCACTTCTGCTGGCTGATCTTTTTTCTCCAGACAGCAATACCCGTAACAAATGTTACACCATATAGAGGCCAAGTATATTTCAGATAGGTAAAACACAGATAGGACATCATATCTGTCAGTTTCTCCCATACGGTGCCCTGATGCAGCGGGTCCATCAGGATCTTGGGTATATTTTGAAACCCTTTTATCAGATCCGGACCAATCCCTACAAAAAAGAAGGCGGATATAAGAGCGATTCCCAGACAAAAACAGATCCCGTCCTTTTCTGGCCATACCCGTTTTCTCCGCCAGAGATAAACCACAACCAGCACCCCAAACACTAAGACCAGATAAGGCATACAGATCACAGAGATACTAAAATTCACCCCGGCAAGTACCCACAAGATCTCCGGTCTTTTCGCATGTTTTCCATCTGTCCACAACAGCAAAAATAATAAAAAAGTCTCCAGTCCCAGGCTATAATAAGAAAATGTCCCGATGCCTGCCCGCACATAGATACAGCACATCGCTGCCGCTAAAAAGCTATAGCCACAGCTTCTGCTCTCTTTTCGAAAGACAGCGAGCATATACCCCGCAACCAGCACCGAGAACCCCACATAACACAGGCGGGCAGCAAGGATGATTCCTTCCTGACTACCGCACAGTCCCACATACAGCCGATAAAAGGGAAGCAGTAAGACGCCAATCAACTGCGTGGGAAACCATTCATCGACCAGGATCTGATCTCCCATGGCAAATCTTTTGGCCAATGCAAAGTAAAAAGATTCATCTGTATAATCCACACCAAAAAATGCCCTGAAAATAAGCAGTACCGCAAGTACTCCCAAGCATCCATATGCTGTTTTCCAACTGCATCTTAATTTCTGCATCTATTTCTCCTTACGCAGTCCGATCAATGTCTTTAGTTGTCCCATATATTTCCACGAACCCACATAAAGTCCCACAAACGACCGGGTATCCGGAAAGAACATAGGACTTATCAGGGAGACTAACATCTGTGAAAACAGCGTTCCTACAGCAGCACCTGCCATCCCCCAGACCTGGATCGCAAAATAGTTAAAGATCAGATTAAATACGCCTCCTATGACAGTATAATATTTTACATACTGATTTTTATCCTCTGCCACATTCCAGATCCCTCTGGCTGTCCCTAACATGGCAAAACTCGTGGACCAGATCAGGATCTGCAAAAGAGGCACTGCTTCCATATATTCTCTGCCATACAGCAGAAAAATAATCCATTTTCCAAAAATCTGTATACCGATTCCTACCCCGATCCCCATAAGAGATACTGCCAGCAGAAGAATTTGAAACAGCCTTAGATAATCTTTCTCGCTGGTATTCTTTTTCTCTAAGATCACCGCTCTGGCCGAATTGATAATGGACTGAGGGACAAACTCCCACAGCATCGCAATGGTCATGGCACTGGTGTAGAGTCCAACTTCCCGTTTTCCCATCATCTTGCCGAGCATCACCTTGTCCATCTGCGTATACAGTGCAATCGCAAGCCCGGAGATAATATAATGTTTGCTTTTGTCAAACATCTCCCTCGCTCTTGTAAAAGAATAGCTCAGCCGAAATTGTTTCTCTCTTATAAAAATCACAAAGATAATGCCGCCGCAGACCAGTGCCTGAATCGTCGTAGAGGCCGCAAACCACTGTACGGAAGCTCCAAAAAACAACAGGGAAATCTTCCAGATGCCTACAATCGTTGCGCCGATGGAAGAAGCCACCACATACACTTTAGACTTCAGCTCTGACAAAAACCACTCATTCAAAAGCTCATACGTATTGCAGATCAATACCAGCGCCTGCAAACCAGTAACCACCAAAAGGACTTGATTGCCCGGTTCTACGATGCAGACAAAGAGCAGTACACAGGTAAAACTAACCAGGGAAGCTACCAGTCTCATCACCAGTGCTGTTCCCATTGTCTTTCCTTTTTCCGTGGGCTTTCTGATCAATTCGCTCATAATAATGCTGTTTAAGCCCAACTGGCTGATGGCATTAAAAAGATTGACCAAAGAAGTACCATATCCGATCAGTCCATAGTTTGAAGGCCCCAGATAACGCACCGACAGAGAACCTACCACCAGCGAAAGCAGCATCGAATAGATATTTTTAAACAACAGCCAGTTTGTATTTGCGATAAATTTATTCTTGAATATTTTCTCTAAAAAGGTCTTGATCTTCATCACTGCTTTCTAATCTTCTGCCTCATCCGCTCGACGGCCCATTTCAGCAGGTCCCGTCCATTAATGATTCCATATCCATATTCCAAAAAACGGATTCTCTCTTTTTTATCCGGGACAAACTTCTCAGAAGGTTCTAAGGTATCATAGAGCGTGATATCTGTCCCTTTGATGGATTCCATAACATTTAATTCCACTGGTTTCATGCACATGGAGTATTGTTTCAATACCTTGTACGGTTTGCTGCAGCAGGTCAACAGATATCTTTTATAAGAAGCCTCTTGTTTTCTTCCCCAAAAATCACAGGTAAAATCTTCTTCTGGTACTTCCAGATAAGAGGCCAAGCCCAAAGGCTCTCCATAGATATCATACTTGACTCCCTCTTCAAAATCCGGCATCCGATATTCTTTTCTTCCATAGAATAATACCGACTGAAAGGCCGAAGAAGAATGATTAAAGTGTTCCCCTGCATCGCCAAAATTCGTGGTTAAAGACTCATAGCTGAACACATAATACAGATCCTGTTCGACCACATAGCTTTGATAAAATTTTGCCCAGGACGATTCAGGATAATGAAGAACGGAGAGCGGCACATTTACATTCTGAGGCAGCTTCGGATGCGCTTCATACCAAAACTTAAATGCACTCCACATCCTGCGGTTCCATACCTGTCCCCAGGAAGTGGCAAACTGCTGAAAATACACATCATATCCCGTATGCCGCGGAAAGAATGGATACGGACTTTCCAAAAGCTCTCTCTTGGTATTTAACCCAATCCCGGCAATCTTTGGATGTTCTCCATATTTCATCAGTGCGCTCGTAGCATAGTGATAAAAGTCTGGTGAGACATACAGATCATCCTCTAAGATCATCACCGCACCATATCTCTCTGTCAGATCTCCACAGGAAATGATATGTCTGCGAAGCCCCAAGCGCTCAGGATGACAGATCACCTCTTTGCTGCCATAGTTCCATTCAAATTCCCTGGCCACACGGGCAACTTCCTCTGTCCCGCTTTGATCAATGCTAATCACTAAAGGAATCTCTTTCTCTTCATACACCGCATTTGCCAGAGAATGTAAGATCCGCCTCATAGAATCCGGCCGATTATATCCCACTACTACCAATGCAATCTGATCCATATCGTTTATGTCCTCTTCCTTACTGATTTATACAGGTCATTCATCGCACAGTACCACCGGACATTCACCGTACACAGCATGACCCGAATATGATTCCACGGCGTAGCCGCCTTTCCCCACAGAAACCGTTTATTCAGATATTTTCGGTACTGCGGCTTGTACATCCTTGCTTCCTGAATCATATTCAGATAACTGTTCAGTGCTGCATTTTTCATCCATTTTTCCAAATCCTGATCCAAAGTCTCTGCTATCTTGCACTGCCCTTTTAAAACTGTATATAAATCTTTGATATTTTTTTCACGATTTTTCTGCATACTGATAGAACTCTCACGCACGATATAATGATACAACTGCGCAGGAGTCTCTGCAACGCTCTTAGCCTTTAGCAGCATCCTTGGCGTAAATTCCACATCTTCATGGAGAATCCCTTCCCGAAAGCGCAGACCTTCCCGGTTCAAAAATTCCCTTTTGCAGCAGTACAGCCACGACTGCACACACATACTCCGATGCCTGTATCTGCTATACAGATAGTCTCTCCCCGACATCAATTCCAGCTTCTGAACCGGCCGGTTTCTCACAGACTCCCTGACACCTTCCCACTCTTCAAACCCATTGTACCCGATCACCTCTGCCGCTTTCGTCTGCCTTATGACCTCTGCTAATGTCTTACAGATGTCCTTTTCCACATAGTCATCGGAATCCACAAAGATAAGGTAGTCCCCTTTTGCCCTCTCAATCCCCGCATTTCTCGCCGAAGACAAACCGCCATTTTTTTTATGGATCATAGTCACACAAGAATACTCTTCTGCATAGTTATCACACAGTTCTCCACTCCCGTCGGTACTTCCGTCATCTACCAGGATGATCTCCATGCCCTGCTCCTTTTGGGCAATCAGAGAATCCACGCATCGGCTCAAATACTTCTCCACATTGTAGACAGGTACTACTATTGAAAATTCAATATGATTCATATATATCACCAATATTTAAATTCTGCACTATGAATAAAAAACATACTCATTATAATACAATTTCACCTTTCCAGCAATAGAAAGCACTTTAAAAAAACACAACACAGCCGCCCTGTGCGGCTGTGTTGTGTTTTTTATCAATATTTCTTATAACATACATCCAGATCTACTGCGCCTGAAATGCCATCCACAGATCCTTTGCTGGAATACTGCCACATGGTCAGATTGCCTGGGCCGTTATAGCCTGGGCCGCTGCTTAAGCTTCTCCATCTTGCAAACCAGATGTCCACTCCATCGAGTGCTTTAGCCTGAATGTGATTCTCCAGCCAGTCTTTGTTGGCATAGAGCGCAAATTTATAGCCTGCCTCTTCTACCCGTTTCTTATATTCCAGAATAATCTCTGTCCTCTTCTCTCTGGTTGTCCCATTTAAGACAGAATCATCTTCCATATCCAATACGATCGGATAGTCCAGGTTTCTTCCTTCCAAGGCATCCAAGATCTGCTCGACTTCTCTTCTGGCACCAGATACGGTTGTAGCATAGCTATAGCGATACACGCCCACTTTGATGCCGGCAGCCCGTGCATTTTTATAGTTATACTCAAACCGGCTGTCCACGCTCAGATTGCTGGTTCCTTTTCCGGTCAGAATCCGGATCATAGCAAAATCAATATCATCATCCGCCACTGCATCCCAGTCAATCCTTCCCTGATAAGAGGACACATCCACGCCATAATAGGTCTTTTTATTGTCTGAAGACGGCTTGGAAGGCTTTGGAGCATCTGGTGCTGGTGCTTCATAAGTGGTCTCACTTACAGGGCCAAGGCGGTTGCTCTCATAACTGCCTGCCACTGCATATACCTGATAATAATACTTCGTATTATCTTTTAACCCAGTATCTGTGTATGTAACCTTACTTGTCCTTCCCACTTCCGTATAGGTTCCGTTCTCCTGTTCGGAACGAAGAATTACATAGTTCTCTGCACCTTTTAACTTTTTCCAGGTCAGGGTGAGCTGTTTAGAGCCTCTGGCAATTCCCAGCCCTTTGAGTTCATCCAAGCCAGGACGTGCTGAGATTGGTTCCGAAAACTCTCCTTGATAATAATCCCTGATGGGACGGACCTTATAATAATAGGTATCTCCTGTTGTAATCTTTTTGTGGGTAAAACTAGTACCTCCTTGAGTCTTCAGCAACTGATACTCTCCATTGGGAGTGGTGGAATACCAGATCTCATATTTCTTGGCATCCTTTACCTTCGTCCATTTGATCGCGATGCTGTTAAATGTGATCTTTTTAATGGACACTGTCGGCGCACCGTTAAGCACTGTCATGCCGGATACTTCCGCACAATAGTCACTGTAATATTTTACCTTGCCGACTTTCTGCCATGTCCGCACTTTAAAATAATACGTCACTCCGCACTTTGCTTTTGTGAATTTATAAAAGGTCTTCTTTGTGTTGCTCGCACGACGTACTCTGGAATCGATGGAGGAATAATAATAGACCTCATAAGATTTTGCATCCGGGGATGCATCCCAAGTCAGCTGAAGCGTATTGCATTTGGTCATGGAAACCTGAAGATTGGATACTTCACTTAGTTTCACTGTGCCGCTCACTTCCGGCGAATAATTGCTGTAGGCCGTCTTTCCTTCTTCTGTTGCATATGCCCGTACCTGATAATAATATGTATTGGCAATAGTCAGGCCATTATCCTGATAGGTAGTGGTATCCGCAGGAAGATCAGCAATCTTCGCAAAGCCGCTCCCTGATGTGGTCGAACGATACAGTTCGTATCCAGTTGCCCCTGGCGCCTGGTTCCAACTGATCTTTAAGGACTGCATATCAGAGGTGCCTACTTCCTGAATGGTCACTGCATCCAATGTCGTAACACCAGATACCTCTTTTGAATATTCTCCGGTATAGATTCTGTCCTCTACTTTTTTCACTGTACGAATCTGGTACTGATAGGTCGTATCAAATTTGACAGAATCGTCTGTCCAGGTAAAGGCTGTCCCATCTGCAATCGTCTGAAGAAGCTGGTAGGATTCCCCTTCGGTCTTACGATAGATCTCGTAGGATGCCTTTGGTGCTGCTTCCTGCCAGGTCAGCTTCAGTTGATTATAAGCAGCCCGCTCCACAGTCAGATTCACTGCCGGAAGCAATGGCATCCCATATGCCGCTGCCCGGTCTCCTTCTAACACCTTGCTTTCTGTGTCTGCATATGCACTGACCTCAAATTTATATTCGGTTCCTGGCTGTAATCCGCTTACTTGACAAGTCAGTTCCTTGACATCCTGGATCTGCTTGCCATCCTGATAGACATAATATCCGTCCGCTTCCGGTACTGCTTCCCACTGTAAAGAGACACTGTCAGGACCCACAGTAGTACAGTCTACTTTTGTTGCCGCAGGTGCTGTCTGTCCCTCTACGGTATCCGAATAAGAAGAAACAGTCGCCTCTTTTGCACGTGCCTGGCTCTGATAGACTGCCCGGACTCTGTATTGATAGACCGTGCCGCTCTCCAGTCCTTCATGTACATAGTGATTCTCTTTTGCCTCTTCCAGATAGGTAAAGTCTCCTTTGTCCTTGTCATAGACCTCGACTTCATAGCCAGTCGCATCCTCTACCTCATCCCAGGTCAATTCCACAGAAGCAGACATGCTCTCCGCCTGGGGATTCTCCGGCGCCTCCAGAACATACTCGCTCTTTACAGAAGGACTGAAATTGCAGAGCACCTGCTCGCCTTCCACAGTCTGATATGCCATCAGACGGTAGGTATATTCGTTGCCGTCCCGCACTTCTGTATCTGTGTAGCTTTTTGCATCCTTTGCAGCAATCTCTGCAACAAGAGTCCGCTCTTCCCAGCTTGTCTCATAGCGATACAGCCGATACATCTCTGCCGAATCATCCTGTGTAAAGGAAAGTTCCACGCCATTTTTCAGGCTTCTGTCCTTCTGCTCTAATGTAAGCTGTGCACTTTCTGACAGATAGGATAAACCAATCGAATATACGTTCTCTTCCACATAGGTATACGTTACCAATGGAAGCAAAAAGCTGCAGTCTGTGCTGGTCTCATTGACGATATAGTTCAACAGATCCTGTATGATCTGAGGAGCAAGCTGCATCTCTTTTACGTCCAGCTCACTTTTCTTTTGCTCCAATGCATCCTGAAGTGCTTCTGCCGCTTCCGGATAGGCAACTAACAGCTCCTGATAATCGCCTGCATAAGCAGCTTCTGTCCCAAACTGCTCTCCGGTCAGTACAAACAGTCCCTCCAAGATCGCCTCTTCTGGTACATCCTCTGGTTTTGTCTCAGAGCCTTCCTCTGATTCTGCAGGAGTCTCTTCAGGATTTGGCACATTTTCTACAGGATCATCCTTTGTATCCTCTTTAGGACCTTGCTGCGTATTCTGGTCCGCTCCCTCCTCCTCTTTTGGCAAATCGGCGGAATTATCCCCAGATCCCTCTTCCTTAGAGTCAGCCTCACTGATGGCATCAGAAGTCTCTGTCTTCTTTTCATCTGCGGGGTTCTTATTTTCCCCTGGTTCTTCCCCTGGATTCGACTCTTCTGGCAAGTTCTGATCTGTACCTACATTATCTGTTGGATCTTGCTTATCTGCTTGTTTTGAAGGATCTTTATCCTCTGTATGATCATCCGTACTCTCAGGTTCTTCCGTACTATCTTGATTCTCCATGCCGCTTTGCACTACATCATTTGTCTGCTCCGCAAACACCTGCAATGGTGTCTCTAACAGCATCATACCTGTCAAAAGACACGACAGGCACCTTACTACAACCTTTCGCTTCATAGTTCCTCCATTCTTCTTATCCTTTTACTGACATACAATGGCGCCATAGCCTACACCTCATGTACACTATGGCGCCGCTTTCTTGATTATATACAATCTCTGTCAAAAACGCAACTGTTTACACAATCTTAAGAATGTTTTCAGTTTTTCACACTGACACGAGCAGCTTTGGTCATCTGTCGTACGGGGCCTTCTGTATTCGTCTTAAACGGCCCGGATACGCCATAGACCTTATAATAATAGTTTGTAGAAGACATCAGCCCCAGATCCTGATAACTTGTCTTGCCGGTCACTGCGATCCTCTCAAAAGGACCATCCGGATTGTCTGAGCGAAGGATCACATATTCCTTCACCCCTTTGACTTTTTTCCAAGACACTTTTAGCCTCCCTTCTCCGGAAGGAACCACTTTCAGCTTCGTCAAGGCGCCCAGATCTGCCTTTGCATAGACTTCTCTGGAAAACTCTCCAGTATAGAAGTCTTTCACCGGACGCACCTGATAATAATAAGTGCCTCCTGTCTGTACACCTTTATGAGTAAAACTATTTCCTCCCTGCGATTTCAGGAAATGGTATTCTCCGTTTGGCGAAGTCGCATAATAGATCTCATATCGTTTCGCATCTTTGATACGATTCCATTTGATTGTGATACTATTATAGGTCGCTTTGGAAATGTAGGCATTTATCGTACCATTCAATACCGTCCTGCCGGACACAGACGGACAGAAATCTCCATAAATCTTCTGTTTTCCAACTTTTCTGAATGTCCGCAGCTGGAAGTAGTAGGTCTGACCGCATTTTGCTTTTTTAAAGTCATAGAAATTCTTCTTAGCTGCAGCCAGCCGCCGGAATCCAGAATCAGGAGAAGTCGAATAATAGACTTCATAGGATTTTACTCCCGGAACCGCATCCCAGTTCAGACGCAACGTATTGCTCTTTATCATGGTAACGGTCAAATTGTATATCCCACTGGTGTTGACTGGTGCAGGCGGAAGTTCGGGAGATTCCGGAGTGGCTGTGCTATTGCCAGGACTTCCACCATTGGTACTTCCATTTTCGCCTGTGTTTCCTATATTTCCGTTATCAGTACTTTCGTTTCCTCCAGTATTTCCTGTATTTCCATTACTGGTATTTCCGTTTCCTCCAGTATTTCCAGTGTTTCCTCCATTGATATTGTTATCTCCTCCGGTATTTCCACTGTCTCCTCCAGTGTTGTTATCTCCTCCGGTATTCCCGTTGTCTCCTCCAGTGTTGTTATCTCCTCCGGTATTTCCGCTGTCTCCTCCTCCGGTATTTCCGTTATCGCCTCCCGGAGGAACAGGCGTCTCGTCTGGAGTGATCACGATTTCTTTTGCTTTATGAGACTTTATATATACTTTGTGTGAAGAAGTATCATAATACGTCACCCAAAGATCTTCGCCTTTTGCAAAGATCTGCAGGCCCTCCACATCTTCCGTGGTGATCTTCCCTCCAAGCATTCCCCATTGGCCATCAGCAAGATTCATGACCTGTACCTTTTTATCCACGGCACTCTTCATCACAATATATGGTACATCTCCCGGAAAGCAGATATCCCTCTCGGATACATTTTCTGGTGCGAATGCACTGCCACCAATCTTACTCCATGTACCTTCTGAAGAGGTCAGCGAATATCGGTACAGTTCTCCGATCCCTTCCCCATAGCTTCCATTTCTCAGCAAATAGATCTGATTTTTGTGAAGCCTAAGGATACACTCACCCTTAACGGGCAGATCTCCCACATCTTTCCAGCTGCTATCGTTGCTGTTGTACCTTTTCACATAGAGCTGATTATTGTTATTAGCATCCCGGTATGCCAACACGACTGTGCCATGTTCTGCTGACAGACTTATATTTGCAACGCCTGCATTTACTGCTACTGTGCCGCCAAGCTTTGTGATACCTGAAGTTGTATAACGATATACGCACAGTTCTCCTTCATCATTCAAATAGCTCAGATAGATCCCATCTTCTGACGACGTCATATCATATGTACCTGACTCGCAAGTGTCTGTAGAAGCAAATACCTCCGTCCATCCAGAACCATCAAAGCAGAAAAGTTTATAAGCATAACTGCTGCTGTCCACATACCCCGCATAGAAATTTCCGTTGTATTTTTCCAAGCTGTAACCATAGCTGACATTCTGCAGCGGCGCGCCTAATTTCTTCCAGCCTGACTCCTGGTATTGGTACAGATACACAGATGCAGATACTCCCATTCCCTTTCGCTGAAGGCTGTATATGGTATCATCCGTATTCATATACGAAGACATTTCATAAGTCGGATCATTTTCCAGCATCGTCACATGGGTCCAATACTCATCATTGACCGTAAAGTTGATATCAAAAGTAATCTGATCACCACTGTTGCTTCCCACATTGCTGATCACAATCCCGCTGTTAGTCCCATCCGAATACGTAATCGCACCTTCTGCCAGAGAATCTTTGGGATCACTGCTTCCATAAGTAGTCCGTCCCAGCTCCGTTGCCAAAGCACCCGTGGATACATAATTAAGACCCTTCTCCCGACCATTACTGCCATAACTGTCACCGGGCCGGAACACATAGATCATATCTTTTTCTGACATATAATTCCGGACATACCGAGTATTGACTCTGTAAATAATCAGCCCCGAAGCCTGTAATATATTCTCATACTCATTCTTATTGATATCTCCTGCTTTCCGATACTCCAAAACAAAAAATTCGGTGTCCGAATAATTCGTTCTCAGAATCACTGCCTGCTGGTCCTTCGTCTGTGTGGTAGTCTTAGAAGCTGCATACAATGAATAATTCTGCTTGGATTCAAATACAGTAGGAATGGAAAACCATTTTGTATACTCGCTCCGCAGATAGGCAAGCGGATATGGAAGATATGCTCCCGCACTGGCCATGATATCCCATTCTCCCACAGGAGTTCCATTATTTCCCTCCCGATACAGATCCGGGTATCCTATCGTATGGAAAAATTCATGACAAGCAATCCCCACTGCCCGACGCATATATACACTATATTCCGGAATGATATTATAATGCTTAACCGCATATCCGCCTAGACTGCCAGACCCACTATAGACAGATTTATGCCCATAGAATTTTTCTCCTTCTGCCTGGGAGCCAGAGGCGACTACAATGGTCAAATTATCAATCGCACCATCCTTATCATAATCCAATTCCATATTTTGCGGCAAAGAGATGGCATTTTTCGATATCAATTCCTGGATCAGCTTCTGATCCCCATTATTTCCGTTTCCTGTATTCACATAATAATCAGATGGATTTGCGAGTCTAAAAGAAGTAACCTGATCTCCGCTAATCTGCGGAAATGCATTTTTTACTTGTAACTGGCCATACGAGATATGATGCAGATACTGCTTCAAAGCCAAAGGATGGCTTGCATCACCATCAAACAAATCTCTTGTATACTGGCCGCTCTTCATAAAACACTGGCCAAAATTAGAAGTGTGGTTGGTATGCGACGAATTGGCAAAATCAACAAACACAACCACATTGGCTATCTCTGTAACCCCAGAGGCCGCCGAGGCATACATAGGTACTGACGCGATACTTCCGAAGATCAGACTTATGGAAATCGCTATGGATAGTAATGTCTTTTCCATGTGGGTTTTCATAGGGGGTGGTCTCCTTTTAATAAAATGTATAGTTATTATGTATGTCGGCGGGTTGGATTAGTTTCTTAAGGTTATACTAAAAATTGATGCACCTCTTTCTTTCATACCAAATCCATTTCATATTATTTGTTATCAATACCATAATTTGTTCACTCACCAATATTATATCTAGGTCACTAGGAATCAGACCACTTCATCAATTGTCAAATATTTTTCATCTATATACATTTGTCTCTCTTTTGACTTGGTAAACTTAATTTCCCTATTCAAGCACAAAAATCAGAAAATTCTTTGTACTATATATATTATTTCATCACATGTTTTTCCATTTTGTTGATCCATTCTTTATATCTTCCAGTATAATTATATGGTATAATTTTTTGTAATTTTTTATCATCAAACACTGTATCTCCAGATTCTATTTTAAATGCTATATCAGGATATTCTATATAGTCAATTCCTACCTGATACTTTTCAGCTATTAGCGCAGCCATCTCTTTTAAACTATAATCTTCTCCTCCAATATTAAACACATCATTTTTACATTTTTCGGAAAATGCTCCTCTTATTAATACATTACACAAATCATCCATATATGTTAGAGTCCTACGAACTTCACCCTTTCCATACAACAATATATTTTCCTTATTTCTAGCTTTTTGCAACATAAATTCTGCTGTTCCATAAGAAGAAGCCTGGTATATAAGAGTCCCATATGGAATACAAATCCGAAAAATACAATATTGAATACCAAAAACATGATGATATTGTTCTAAATATTGCTCACATGCATATTTATTTATTGCATATATTGTTTTAAATTCTTTCTCCGAATTTTCTGCCTGTATACCTTTTTTACCTTTATAAACAAGCCGTGTAGACGGAAATATAATTTTTGCATTTGACTTTTGCTTTCTATATTCATTTAAAATATTTAGCAATGCTCTTTCATTAATATCAATAAATGTATGATATTTATCAAATCCATCAATACTACCTGTCTTTCCAACAAACATAAAAACAATATCACAATTAAAGTCTATATTGGAAACAGATTTCTGATCAAGTATATTAATTGATTTATAATTTGTCTCTCCATCTGCATGCTTTTCTGTATAATCATATAATTTAATTATAGTACTTAATTTATCTTTCTTTAATTTTAATAAAACATTGCGAGCAATATAACTATTAGCACCAATAATTACAATTTTTTTCATCGTAAATCCTCTCTATTAAACTTTATATAAGGCGTTTGCAAACAGCCAGTCTGCTTAAACTACTGAAAAAGATGGTCTCTATGGTGAAATGTTCTATCAACTACTTCAAAAACGGCTTTGAACTTGCCAAACACAGAATCCGAGATGAGAGAACATTTCATACAGACCTGCTCCTAATAGATATCACTCAATTGATCAGTGTAACCTTAGTTGTTAACATCAACTAGCATATTCTACAGGAAAATCCTATTTCCATCTGGTTTTTAGTCAAAAATGGCAAAACTATTTCGCAATTACATAAAACTATATGTTATCTTTATAAAAATTGCTCTTTATTGGCTAACAATTTAAATTGTTCTATCAGCTCTGCCTGTTTTAAAATAGCATTATAATTTTCTTCACGAACTTTATCATTCCTTATACAATTTACAAAATATTTCAAAGATTTACCAAAAGCATCATCTTCAGGTAATTCACTACTTTCCTTAACACCATCTTTTTGAATAATTATTTGTGGCTTAAAGCCTACAGGAGCAGTCAAAATTCTGTCAGTACTAAGACATCCCTTACTGCCCCATACTTCAAGTTCACATTTATAACTGTTGTCCATACCAAAAGACGTCTGAACTGTTAATCCATCTTTATTTTTCAGAACAGCCGAACCATACATGTCAACCTCAAAACCATCTATATAATTTATTTGAGCATAACAAACTTGGGCAGATTCCCCTAATAGCCAAGAAGCATATTTAATTGTATAACCACCAGCATCTAGTAGAGCCCCTCCTCCTAGCTCCTTACTAAATCTAAAATCAGTTGCTTTCCTCTTAGGAAATCCAAAAGAAATACGATATAGCCTAACATCTCCAATTTTACCTGATCGTATAATTTCATCAATAGCATGAACTTGTGCATGAAATGTAAACATATAATTTTCATGAAATGCGAGACTTTTATCTCTTGCCAACTTCACTAAGCTAAAACTTTTTTTCATCGAAATAGTCGCTGGCTTTTCAACAATAACATGTTTATCGTATTCTAATGCCATATTGGCCCATTTAAAATGTAACGCAGGAGGTAAAGGAATATATATCACGTCAATTTCATTTGATGTAACTATAGATTCATAACTATTAAATATTTTTCCTCCATATTTTTCTGTAAAAACACATGCTTTTTTATATTCACTTTCTAATTTATTCATAATGATATTCCTATCTGTAAAGTCAGTACCAAAACGTTCCTCTGCAGAATACATACCCACTCCAATAAATTCCAGCTCTTTTATATTCTGTAATGCTGGCATAAATCTTCGTAATGCAATCTCTGATGGACATATAACTCCAATTCTCATTTCTATTATTCCCTCTATATATTAATTAATGATAACAAGTTTCTTAGCTGAATATTTAGACAATTATTAACCTGAACTAGATAATTCAATACGCTATACTCAACCCAAACATATTCTTTACTTAATTCTATATTATCATTCACTCCGATATCGATAATAACATTTCGATTCTCC
>CAJUGG010000003.1 GCA_910585995.1 uncultured Lachnospiraceae bacterium
AATCGGACATAAATGTCCGTCTGAGTCGCACAATCTCCGCCCATTGTCCGATACATTCCATGCAGCACTCTTTGTGCACCCACCCCAAGCCAGAGTGCGCGGCGACCCACTGGCACAAGAAGCAAAAGAATCCCGCTCGTCTTTGGCCCCGTGCAGTCTGAGTGTAGGAGTGATGGGGAGAGTGGGGGAAGGAGAGATGGAGATGTTTGGAGAGGGGATTGAAGCTTGGGTGTATGGGGAGGAGGGATATGAGGGGGTGTTAACGGAGAAGGTTAAGTATGTGAGGGAGCATGTGGAGGAGCTTTTGAGGAGAGCTTTTTCAGAGGAAGTGGTGCGGGGTATCCAAAGGTTTGGAAAGTGGGTGCCAGGGTATCCGGAGGTGTTTTTGGAGATTTGGGTGGATGCGGTGGTGTATGTGCCTAAGAGGGATGTGACGACGGTTGTGTTTTCTAATGACAGCTTTTTGTATGGTCATTATATGGAAGCGGATTTTGATGGGGAGTGGAACTGTGTGGGGTATGAGATTTGTTAAGTATGTGAAAAGGGGTAGAGGATGAGACTTCAGGATTCGATTGTGAAGATTAAGGGAATTGGGGAGAAGACGGCGGCGGCGTTTGCGAAGGTGGGGGTGAGTACGGTGGAGGATTTGCTTCGGTATTATCCGAGGGGGTATGAGACGTATGGGGAGCCTGTGGGGCTTTTGGAGGCTGTGGAGGGGCAGAAGTGTGCGGTCAGGGGAGTTGTGCTGTTTTTGTCGGCGGTGAAGCGGTATACGAGGTATCAGGTGTTTACGGCGCAGATTCAGGTTGGGGAGCAGATGATGGAGGGGGTGTGGTTTAATATGCCGTTTCTTCGGAATTATTTTCAGAGGGGAGGACAGTATGTGTTTCGGGGAGTGATCAGCTGTAAGGGAAAACAGTACCGGATGGACCAGCCGGAGCATTATTCCTTGGGAGATTATGACAGGCTATTGCATGTGATGCAGCCGAAGTATGCGCTGACATCGGGGCTTACGGGGAAGATGGTGACAAAAGCGGTCAAACAGGTGTTCGATTGCGGAGAGGTGTGGGTGCCGGAATATCTGCCGAAGGAGATGACAGAGCATTACAGGCTTTGTGGGGAATGGGAGGCATTGAAGCGGGTGCATTTTCCCAAAGATGATCGGGAGATGAGACAGGCGAGGAACCGGCTGGTGTTTGATGAGTTTTTGCTGTTTGTCCTGGGGCTTCGAAGGCTCAGGGAGAGCCAGGAGGAGCTTGTGAATGAGGCACCGATGAAAGAGGTGGAAGAGACGAAAAGGCTGGTTGAGGGGCTTCCTTATACGCTGACAGCGGCACAGACAAGGGTCTGGGAGGAGATACGGACGGATCTTATGGGGGAACATGTGATGAGCCGGCTGGTGCAGGGGGATGTGGGATCTGGTAAGACGATACTGGCAGTGCTTGCTCTTGTGATGGCGGGATGTAATGGGTATCAGGGGGCTTTGATGGTGCCTACGGAGGTGCTGGCCAAGCAGCATTATCAGGAGGTCTCTGTGCTGTTTGAGGCACATGGGATTCCTCTTAGGGCGCTCCTTTTGACAGGTTCTATGACAGCGAAGGAAAAAAGGCTGGCGTATGAGGAGATCGAGAGTGGAAAGGCTCAGATTGTGATCGGGACACATGCGCTGATTCAGGAGCAGGTGGTGTATCGGCGCCTGGGGCTGGTGGTAACAGATGAACAGCATCGCTTTGGGGTGCGACAAAGGGAGACACTGGCTGAAAAGGGGGTGCATCCCCATGTGCTGGTGATGAGTGCGACACCGATTCCACGGACGCTGGCGATCATTGTGTATGGAGATCTGGATATCTCGGTGGTGGATGAACTGCCGGCGCACAGGCTTCCAATTAAAAATTGTGTAGTGGATGAATCCTATCGGGCGAGTGCTTACCGTTTTATGGAAAAAGAGGTGGGCGCGGGGCATCAGGTATATATAATCTGTCCGATGGTGGAGGAGAGTGAAGAGTTAGAACTGGAAAATGTTACGGATTATACGCAGAGGCTTTCAGGGATTTTTCCGGATTATCAGATTGCATGTCTTCATGGGAAGATGAGGCCCAAGGAGAAAAATGAGATTATGGAGCGTTTTGCCGAAGGGAAGATCCAGATCCTGGTGTCTACGACGGTGATTGAGGTGGGGATCAATGTGCCCAATGCCACGGTGATGATGGTAGAGAATGCGGAGCGTTTTGGACTGGCGCAGCTTCATCAGCTTCGGGGGCGTGTGGGGCGTGGGAAGGCACAGTCTTATTGTATCTTTATGAGCGGCAGTAAGGGGAAGGAAACCAGGAAGCGCTTAGAGGTGTTAAATAAATCCAATGACGGATTTTTTATCGCCAGTGAAGATCTGAAGCTTAGGGGGCCTGGAGATCTCTTTGGGATTCGTCAAAGCGGCATCTTAGAGTTTCGGTTAGGGGATGTGTTTCAGGATTCGAGAGTGCTAAAGCAGGCAAGTGAAGCGGCAAATGCGATCCTGGAAGAAGATGCAGAACTTATGCTTTACAAATACAGAGACCTGAAAGAGCGGCTGGAGCAGTATCTGGCACAAGGGGGAGAGAATCTAAATTTGTAATAAATGTTTTCGTGATATTTCTGGATTGACAAAATTTTGTCAAAACATGCAGTCATTGACAGTGTATCTTGATGAGAGATGCATATACTATGATCGTAACAAACAACAACAAATTGCGAAGCAGGGTAAGATCACTTCGCAGTAAGGAGGAGTTTATTATGTCTAATTCTACTAACAGAGCAGCAGTACCAGAGGCTAAGGCAGCACTGGACCGTTTTAAGTACGAGGTGGCAAGCGAGATTGGCGTGCCGCTGACAGATGGCTATAATGGAGATTTGACTTCCAAACAGAACGGTTCTGTGGGAGGCTATATGGTGAAGAAAATGATCGAACAGCAAGAGCGTCAGATGGCTGGTAAATAAGAGCGTATGAGAGGTGCCGCAAGACCATAAAAGGAGTGGTCTTGCGGCACTTTGTATGTTAGGGAGAGGACGGGACGAGTGCAGAAGGAGGTTTAGGGGAGCGACAAAGGTCTGCATAGAATGTATCGGACAGTGCACAAAGTTTGTATGCTCCAATCGGACAGGAGTGTCCGCTTGGCTCATACAAACTTCGCACACTGTCCGCTCCAATCTACACAGCACTCTTTGTCGCTCCCCTAAACCTCCTTCTGCACTCGTCCCTGGATAGTGTAAGAGGGCAGTCGTATTTCTTAAAGAAATAATTTATAATAAGGGGGTGATTTGGTGGATATAGGAGGAGTGAAAGAAGTGAAAAGAAAACGTGTCGTGCTTGTAGGATTGATGAGGATTTTATTGTGATGATTGTAAGTCGTGGATTGTGTAGAAACTGGCCGCCTAGAATCTTTAACCGTCCAGAACTGGTGTTTGTAAAATTGAAATCTGGAATTGATATTAGCGATGATTTAGAGTATAATAAAAACAAAAGTTATAAAGCAAAATGATAGAGAGAAAAGGAGAGGAGTACACTTTATGGAACGAAAAGCAGAGATTAAGCCGCCTGTGGAGGTGCGGTATCAGAAGGAATTGGAGGCGTTAGCAGCGCAGGACACGGGGAAGAGGCCTCTGAACTGGAAGCTGTCGCCAAAAGCGGTGCGTACTTTTATATTGGGGAGCAAGAAGCCTCTGGAGTGGAATGGAGAGGAGATTGTCATCCGGAAAAAGTATCTGGGCAATGATGCCTTGGTGGAGCGCTGTATTATTACTTTGGCAGGCAATAGGGGACTGATGTTAGTGGGAGAGCCGGGTACGGCTAAGACGATGCTCTCAGAACTTCTGTCGGCGGCGATCAGTGGGACGAGTACCAATACGATCCAGGGTACAGCGGGCACTACTGAGGATATGATTAAATATAGCTGGAATTATGCGCTCTTGTTGGCAAAGGGACCTGTACGGGAGGCGCTGGTGCCTTCGCCTCTGTATGTGGGGATGGAACAGGGAATCTTGACCCGTTTTGAGGAGATAACCCGTACGCCGGCGGAGATTCAGGACAGCCTGATCAGCGTGTTAAGTGATAAGGTGCTGAATGTGCCGGAGCTTGGAGAAGAGGGACTGATGTTTGCGCGGGCAGGTTTTAATGTGATCGGGACGGCGAATACCAGGGATAAGGGCGTCAATGAGATGAGTAGTGCATTGAAACGACGTTTTAATTTTGAGACGGTGATGCCGGTTCGGGATGTGTCATTGGAGAAACAGATCATTGTCAATGAGGTGGAAGAGCTGGCGAAGGCAAGCCAGATTGATATGCCAGTGGATGAGGATGTGGCGGAGATCCTGGCTTCGACTTACCATGAACTTAGAGAAGGCGTCTCTTCCCTGGGACATCGCATCGATCGTCCGGCGTCGGTGATGAGTACGGCAGAGGCGGTGTCTGTCTATTATCAGACCATGATGACCGCTTACTACTATGGAGATTCTACGATGGATCTAGGGTGTCTGGTACAAAATTTAGTAGGTGCTGTGCAAAAAGAAAATCAAGACGATCTGGAAAAACTTCGCAGTTATTTTCAGACTGTCGTGCGGGATAAAGGAGGAAAAGAGGGGCAGCTATGGAACAGTTATTACGAGGCGAGGAAATACCTGAAGTAACGACGTATGATCTTGACAGCCCTGTGTTGTATTTTCCTATCCGACACCACAGTCCGGTCTGTGCCTGGCATCTAAAGCAGGCGATAGAAGCCTACAAGCCAGAGGTAATATTGATCGAAGGGCCTCAAAATGCGCAGGAGCAGATTCCGGTGCTTGCCCATCCAGAGACCAAAGCGCCTGTGGCTCTCTATTATTTTTATAAAGATCGAAAGGGCCTGCTCAGTGAGGAGAAAGAAGACTATAAATGCTATTATCCATTTTTGGATTATTCCCCGGAACTGATCGCGCTTCGGGAAGCCAAGGAGAGACAGATTGCTGCGCAGTTTATCGATTTGCCGTATGGGGAGATCTTAATCGGCACAGAAGAGCACAAGGGTATCCGTACCGAAGGAGAGAAGCAGACTTATAATGATGACTATCTGTTGAGCAGAAGCCGCTATCTGTCCCTGCTCTGTGAGAAGACAGGGCTTCGGAGCTTTGAGGAATTGTGGGAAAAATATTTTGAGATTGGCGGACTCTTTCAGACAACCGAGGCATTTGTCCGCCAGATGACGACCTATTGCAGCCTCTCCCGAAGTCATACTCCCAAAGAGGAACTGGAGACAGACGGCTGTCTGATGCGGGAGAAGTATATGGCGGAGCAGATTGCCAAAGCGTCTAAGACTTACCAAAAGATCCTGGTGGTGACAGGCGGTTTTCATACGGATGGTATCCGGGAATTGTTAGAACATCAGACGTCGGACAAAAACAATGGTTTTCTGAAATATGCGGAAAAACCTGTAAAGTTACATAGTCTGTCTGACAAAGATCAGGGCGTCTATCCGCTGGCTTACTCGATGGAGGCGGCAGATGCATTAAATGGATATGCCAGCGGCATGCAGTCACCTGGTTTCTATCAACAGGTGTGGGAGCGGCTGATCAAGGCAGAAAACCCCCAGGGTGCGTATGAGGATTCAGTGCTGCATCAGTTAGTAAGCGCGGGGCGCAAGGCGAGACAGAAAAAGGAGAGTCTTTCTTCGTATGATGTGATCTGTGCCCTTTCCATGGCCAAAGGGCTGGCAGCGCTTCGCGGGAAACGGGAAGCCGGTCTTTACGAACTTCGGGATGCGGCGCTCTCTTCTTTTGTCAAAGGAGAGTGTAATCCTTCCACCGATCTGCCCTTACAGATCTTACAGAGTTTAAATACCGGAAAACAAGTGGGAAAACTCTGTGAAGACGCCAACCGGCCGCCGCTTCTTTTAGACTTTGACGAACAGTGCAAAAAGTTTGGATTAAAAATACAGGCAGCCGGGCAGCAGGAAGTGGTGCTGGAGTTGTTTTCCAAGAAAAAACATCTGTCCATGAGCCGGTTTTTCTATCAGTTACAATTTTTAGAGACGCAGTTTGCCAGAAGGACCAAAGGCGCAGACCTGTTAAACCGCAGGGACAAGAGCCGGATACGGGAGACCTGGGTCTATCATTTTTCCGGTCAGGTGCTTGCAGCGCTGGTGGATGTCTCGATGTTGGGCGGGACAGTGGCGGAAGCTTCCAGGACAAAGCTGATCCGGGATTTTGGAAAGAGTGAGAACAGTCAGGAAGCTGCAAAACTATTGACTCTGTGTTTCTTGATGGGATTTTTAGAAGAGCAGGCAGGCATGAGCGCCCATATCCGGGAAGTCTTGACAAGTGACGGAGATTTTTTCTCCTTGTCAGAGGGATTTTCACATCTCAGGATGTTGTATGAGCTGCAGGAACTTTATGAAGTGGAGGCGACCTTGGAGCTGGAAACACTGATCGGGATCTGTTTCCAGAAGATCGTGCAGCTGTTGCCGTCTATGGCACAGGTAAAAGAGGAACAGCAGCAGACTTGCATGGAAAGCTGTCTGTCTCTCTATCAGATCACCGGACGAGGCAGTTTTTCGCATTACAGACAAAATCTGACAGAAGCTTTTCTAAGGCTTTTGTCGCAGCCGCAGATCAATCCGGGACTGGAAGGGACAGTGCTTGGCTTACTCTACGGAGATAACAGTGACTATGGCGAGCAGATCCAGAAAGCTTCAGCCGGCTATCTGCAGGGAACCAATGAGATGCAGATGAAAAGTGCAGCTTTTTTGCGCGGCCTCTTTTATACAGCGAGAGATTTCGTATTTGTAAAAGAAGATTTTCTTACCATGATCGACCAGCTGATCGCCAGTCTGTCACCAGAATCCTTTATGAAACTTTTGCCGGAGCTAAGACAGGCATTTGGCTATTTTACCCCGATAGAGACCGACCGCATCGCAGGAAAAGCCGCAGCCCTGCACGGCGCCAAGAAGAAAGAGGTGCTGCAAGGGCGCAAGGTGTTGCCGCAGGAGTATGCGTATGGGGAGATGGTGGATGCGTATGCGGTGAAAGGGATTAGCGGAGGATTGTGACCGGTAGGAGGAGGGGAGGGTGTACGCCCTCACGAGCTGGAGATATATAGGGTAGAATAAAGATATAGATACATCTAGTGCCAGAGAAAAAGAACGAAGTATTGAAGACACTCGGCTACCCACCTAATATAAAACAAAAAATTCACGTTCGACGGCCACCCAACCCGTAGCTCGTCCAGGGGCAAGGTTCTCCGCAGACCCGTTGAGCGTCGTCGGCACTTAATGAGCGCAAGCGGCAACGCCGCGCAGTCGCGAATTTAGTACCGCTACAGGCGCTCATCGAGCGGGAGCGGGGTCTGAGGGGAACCTTGCCCCTGGGCGGGCGTGGCTGTCTCGCCACCCACGAAAGGAGAAATCGAATTTTGCACACCAGTCAATTGAATCGGTGGAGGTTGATTTTAGGGAGTTATTCTCAAAATCAATTAACATTTGGAGAAGGAGCTTCTCTGGAAAACGGGATATCCTGTATGGATCTGGAAGAAGCACTGGACTTTTTATATAATCGGGAACAAGGAGAAGACGTGCGCCGGCAAGGCGGCACAGAGGCGAGCCGGCTGACGGCGGCGACTTGGATTACGAAGATCCGAAAGTTATTTCCCAAAGAGACCGTGGAGATCTTAGAGCGGCATGCACTGGATCGTTATGGAATGACGGAACTCTTGACCGACCGGGAGGTTCTGGAAAAATTAGAGCCGAATCAGGAATTGTTAAAGACGATTCTGCAGCTGAAACATCTGATGAAGGGAGATGTGCTGGATGCGGCGCGCAGGATTGTGAAAAAAGTAGCAGAGGATATTGCGAAAAAATTGAATCAGGATATCAGGAGATCTCTGCTGGGTAAGATTGACCGTAATTCCAGCAGTCCTGTCCGTTCTATCCGCAATCTGGATATCCAGAAGACGATTAAGAGAAATCTGAAACACTATGATCAGGAGCATGAAAGGATTATGCTGGAGCAGGTCTATTTTCATGGAAGGACAAAGCGCTACAGCCAGTGGCGGGTGGTGATCGCTGTGGATGAGAGCGGCTCGATGCTGGATTCGGTGATTCACAGTGCGGTGATGGCCGGGATCTTTGCCAGGCTTCCGATGCTGGATACGAAATTGGTGATATTTGACACGCAGGTGGTGGATCTGAGCGCTCATCTGGATGATCCGGTGGCGACGCTGATGAGTATCCAGTTGGGAGGCGGGACTTATATTACGGGGGCTTTGGAGTATTGTGAGCGGCTGATTGACAATCCACACCGGACGATGGTCGTGCTGGTATCTGACTTGTGCGAGGGCGGCAGTGTCGCGGCCCTTCTGGGGGTGAGCAGAGGGATCATTGAGAGCGGCGCGAAACTGATCTGCCTGACAGCGCTTGATATGGAAGCAAATCCGGTCTATGACCGCCGTACCGCACAGCAGATGGCGGATCTGGGCGCCTATGTGGGAGCGATGACTCCGGAAGCGCTGGGGGATTTTATGGGCAAGATCATGAATGGCTGACAGGGAGGAGACAGGGAAAAGATGCAAAAAGAGATGCTTAAAAAGGTGGATGATGACTATCTCACAGGACTTTGCAATAAAGGGACCGTAAAACGGGCCTATAAGGATCTGGCGCAGGAAGAGCCGTCTGTCATCTGGCAGGGAGAGGAAGCGCAGGTGACTTTAAAAGAGGAGACTTGTGTCATCAAGATGCCTCTGGGGGAAAGTACCTGTTCTTGTCCGTCGAGGAGTATCTGCCGGCATATTGTGACAGCGATTCTGTGGCTGAAGCAGGAGCTGTTGGCGGATGGAGAGGAGCAGGTATCAAGTGAGAGCAGTGAAAAGGAGATGGCGGCAAAGGCAGAAGAGCCTGTCAAAGAGGCTGCGCCGCTGGAATTAAAGGAGATCTTAGAGATCCCGGTGGAACAGTTAAAGAAAGCCTGCAAGGGAAAGCGGTTTGAACAGTTTTTGGCCCATATGCGGGTGGGAGAGCAGCCGCTGGTGGAAGAGAGTTCTATCGTGACGGTGACGATTCCCTGGGAGAAGGCGACCGTTAAGCTTTTGGAGCCTTTTGCTTATTCCACCTGCAGCTGTCACAGCAAGGAATTGTGCCCGCATAAAGCGCAGGCAGTGTTATGTTATCAGATATTTAAGAATAAGATCAAACTGTCGGATCTGGATACGCTTCAGGAAGCGGAGACAACCTGGGATGAAGAGCAGGTACGAAAAGCAGCCGAGGGGGTCTGTCAGTCGGTGATGCAGCAGATGGATACGGGGCTGTCAAGGCAGTCTGTGGAGATCTCGGAGAGCTTAGAGAGACTGGCAGTGATTACGCACCGGGCGGGTCTGCCTGCCCTGGAGAGCAGGCTTAGAGAAGCGGCATCGGAATACAGGCAGTATTTTTCGAGATCGGCGGCTTTTCGGATCGAACTGTTGTTTGGGCGGATCTTACATATCTATGAGCAGGCAAAAAAGCTGGCCTGTGCCAAGGGGCAGGAAGAGATCCGGCCGTTGGCAGGCAGTTTTCGGGATACGTATGAACTGGTGGGCAATCTGCATCTTTTGGGGATGGGCGGCAGGACATTTTCCAGCAAGACCGGATATGAGGGGGAGATCTATTATTTTTTAGAGCCGGAGAAGCAGCAGTGGTATACCTGGACAGAGGCCCGTCCGGTCTTCTATGAGGGGGTCAGAAGGAGGCCGCCGGCAGCGTCGGAAAATATGATGGCTCCCTGGGGGTTAAACTGCAACCGGGAACAGCTGCAGATGCTGGATTTTGAACTGCGCCGGGCCAAGGCGGCGTCTGGCGGGAGACTTTCTATCAGCCAGGAGAGTAAAGGAGAGATAAGGGGGAGCAGAACGCTCCACTCGCAGGGGCTGAAGGAACTGATCGTATGGGATTATAAGGAGCTTTTGCTTCAGAATTTTGGGCAGGAGCAGGCGCATCAGACGCAGGTCGTACAGAACCGGGCAGCGGGCAGACGGGAGAGATTGGTGTTGGCTGGAGCGGTTGGTTTTGGGGAGACAAGTTTTGACGAGATCGAACAAAAGTTCTCCTGGAGCCTTTTTGACCGGGAGGGGAGAAGCCTTTTTATCTCTCTTCGATACTCGAAGGAAGAGCGGCTGACGATTAAGCTTTTGGAGCGGCTGGAACAGCGGCTGAAGAAAAATCCTCCTAAGGCGATCATATTTTTTGGCTCGCTGTATCTGGATGATGAAGGACGGATGTGTCTGTATCCGATTGAATTTTTCTTAAAGGGAGCGGAAGAACTTGCAGAAGAACTGGAAACTGTGGGACAGGTAGAAACGATGGAGGAGAAAGAGCTGCCTTCTCCGGCGACTGTTCGTATGATGGAGCAGTACCGGAAAGAGGCGCTGAAGCAGTTGGCGGATCTGTTTGTCAGCGGGGTGTCTTCGGTTCAGGGGGATATCGGGAGAGAGATTCTAAGGTGCGCGAAAGAAGGAGAAGAGCTGGGGCTTCATTTTGCGGCGAAAGAGCTTGGGCGGATCGGGGAACTTTTGGAGGAGAAGAGGCATCGGATGGATTTTGAGATGGGAGAGGTGTTAGAGGCGGCGATTCGGGTGGAGGCGTATCTGAAGGCGTGCAGAGAGAAGCTCTCCTGCGATATGGCGTTAGGGTACTTGGATGCCAAATAAAAAATGTACACCTGACGCCCGATATGGGCCAAGATTCCTTCCAGACCCCGCTCGCGCTTAGTGAGTGTCTGTAGCGGTACTAAATTCGCGACTGCGCGGCTTTGCCGCTTGCGCTCATTAAGTGCCGACGACACTCAATGGGTCTTACAGGAATCTTGACCCATACCGGGCTGTTGGATGGGTGCAGGAATGTTTGACATCTGCGCGTGGATAGAGAATATATCAAACTAAAACAGCATCTGCCCGAACAATGCCCGTAAAGATATTTGAGCGCGGTACGCGGTCAAATGTCTTTACAGACAAGGGGCATTGTGAGCGGCGGATGCGGAACTTAAATAAAAAGCGGAACTTAAATAAAAAGCGGAACTTACAATAGGAGAATGAGATGAGGTTAGAGTTAGGAGAGGAGCAGGGGCAGCAGAAGCTTTTGAAGGCGGTGGAGGCTTTGGAGCTGTCAGAGAAGAATCAAGAGGTTGCGAAGGAGTATCTGGAGTGGGAGCAGTCGGGGGATGAGAAGCTGCTTGAAGGGGTGGAAGTGCAGGATTTTTCCCGGTTGAAGCCAGAGCAGAAGGCGGCGGCTTGGGATTATAGGTTTTATTGCATGAAGAGAGATCTGAAGAAGCAATATGGGCGGTTTGTGCGGTTTGTGGCGGCTGTGGGAGGGTCTACGGCGTATTATGTGCTGACCCCGCATGGATCTTATCAGAATCTGGATATGTTTTTTGAGTTTTTGACCACGAAGCAGGTGACGGCGATCCGGGCGGAGGCGCTGGCCTGGAACCGGCCTATGCTTCCGGGGTGTCTGAAGTTGTTGGTGCAGAAGCAGCCGCAGGCGCTGATGGATGCGATGGAGATCTGTTATCATGAACATGACAATGCGAAGTCGTTACTGGCAGCAGCAGCGCTGCATTACAGTAAGCCGGTGAGTGCGCTGGGGGAGATGCTTTCGCAGGTTTCTTATTCTAAGGAGAAGGATGAGAAGGTAAAGGAGCTTGTGGAGTATTTGAAGGAAAATCAGACATCCAGCCTTAAGAATATATTTTTGGGCAAGACGCCTTCTGAGGAGGAGCTTTCGGCGATGATCTCTTTTGTGGAGCAGTCTTCGGTGAAAGATCCGTTTCCACAGGAGATTGTGAAGATTTTGTCAAATTATAGGATGTCTGATTATCTGATCGAACTGTTGGCGGGAGAGGATTTTTTGGCGATTGAACATTCCAAGCAGTTTGAGGCGTTTCTTCGGCTGATGATTGCGATGGATGTGAGTAAGAATAGTACCAATGTGCTGCGGATTTGCCTGAATATTGGCGGGCTGGGATGGTTTTTTAAACATATGGAGCCATTGGAAGATGCGATACCTATGGCGAAGGAGGAGTATATCCTCTGGTGTCTGAAAAATTGTAAATTTGGAAGTCCTGTGAAGCGGGTGGTCAAAAATGAACCGGAGGTCGTGCGCCGTCTGATCTCTAAAGTGTCTACGGAAGACTATCTGCATCTGCTTGACATGGCAAAAAGTATGAATCCGATGCTGTATCAGGAACTGGATGCACAGGGCAGCGGGGAGTTCCGTAAGAAGATGGCAGAGGAGCTGACAGCCGACTACAAAACAGGAAAGACAGAAGCGATGCAGTATCTTTTAGGAGAGGCGGATCTTATGGTACTCATTCCTTATCTAAAAGAATGGCGTGGAATGTGGGATTATAATCCCAGAAGATGTGAGAAGATCCGCAATCTGAAGAAAAATACGGCAGAGACGCAGATGCATGAGCGGGCAGTCGTGTTAGAGGGGCTTTGCATGAGGACCCGGTATTTTGACTGTTATTATCAGGGAACTTATCAAAAAGTGGGGCGTGCAACATTAGAAGATATCATCGAGGTTTTTGAGCATCAGAAGATGCCGATAAACTATCAGTTGGATGCATTTGGCGCGATCTGTGATGGATACTATAAGGAGAGCGACAAGACCGATTTTATCAATGCCTGTGTGCAGGTGCTGCGCAATAAAAAAGACTGGAGTGAGGCTCTTACGGTGCAGGCCAGAGAGGGCAGTGCGCTGGTGCGCTATCTGTGTGTCCGCATCTTGGATGAATGGTGGCAGGAATATAAGGACGTGCTGTTGTCCTGTGCATCGGACAGCTCTAAGGTGGTGCGGGAGCTTTTGGCGGCTGTCTACCAGTCACATCCGGAGTGGGAAGATGAGATCAAGAAGATGCTGGAGTCGAAAAAATCCAAGGAACGGGAGATGGCAGCACAGGTATTAAAAGCGTGGGGCGCCGAGAGGTATCAGGAAGAATTGAAAGCTGCACTTGCCAAAGAAAAGAGCCAGAAGATCAAAGAATTTTTGGAAAAATGTCTGGGAATTGAGAGCATTTCTCCGGAAGAGAAAAAGGAAAAAAGTGAACAGGAGCTGATAAAAGCAGTCTTAAAAGGCGGGAAAAAGCGAAAAGTATCCTGGGTGTATGAAAAACCTATGCCGGAAGTATATAAATTGGACGGAAGCCTTGCTTCCGAAGAGCATCTGACGGCGATCCTGGTCTGCTATGCGGATATGATGATTCCGGGATTTCACAAGGATGCCGTACAGCTTGCAGTTGGTCTGAATAAAACAGAATTGGCCTATTATATGACGCAGCTCTTTGCCCGTTTTATGGAGACTGGCGCAGAGGCGAAGAAAAAATGGGTGCTCTATGCAGCTTCGGTGCATGGGGGAGAACTGATCATCCCTGTATTGCATACACAGATTCAGGAGTGGCCCAAAGCTTCCAGAGGCGCTATGGCGTCAGAGGCAGTCAAGGCACTGGCGTTAAACGGAAGTGCGACGGCTCTTTTGCTGGTGGATCAGATCTCCCGGAAATTTAAGTTTCGCCAGGTGAAGACGGCAGCGGGTGAGGCGCTATCTTATGCGGCTAAGGAGATGGGCATCTCCAGGGCAGAATTAGAAGACCGCATCGTACCCAACCTGGGATTTGACGAGCGGATGGAGCAGATCTTTGACTATGGCACGCGGTCATTTAAAGTGATCCTGACCTCTGCATTGGAGCTGGAAGTCTATGATGAAAAAGGAAAACGGCTAAAGAACCTGCCGTCTCCGGGGAAAAAAGATGAACCAGAGAAAGCAAAAGCAGCAAATGATGCTTATAAGCTCCTGAAAAAACAGTTAAAGACAGTAGTTACCAATCAGAAACTTCGTCTGGATCAGGCGATGAGTGCAGAACGTCTGTGGAATGTGGCACAGTGGAGAGAATTATTTGTAAAAAATCCTGTGATGCATCAGTTTGCCACCGGATTGATCTGGGGGCTTTATGAGGACGGCGAGTTAAAAGACACGTTTCGCTATATGGAGGACGGAAGCTTTAATACCGTGGAGGAAGAGGTCTACACGTTACCGGAGAGCGGAACCATTGGACTCGTACACCCGATCGAGTTAGAGGAAGAGAACTTACAGGCATGGAAAGAACAACTGTCAGACTATGAGATCATCCAGCCTGTAGAACAGATGGAGCGGCCCGTCTACCGCCTGACAGACGAAGAGAAGCAGCAGACGGAGCTGACCCGTTTTGGCGGCAAGCTGTTAAATGGTCTGTCATTATCCGGAAAACTGCAAAATATGGGCTGGTATCGGGGCAGCGTCTTAGACGCCGGCGGATATTTTACATTTTACCGGGAAGATGGTAAGATAGGCGTGGAACTGGAATTTTCCGGCTGCTATATCGGAGATGAAAATGAAGAAGTGACGGTCTATGGCGCTCAGTTCTACCGGGCAGGCACCGTACAGAGAGGAAGCTATGTCTATGACAAGATCAAAGACAAACATCTCTACCGCCTCGGTGAAGTCCGCCCCCGCTACATAAGCGAGATCATCCTGCAGCTTACCAAAGCGACCATATCCTCCCAGGAACAACTGGCGTATCCAGCATGTAAAGACAGGCATTAACAGTTAGAAAAAAGACACAGAAAGGAGACACAAAGAAGTCATGATTATCAGAGAAAATGAAGGGGCGAGAAGGCTTTTAGAGGCTCAGAAAAACTTGAATCTGACCGAGAAGAATCAGATGATCTTTGAAAAATATATGGATCTGTCTGAGGAAGAGGATCAGGAACTGCTAAACGAGGTGGAACACCAGGATTTTACAGAGTTGGACGGAGGCGTCCGGCGGCAGCTTTATAATTTTGTGGATTCGATCCGGAATAAAAATAAGCCATTGTGTGACCGCTATACTCGTTTTGTGGCTAAGGCTGGCGGCAGTACGGCCAAGTATACGCTGTTTCGTTATAATTACAGCAATTTTTTAGGCTATCTGGAAGAGACGCTTCCGATTATTTCTTATGCAGCGATACGTTCAGAATATGTTGCCTGGGACCGTGGGTTGTTTAAAGAGTACAATTATCATTTTCTGGTGGAGATTGGGTGGAAACATCCGGAATGGATCGCGCAGATGGTAGATCTGTGCTACGATGATGATGCAGCCAACACACATATGTTCTTAGCAGGCGTCTATCTGTACTGTGTAAGACCTCTGGAGGATTCGCACAGCTATATCTGTCTGCCAAGGAAAGAGGACAAGCGCCCGACAGACGACAGAGAGCGGATCTTGGAGATGGTGGACTATCTGGAAAAACGTCTGATGGGAAATATTGACGGTCTGTTTGTGGAAAAAGATGAGCCAAAAGACGACGAGCTTGAGAAACTGAAAGCCTTTGTGCGGGAATCTGATCCCAATGACCCGATCCCGGTCGAGGTGCGCGCGATTATCAGCAACCGGAAGCGCCATGAATACCGGATGACTTTTTTGCCATTCCTTGCCTTTTTGGGGCTGGAGCACTCCAACCGGTTTATCCAATTGATACGGCTGGCTGTATTGATCAATGGAGACCTGCTGCCGAATTTCCCGTTAGACGGCTGTCTGGGAACCGGAGAGAGCTGGTTTCCGGAGCATATGGAGGCGCTGGAGTCCTATCTGCCAATTGAATCCAAAGACTATGTGCGCTGGTGTATGGACCATCGCAATGAGACCGAACCTATTGTGCATCGGATCATGAAAAAGACGCCGGAAGCGATCAAAGAGGCTTTTGGAACGCTCTCTTTGGAAAACCGCGGATATATGATCAAACAGATTAAAGATCAGGACCAGTCACTCTATGAGCAAATAGGAGAACAATTTCAGAGTCAATATCGAAAGGCTGTTGCTGAAGAAGAGGCCAAACGTTATAAGACCCATATGAAAGAGATTGTGTCCTATCTGTTGGGAGAGTCTGAACTGACAACACTGCTTCCTTATGTGGAAGAGTTGCGGACAAAGAATTATATTGGTTATCTGCGCGATCAGAGGGTCAATGACTGTATGGAGTTTGGCGAGGCACAGATGTATCGGAGAATATTGGTGATGGAATCTCTGATCCTGCACAAAAGTTATTTTTATAACTACTGGATTGATCCGGATCTGAAGAGAATCCATAAACGGGACCATAAAAATCCCCAGGAGGATCTTCAGGTGGAAGGCCTTTTGCGTCTGTTTGATGTCGAGAAGGTTCCAGCGCAGTATCAGTTGGAATATTTTGGCAATACCTATGACAGCGTCTATGAATATGCTAAAGATCCCAAGCACAGCAGCCAGCAGTGTGTAAAGACGCTCAAAAGAATCCGCTCTCAGTGGCATCAGGAGTGGATCGACGCATCGAAGAGTAAAGATCTGCCGACCAGGATTATGGCTGTCCGGGTGATGGCAGAAGATGTAGAGACTTACAAAGCAGAACTGTTAGGCTGTGCCGGTGAGGGCAGCAAACAGGCAAAGGAATTTTTACTGCATATCTATGAAGCATGCCCTCATTGGGAAGCGGAGATCTTACAGATGCTTCAGTCGAAAAAGGGCGCAGAGCGGGAGATGGCAGTACGGGTACTGTGCCTCTGGGGAACAGAAAAATACCGGGAGGCCCTTACAAAAGCGATGGAAGCAGAAAAGACGAAAAAAGTGATGACGCTTTTGCAGGAGGTCTTAGGGGAGACCGCCAAAGGAGATCAGGGGACAAAAGCGCTGACGGCAGAAGATAAGATCGACGGGATCTTATTGGGCGGCCGTAAGCGTAAGCTTGCCTGGTTCTTGACGGAGGGCCTTCCCAAAGTACATAAAGAAGACGGGACAGAAGCCTCGGAGGACTATCTTGCGGCGATTCTGGTCTCTTATGCAGATATGGCGACTGTGGGAGTCAATGAGGATGCAAAACAGCTGGCAGAGAAGCTGAATCCTTTGGAGCTGGCGGCCTATATGCGTGTACTGTATGACAGTTGGATCAAAGACGGCGCCCAGGCCAAGAAAAAGTGGGTGCTCTATGCGGCGTCGATCCATGGAGGAGATGCCATCGTACCGGTGCTCAATACGCAGATCCAGGAGTGGCCCAAGGCTGCCAGAGGCGCCATTGCAGCAGAGGCAGTCAAGGCGCTGGCGCTCAATGGCACAGCCACCGCACTGCTTGCTGTGGATCAGTTGGCCAGAAAGTGTAAATTCCGGCAGGTCAAAGGAGCTGCGGCTGCGGCGCTTGATTTTGCAGCGGAACAGTTGGGGATCTCCAGAGAAGAACTGGAAGACCGTATTGTGCCGAATCTGGGATTTGACAATAAAAACGAACAGATATTCGATTATGGAACACGGACGTTCCGTGTGGTCTTAACCACAGCGATGACCTTAGAAGTCTATGATGAAAAGGGAAAGAAACTGAAAAATATGCCAGCTCCTGGAAAACAGGATGATCCTGTCAAAGCCAAGGCGGCAAATGACAGCTGGAAGCTGCTGAAAAAACAACTGAAGACCGTGACTGCCAATCAGAAAGTCCGTCTGGAACAGACGCTGATCACCGAGCGGAAATGGACGGGCAGTCAGTGGCAGGAGCTGTTTGTGAAAAATCCCCTGATGCATCCTTTTGCTATGGGACTTGTATGGGGAGTCTATGAAGAAGAGAAACTGACAGATACCTTCCGCTATATGGAGGACGGCACCTTTAACACTGCAGACGAGGACGAGTACGAACTGTCAGAAAGTGCCGTTGTAGGTCTGGTGCATCCTATCGAACTGTCAGAAGAAAGCTTAGAGACATGGAAAGAACAACTGTCAGACTATGAGATCGAGCAGCCGATTGAACAGCTTAACCGTCCGATCTACCGCGTGACAGAGGAAGAAAAAGAAGAAGAAGATCTGACCCGCTTTGGCGGTATGGTCTTAAACTGCCTGTCTTTGTCCGGCAAACTTCAGAACTTAGGCTGGTACAAAGGAGAGGTGGAGGACGCAGGTTTTTACTACAACTTCTACCGGTATGACCAACAGGTCAGCGTACAACTGGAATTTTCCGGCTGCTATGTGGACTATGGAAATGAAGACGTGGTGGTCTATGAAGCATATTTCTACAGACCTGGCAATCTAAAAAAGGAGGGGTATCAGTATGTGCCGGTCCGGGAGACGCTTGGCAGTGTCAATGCCCGGTATTTTAGTGAGGTCGTGCTACAGCTTACCCAGGCGACAGCAGCTTCTAAGGAGCGGCGCCCTTATCCAGAGTGCAGAAATCGTTAAGAGAGATGGAGGAAGAGATGGACATCTATCTGATCAGACATGGAGAGACAGATTATAATAGAGGCAAACGCTTACAGGGCGTTACCGATATCCCGCTAAATCAGCGGGGTATCGATCTGGCCGAGAAGACGGCGGCGGGGCTTAGGGATATTTCTTTTGATAAAATATTCACAAGCCCTTTGATCCGCGCGAGAAAGACGGCAGAGATTATCAGAGGAGAGAGACCGATTGAGATCATCCCTACCGATGGGCTAAAGGAGATCAGCTTTGGGGATTATGAGGGACTGACGGTCTTAGATGGAAAATACGATATCCCTGATCCGCATTTTTTGGATTTTTTTCAGGCGCCGGAGAGATACCATACGCCGCCTAACGGGGAGAGCATCGAACATCTGCGAAAACGGACGACAACCTTTATAAAAAGTGTGATGGAAGACCCTCAAAATGAGGGGCTGACAATCCTGATGGCATCTCATGGGGCAGCGATCCGCGGGATGCTCTCAGGACTTTTTGAACTGCCGGTTGCAAAGTTCTGGGACGGAGGCGTGCATAAAAACTGCGCCGTGACGCTTTTGCGGGCAGAACACGGAAGGTTTGAGATTGTGTTTGAAAACCGGGTATACTATGAATGACAGGACAGAGGCTGTGGAATGGATCATTTTGTAAAAGAGAGGGATTGGATGTATAATGAATTGGATTTGGAGAAAATAGATATCAATACGGCGCCACCTGCAGAAGAACCGGGCCGTCAGTATTATTTTATGACAAAATGCAGAGAATGGGTTCAGGAGTTTGAAAAGAAAAACGGGCGCTGTCCGACTTTTTTTACGCAGACGTTTGGCTGTCAGATGAATGCAAGGGACTCCGAGAAGCTGTCGGGGATTCTGCAGGAGATTGGATATGAGGAGGCTCAGAGCGAAGAGGCGGACTTTGTGGTCTACAATACGTGTACGGTTCGGGAAAATGCCAATCTAAGGGTCTATGGGCGTCTGGGCGTGCTGCATGGGTATAAAAAGAAGAACTCTGATATGAAGATTGCCCTTTGCGGCTGTATGATGCAGGAAGCGGCTGTGGTGGAGAAGCTTAAGAAGAGCTATCGGTTTGTAGA
>CAJUGG010000004.1 GCA_910585995.1 uncultured Lachnospiraceae bacterium
GTAGTGAGGACAGATGCGGAACTCAAATAAAAACAGCATCTGTCCGAAAGCTGCCCCGGAAGGATTTTACGGAACGAAGTGACGGAAAATTCTTCCAGACTCTGGGGCGTAGTGAGGACAGATGCGGAACTCAAATAGAAAGAGGTGTTGTATCATGAAAACAGCAATTCAGTTTGGTGCAGGCAATATTGGCCGTGGATTTATCGGTATGCTTCTTGCTCAGGCAGGCTATCGGGTCGTCTTTGCCGATGTAAGCGAAGTAATCATTGACCGTCTGGCAAAAGATCAGGGTTATACGGTTCATGTAATGGATACCGAAGTAGAAGATGTAGTTATCAAAAATATCACCGGCATTATGTCCAACGGCGAAGAAATCATCGACGAGATCGCCAATGCAGATATTTTAACCACTGCTGTAGGACTTCGCGTGCTTGGATTTATCGCTCCCACCATCGCCAAAGGGATTCAGAAGAGAATCGCAGCAGGCAGCAAGACTCCTATGAACATCATCGCCTGCGAAAATGCCATTCGTGCGACCTCTCAGTTAAAAGAGCATGTGTTCGATATCCTCGACGAAGAAGAAAAAGCATATTGTGAGCAGTATGTGGGCTTTGCGGACTGTTCGGTAGACCGCATCGTTCCTCCGGTACGCAGCGAAAATCCGGTGGATGTAGTAGTGGAAAAATACTGCGAGTGGAATGTGGAAAAAGCCTCTTTAAAGGGTGAGATCCCGGAGATTCCAGGCATGAATCTGGCAGATAATCTGATGGCTTATATCCAGAGAAAACTTTTCACCTTAAATACCGGACACTGCATCACTGCATATACGGGTATGCTGTCCGGCCATAAGACCATCGACGAATCCATCAAAGATCCCAAGATCTATGAGCTGGTAAAAGCAGCCATGACCCAGTCCGGCGACGGCTTGATCCAGAGATTTGGCTTTGACAAAGAAGCACATTATAAATATATTGACAAGATTATCAACCGCTTTAAAAATCCTTACTTACAGGATGATGTAGCACGCGTGGGAAGAGAGCCTCTTAGAAAATTATCCGCTGACGACCGTCTGATCAGCCCGCTGACAACCGCTATGTCCTATGGACTGCCGGTAGATAAGCTGATCCTTGGAATCGGAGCTGCGCTTCGCTACAACAACCCAGAAGATGCTCAGAGCATGGAATTACAGGCAAAGATCAAAGAAAAAGGAGTAGCGGCTGCCTTTTCTGAGATCTCCGGCATCACAGATGCTGCCCTGTTAGAGCAAGTGACCAAGGCTTATGACCAGATCACCGAGCTTTTCTAGTTCTCTGTAGAAAAGAGCGGCCTATGATTACCAGATCAGTCACCTTGGGGCAAGACGATTTCTTCCATGCAAGACCTGCTGCCCGGATCGCCGACGCGGCAAAGACTTATGAAAGCGTGATTATGGTCATGCTGGGAACAGAGATCGCTGACGCAAAAAATGTGTTCTCCCTGATGCGCCTAAGTCACCCAAAGGGTTCCTCTGTGGATATCTTAGCCGACGGACCCGATGAGACTACGGCCATTACCGGAATGGTAAAGGCCATGCAGGAAGAATTTACCTTTATCTAGTCATACATGTTCTGATAAAAACACCCGGCAGGCAGAGATGATCCTCTGCTGTGCCGGGTATTTTTTACATATGCTGGTAGCTTTTTTGCACCATCTGATAGATTTCCTGATAATTTCTCTCATGCTCTTTGCACAGGGCAATCACACTTTCATACTCTGGAAAGCCTCGTTCTTCCTCCCCATATAGACACACCTTTACCTTGGCCTCTCCAAGAGGAGTCTGTACAGTGCGGATCTCACGCCGTAAGACCGTACGCTCCATCGGTACTCTGCGTATCCCTATCGTGGTCGTCTCTTCAAATATAATCTGCTCCATCTTTTGGATCTCTTCTTTGGTACAGATCACATTTAACTGATAAGCTGGGCGGTTCTTCTTCATATAGACCGGTATATAGTGTACATCTCTTGCCCCTGCCTGCATCAGGCGCTCCATCACATAGCCTAAACTCTCCCCGCTGCAGTCATCCACATTGGTCTCTAACTTATAGATCAGATCCTGATCCTCTGCCTTAGCCCGGATCAGCATCGCGCGCAGGATACTGGGTCTGTCATACGTCCTCTTTCCCGCTCCCATCCCGGCCTTTTCTATGGTAAATACTTCTGGAAGCTTCTCCATCGTCCGTATGGCTGCCACAATCGCTGCCCCTGTAGGCGTCACTAATTCCCCCTCGGTCTTCGTAATCTGTAACGGGAGCTGATATGCCTTTACAATATTCATCACCGCCGGCACCGGCACCGGCAGTATCCCATGCTGGCAGCGTATTGTCCCTTGCCCCTCGCTAAGTTTCGTAACCGCCACATCTGTAATTCCCAGATTGTCCAGGCAGACCGCCGCCGCCACGATATCCACGATAGAATCCACTGCCCCCACTTCATGAAAATGCACCTGCTCTAACGGAACTCCATGTGCTTCGGCCTCGGCCTCGGCTAAAATCCGAAATATTTTTTTTGCTGTTTCTTTTGCCTTAACGGTAAGTTCTGCATGGTCAATGATATGCAATATCTCAGTAAGACCCCGATGCTCATGGGTGTATCCATGTGCATCTTCCTGATGATGGTGTTCCTGATGATGCCCATGCAGATACTCCATATCATGATCGTGGTTCTCATGCTCTTTATCCAGGATCACATGAAAATCACACAGATCAAGCCCGGCCTTTTTAACCCGGCTGATCACCGTCCGAAATCCCGATATGGGAAGACTCTGAAGTGCCTGAGTAAGCACCTTGGGATCGGCTCCCAGATCCAGAAGCGCAGCCACTGTCATATCGCCGCTGATCCCGCTCTCACATTCCAGGTATAATATCTTTTGCTCCATCGGCCTTACCTCTTTTCTTCTCTGTAGATCATCACCAACGACACCTCATCTTTTGTCAGTTCTCCCACATAGAGGATCTCTTTTTCTTCCTCATAACAACAAAACAATTCGCTCTCGATGTTGTTGCTCCTTCTCTTGTATACTTGATTCAGGTCGATACCCGACTCCCGAAATACCTGTGTCTGCCACTCTTCTTCCTCTAACAGCTCTTCTTCTTTCTGTTCTTCTATCTCTTCGGATGCAAACACGTAATTATCATAGTCCAGATATTGATAGCCCCGCTCTTCCAAAACTTCCGCCGCCGTATCATAATCTTCATACTTCAGCACATTGAGCACTACCTCTAACAGATAATCCGAAAGTCTCTCATACATCTGCCTCCAATCGGTAATGGCGTTGGCTTCATGACTCATAAAGACCGGCGGGTCCTCTTGTCCTAAGTCTTCCCTGCGGATGGCAAATCTTACGATCCCTGCACCATAATCACTGCCAATCTGCAGAAAATCACTCACGATTTCGCCCCACCTCTCTTTCGGAAGTTTGGAAAACGGCCCATATTCGCTGCTTTCCACGTCTTCTCCCCAGTCTTCTAACTGCTCTTCGATCTCTTCATAGAAAAACCAAGGGGCCTTCATAATATTTCCCATCTGTCCAACCCACAGATCTGCCGTCTCTAACATCGGACAGTCCATGGCCACTTCCATAAATTCACAGTAGACCTTGGGAAAAATGATCTCTTTTTCCTCCATCCACTGTTTTAACCGCTCTGTGCCTACCAGTTGCTGATAACCCAATCGTTTTAAAATCTCAGTTGCTGACAGATCATACCGCATATCTTTTCTTTCCCTCCTCTGACTTTTCTTGATACATCCTTGGATGCGTCCCTGCATAGCGGACACGACGCTTATACTTTTTCTCTTGTTCCATCCGACATCCCTCCTTTCTTATCTTCACAATCTTCCGGCGCAAATTCTCTGTCTATACAATAGGAAATCACCGACTCCATCGGAGGCGACACCCATTTATCCCGATGATACAACAACTGTTTCCAGATCTCAATCTCAAAATCCTTGACCGGAAGATAGCAAAGCGTTCCACTGCGCACTCCTCTTTTTGTCACATAATCCGGAAGATAGGAGATCCCCACTCCCTGTTCCACCAGTGAACAAATCAGTCCAGTGCTCCCCACTTCCAATACAGGCTGAATCGCCAGGGACATCCCTGCCAGTTTCTCATCCATCAGCCTCCGATAGCTCATCCCTCTCTCGGTCAACACAAAAGGCTCTCCCACCAATTCCGGGATCTTGAGTCTTTTTTTCTGACACAGAGGATGACGAGCGGCCGCTACAAAATGCATCCGAACCTTTTCTTCTTTGACAATCACATATTCTGCATGATAGATATGATTGTCCAGCGTCAGAATCGCATCTGCCTCATTGTGATTCAAAAGCCGAAACATCTCCTCGGTTCCTGTGGCTATGATCTGTAAAGTAATCCCCGGATACCGGCTCTGAAAATCTGCAAATCCCTCTCTTAACAAAGACTCACACAGCGAATCCGGCACCGCCAGCCGGACATGGCCTGTCACCTGCTCTTCTCTGTGCATCCCTTCTTCGAGTTCTCTGGTAAGCTTACTGATCTGATGGGCATATTTTAGCACTTCTCTGCCCCTCTTTGTCAGAGCAACGGTACGATTAATCCGGTCAAATAGCTGTACATTTAATTCTGCTTCTAACTGCTGAATCTGAAAAGACACCGTAGACTGGGAATATCCCAGCTCTTTTGCCGCCTTTGTAAAACTATTACGTTCTGCCACATGAATAAAGGTCACTAAATTTCTGATATCCACATCTCTGTCCTCAATCGAATAATTCGATACTAAATATCATTATTATCAATTTTACAGATGTTACTATTTACTATATACTAAAATCATAAGAAACACAAGATAAGGGGGGATATTTACTATGACTGTTTTTCGCTTTGTATACCAAATCTTATGGGGAGATCTGATCACGATTCCGCTTCCTGGAGGAAGCAGCTTAGGACTTTCTCTGCTAGTCCTGATTCTGATACCTTCTGGTATCTATTTTACCATTCGTACACACTTTCTGCCTTTCCGCCTCTTCCCAGAGATGTTAAAGATCACCACAGAAAAGAAAAAGACGACCACCAAAGACTCTATCTCCGGACTTCAGGCGCTTGTCATCTCCACGGCCACCCGTGTCGGCATGGGCAACTTAGTAGGTGTTGTGGCTGCCATCTCAGCCGGCGGAGCAGGCGCTGTCTTCTGGATGTGGGTAACTGCTATCCTTGGCTCTTCCACTGCTTTTGCAGAAGCCACACTGGCTCAGATCTACAAAGAAAAAGACCCCCTGTACGGCGGCTACCGCGGAGGTCCTGCTTATTATATTCATCATTTTTTCTTAAACAAAAACGATAGGAACAGACGTTCGATTATTGCCATTCTTTTTGCGATCTCCGGTCTGATCTGCTGGTGCGGCATCAGCCAGGTCATCGGCAATTCGGTATCTTCTGCTTTTAACAATGCCTTTCAGATCCCGCCGCTCTGGACGACGGTACTTCTGGTGCTGATTGCAGCGGTCATTGTTCTGCGCAAACATGCCACAGTCAAAGTACTAGATATCATCGTCCCTGTCATGGCAGGTTTTTATTTTCTGCTCACGATCTTTATCATCCTCAAAAATGCAGGACAGCTTCCGGCAGTCTTTGGGCGTATCTTCTCAGAAGCCTTTGGCCTGCGTCAGATGGTGGCAGGCGGCTTTGGTGCTGTCCTGATGAACGGCGCCAAGCGGGGTCTGTTCTCCAATGAGGCCGGAAGCGGTTCTGCACCTTGCGCGGCCGCCGCAGCAGATATCAGTCATCCTGCCAAAGAGGGACTTTTGCAGGCCTTCGGAGTCTTTATTGACACCATTGTCATCTGCAGCTGCTCTGCCATGATCATGCTGCTGACCCCTGAACACCTGACGGATGGTCTTGCAGGCATGGACCTTTTACAGGAAGCGATGCGCTACCACTTAGGAAGCTTTGGCGTGATCTTTATCGCGGTGATCCTCTGGCTCTTCAGCTTTTCTACTTTTATCGGCATCCTCTTCTATGCCCGCTCCAATGTCGCCTATCTCTTCGGCGATAACTGGCTGTCTCAGACCCTCTATAAGCTTCTGGCCCTTGCGATGCTCTTTATCGGCGGCCTGGCAGCCTATACCTTTGTCTGGGACTTAGGAGATGTGGGCATCGGCCTTATGACGATCTTCAATATGCTGGCTCTGATCCCACTGTCCACACAGGCGATAGAGTCGCTGAAAGACTATGAGAAAACCCTGCACTGACAGACGTTTCAACACCGCACCTTCAGCATCTGTGCCCTTCCATGCAGTTTCAGCGGCATGGAATCTGCGGGGATAAAGATACAGTCTCCTTTGAAAAAGTGGATCATCTCTCCCTCTCCGAAGAGCGTTCCGCAGCCGTCCACGCACAGAAGTACCTGAAAGGAATTGCCGTCTGTCTGAAAATCTGCCATCTCCCGGCATCGTTCGGTATTGATCAGTTGCCTTTCGACCTGGAAATATTTGCAACGGCACAATAGTTCAGACGCACATCCTTTTTGATATTTTAACACCCGCATGGGCTGTCTGGGGGTCTGCCTGCCTCTTCGGTCTGCCACCTCCAGCGCCTGCCGGATATGCAATGGCCTCGGATTCCCATTCTTGTCCGTACGGTTATAATCATACATCCGGTAGGTGATATTAGAACACTCCTGGATCTCCGCGATCAGGATCCCGGCCCCAATCGCATGGACTGTTCCTGACTCGATATAGAACAGATCGTCCTTTTTCACCTTTACTTTCTGAAGATAGCGCTCAATCGTCCCGTCTTCCAAGCTCTTTTTCAGCTTTTCTTTACTGATGTCATGATAAAATCCATAGACCAGACGCGCATCTTTTGCTGCGTCGAGCACATACCACATCTCTGTCTTCCCCAGAGAACCCTTTTCATATTTTGCCGCATACACGTCGTCTGGATGCACCTGCACAGACAGATCCTGTTTGGCATCAATGAATTTAATCAAGATCGGAAGTCCGCCCTCTGTCTTAGGATGCGTCCCCATATATTCCGGGTGCTCCTTTATGACTTGTATCAGTTGTTTCCCCTTATGCTCCCCGCTGGCCACCACACTTGGCCCGTCCGGGTGCGTAGAGCACTCCCAGGTCTCTGCTAATGGCTCCAGATCTATCTCTTTGGAAAAATCGTCTTTCAGCCTGTGTCCTCCCCAGAGATAGTCCTTGCCTGCGGGCTTTAAGAGAAAAGGATGCGCCTTTTTTCCCTCAGTCTTCCAGTTTGTACTTCTTTTTGTCATGTACGCTGATCTCCTTGCCAAGCTGTACTTCGATGACTTTCAACTCGGTGTCTGCAATCAAGGTATGGCGGCATCCCGCCTGCATCGTCACCACATCTCCAGCCTTTACCGGCTGTTCCATCCCGTCTACAATACTGCGACCGCTTCCAGAGATCACATTCCATACCTCGTCCCGTCTCTCATGGCTGTGATAATTCATCTGATGTCCGGCGTTTAATGTCACCTTAATCGTCATACTCTCATCTTCCACATCCAGCACCCGAAAACTGCCCCAGGATTTTTCCGCAAACATAATCTGCTGATCGATCTTATCCACATAGGGTTTGATATAGCTCGACTGCTCCTTATCAGAGACTAAGATGCCCTCCGGGCTTGCAGAGACGACCACATCTTTTAATCCCATACAGAGCACCGGGACATCTAATTCATTGATGACATGCACGTTGGCACACTGGTCATTTAAGATGGCTTCCCCGATGGCAGTCTCCTCCATAGCTTCTGTCAGTGTATTCCAGGTGCCCAGATCTTTCCACTCTCCGGCAAAACGCATCACTTCAATGTTGTCTTCTTTTTCTACCACCGCGTAATCAAAGCTGATCTTTGTCAGTGTATCATATTTTCCAAACAGATCCTGATAATCTGTAAAATCCAAAAGCTCATGCGCCTTGTCCAGCACATATCTTAATTTGTAAGCAAAGACGCCGCCATTCCAGAGTGCACCCTTTTTGATATATTCCTTTGCGGTCTTGGTGTCTGGTTTTTCTTTAAAAGTCGCCACATGGCTGATCTGATCCGCCTGTTCTGGAATGATATAACCATACTTTTCACTGGGATATGTGGGTTCGATGCCCATAAGCACCAGATTGGCCTCTCCCTCTTCTGCGCGGTTTCCCAGTTCTTTTAACGCCGCAAAGTAATCATCATTGACATATGGGTCCACGGGGCAGACCACCACGGCCTCTTCCGGCGATACACCCTTTACATCGTGCAGATAGGCAGTCGCCAAAGCGATGGCTGGAAAGGTATCCCTTCTGCATGGCTCGATGGAGATCCCTACCTGCTCTCCCAACTGGTTATGAATGGCCGATACCTGAGTCTTTGATGTGGCAATCGTCACCTTCGCGTCTGCATCCACCTTACGAATCTGACGATAGACTCTCTGCACCATGGACTCATAATTCCCGTCTTCGGTTTTAAAGATCTTAATAAACTGTTTGGAACGGATATCATTGGACAGCGGCCAGAGCCGTTTGCCGGAACCTCCGGATAAAAGAACAATATTCATATCTTACCTCTCTGCCCGCATGGGGTTATTTAAAAAATCTTCATAGGCGAAGCGGATGCCGTCTTCAAGCTCAGTCTGATACGTCCAGCCCAGCGCTGCACTCTTCGATACATCCAAAAGCTTTCTTGGGGTTCCATTGGGTTTACTTGTATCCCAGCGGATCTCTCCAGTATAGCCAATGACTTTCGCCACCAGTTCGGTCAGCTCTTTGATCGTCAGCTCTTTGCCTGTGCCGGCATTGACCGTCTCATTGCCGCTGTAGTGATTCATCAAAAATACACATAGATTGGCCAGATCATCCACATAGAGAAATTCCCGCAGCGGACTGCCGTCTCCCCAACAGGTCACATATGGAAGATTCTGCTCTTTCGCCTCATGGAATCTGCGAATGAGCGCTGGAAGCACATGACTGTGTGTGGGATGGTAGTTGTCATTCGGACCGTACAGATTCGTCGGCATCACAGAGATATAGTCTGTGCCGTACTGTCTGTTAAGAAATTCACAATATTTTAATCCGGAGATCTTGGCAAGCGCATAGGCTTCGTTGGTCTTCTCAAGCTCCGAAGTCAGCAAGCAGCTCTCCTTCATAGGCTGCGGCGCCATCCTGGGATAGATACAGGAAGAGCCGAGAAATTCCAGCTTTTTACAGCCGTTTTTCCAGGCAGAATGGATCACGTTCATCTCCAGGATCATATTATCATACATAAAATCTGCCAGAGCATCCTGATTGGCCACAATACCCCCCACTTTTGCTGCTGCTAAAAAGACATATTCCGGCTGTTCCTTAGCAAAAAATGCCTCTACTTCATCCTGACGGCACAGATTCAGTTCTTTATGCGTGCGGGTAATCAGGTTGTGATATCCTTGGCGCTCTAATTCTCTTACAATCGCAGAACCCACCATCCCCCGGTGGCCTGCCACATAGATCTTTGCATCTTTTTCCATCATTTTGTCCCACGCTCCTTATTCTGCTGTTTTCAGTGCTGCTTCCCGTTTTGCCAGTTCTCTGTCATGTTTTGCCATAATCTGTACAAGTTCTTCATAACTGGTCTTCTGAGGATTCCAGCCCAGTACCGTCTTTGCCTTGGTCGGATCTCCCCACAGATTGTCCACATCCGTGGGACGAAACCACTCTGGATTGACACATACCAGCATCTTGCCGGTAGCCTTGTCATATCCTTTTTCCTGAAGTCCTGTTCCTTCCCAACGGATCTCCATCCCATTAGCACGAAAAGCCTTTTCGGTAAAATCCCGAACCGTATGCTGCTCTCCCGTAGCGATCACAAAGTCCTCCGGCGTATCATGCTGTAAGATCATCCACATACATTCCACATAATCTTTGGCGTACCCCCAGTCTCTAAGAGAATCCATATTTCCCAGCTCCAGATGATCCTGAAGTCCTTCTGCAATCCGGCCTGCTGCCAGCGTGATCTTTCTGGTCACAAAATTCTCTCCCCGACGCTCGGACTCATGGTTAAACAGGATGCCATTGACCGCAAACATCCCATATGCTTCCCGGTATTCTTTGGTGATCCAAAATCCATACTGTTTGGCTACCGCGTAGGGACTATAAGGATGAAACGGAGTCTTTTCATTCTGAGGCACTTCCTCTACTTTTCCATATAGTTCTGAAGTAGATGCCTGATAGATCTTGGTTTTCTTGGTCAGGCCCAGGATACGCACCGCTTCCAGAATCCGCAGCACACCGATCGCATCCACTTCTCCCGAATACTCCGGCACATCAAAAGACACCTGCACATGGGACTGCGCCGCCAGGTTGTAGATCTCGTCCGGCTGCACCAGTCCGATAATCCGTATCAAAGAGGAAGAATCTGACAGATCTCCGTCGTGCAGACGGATAGCTTGTCTCTCTAACAGAGAATCAATCCTAGACGTATTGGCCAGAGATGCCCGCCTCGTAACTCCATGAACCTCATACCCTTTTTCCAGTAAAAACTCCGCCAGATAAGAGCCGTCCTGCCCTGTGATACCAGTAATCAACGCTTTTTTTGCCATAACTGTTCTCCTTATCTTATCTCGTAATCTCTTACATTTCCATAATTAGTGTAAGCATTTCCTGCCATTTTATGATGCCACGGATTGCTCCGCATTTTCTGTCATTTTAATAAATATATCCGGGAATTTTAATAGAGTATCTTGATGGGAAATAGCATAATATTGACTTTTTGAATCCTAAGTTCTTGTCAACATGCAATTTTCTTGTCACTCCCTCCTTCCTTTGTTATAATGACGTTAATAAAGGAGAATATTATTATGGATACCTCTCTATTTCACGGCAGTCTCGTCACGACCAGCCGGATCTTGTATACCCCGTCCACGTTTGCCAAGACGAACCTTCTGCATCTGCAGGAGACTGGTTCTTTGCAGGCGCAAAAGCCTCATACCAGCCAGCGTAAAAACCTGTCCTCTTATCTGTTTTTTTTAGTGCTCTCTGGCTATGGTACTTTGGAATATCAGGGGACTTCTCATGCCTTAAAAGCCGGAGACTGTGTATTTTTAGACTGCCATAAGCAGTATTCCCATCGGACATCCGATGATCTGTGGCAGTTAAAATGGGTACATTTCTGTGGTCCGAATATGGGCAGTATCTATGAAAAATATGTTGAGCGCGGCGGCCAGCCCTGTTTTCATCCCAGAGATGCTGCTCCTTATGAGCAGCTCCTTCAGGAACTATATACCATCGCCTCTACCCAGGACTATGTGCGGGATATGCGGATCTTTGAAAAATTGACTTCTCTTTTGACCCTCTTGATGGAAGAGAGCTGGCATCCTGAGAACGCTTCTGCCAAAGCGGTGAAAAAGCAAAACCTGCAAAAAGTCAAAGACTATTTAGACCAGCACTACCAGGAAAAGATCCCTCTAGACTATCTTGCAGAACGTTTTTTTATCAATAAATTTTACTTAACCCGCATCTTCAAAGAGCAGTTTGGCATCTCCATCCACAACTATCTCTTGCAGATCCGCATCACCCACTCCAAGCAGCTGCTTCGTTTTACCGACAAGACCATCGAATCGATCAGTGCAGAGTGCGGTATCGAAGATGCCAACTATTTTTCCCGGATCTTTAAAAAAATAGAAGGAATCTCTCCCGGAGCATTCCGAAAGATGTGGTAATCCCATAGAAAGGCAGGCATCCTATGAGGCTTCCCGGTTATTATTCTTCTGGACAATTCGCACAGCTCGCAGGCGTAACCGTCCGAACCATCCGCTATTATGATAAACAAAATATCTTAAATCCATCTTATGTAAACCTATCCGGCGCCCGCTTTTATACAGACTCTGATCTGGCCAGGCTGCAGCAGATCCTCTTATTAAAATACTTGGGCTTTTCGCTGGACGATATCAAAGAAATGACCATTGAGGACACCGATTATCATTTTCTCAGAAATTCTCTGAATTTGCAGAAAAAGCTGGTACAGGACCGGATCGAACAGATGCAGTTAGTGGAAAGCGCCATCGAAGATACGGTCCGCGCGATCGATGAAAACCGGCAGATCGACTGGAGCCATATGCTGGAACTGATCCATCTGACGGGTATGGAAAAAAGCCTCAAACTCCAATACCAAAACGCTACCAATATCTCCGCCCGCATCCGTCTGCACCGGGATTATTCCCTGAATCGCCAGGGATGGTTTCCATGGATCTATGAACAGTGCCAGATCAAAAAAGGGCAGCGCATCCTGGAATTGGGATGCGGAAATGGCGCCCTCTGGACGGAAAATATCGCAAAGCTTCCCACACAGGTTGCTCTTGTGCTCTCTGATATCTCAGAAGGCATGCTAAGAGACGCCAGACGAACTATCGGTCAAAATGACACCCGCTTTTCTTTTCAAGCTTTTGACTGTGCAAAGATCCCCTTTCCGGCTCAGAGCTTTGACCGGATTATCGCCAACCATGTGCTATTCTACTGCAAAGACTTAGATCTTGTATGCGCTGAGATCCGCCGGGTCTTAAAACCTGACGGACTTTTTCTGTGCAGTGCTTATGGAAAAGACCATATGAAAGAGATCAGCGAATTAGTGCAGCAGTTTGACAGCCGTATTGTACTGTCAGCCGAAAAACTCTATGAACAGTTTGGATTGGAGAACGGATGTTCGATTCTGCAACCCCATTTTTCCATAGTTACCTGCTGCTGTTATGAAGATGAGATTCTCCTAGACCGCGCCGAACCTCTGATTGAATATATCCTCTCCTGCCATGGCAACCAGAATCAAATCCTTCTAGACCGTTACAAAGACTTTCGGATCTTTACAGAAAAAAAGGTACGGCCAGGATTTCACATTACCAAACATGCAGGACTCTTTTGCTGTCAGGGAGTTGTGGCTCCTTTGTAAAATTTTATCTTTTTTTGCAAAACCCCTTGCAGGTGACGTTACGTCATCTTTTATACTAAGTCCAGAAGCGAAAAAACAAAATTTTAAAAAAAGATTTGAGAGGAAACAAAAACCATGAAGCAGACCACGATTATTGTAACTGGAGGAGCCGGTTTTATCGGAAGCAACTTTATCTTTCATATGCTGAAAAAATACCCGGACTATCGGATCATCTGTCTGGATTGTCTGACCTATGCCGGCAATCTGTCCACTCTTAAACCCGTGATGGATCATCCAAATTTTCGGTTTGTCAAAGAGAGCATTACCGACCGGGAAGCAGTGTACAAGCTTTTTGAGGAAGAACATCCCGATATGGTGGTAAATTTTGCAGCGGAAAGTCATGTAGACCGCTCGATTGAGAATCCGCAGGTGTTTTTGGATACCAATATCATCGGTACTTCCATCTTGATGGACGCCTGCAGAACCTATGGCATCAAGCGTTATCATCAGGTCTCTACAGATGAGGTCTATGGAGATCTGCCGTTAGACCGCCCGGATCTGTTTTTTACTGAAGAGACGCCGATTCATACATCCAGCCCGTATTCTTCCAGTAAGGCTGCAGCCGACCTGTTAGTGCTGGCTTACCATCGTACGTACGGACTGCCGGTATCAATCAGTCGTTGTTCGAATAACTATGGGCCTTATCATTTTCCAGAGAAACTGATTCCGCTGATGATCGCCAATGCGTTAAATGACAAGCCGCTGCCGGTCTATGGAGCCGGGGAAAATGTGCGCGACTGGCTCTATGTGGAGGATCACTGCAAAGCGATTGATCTGGTGATTCACAAGGGGCGTGTAGGCGAGGTCTACAATATCGGCGGACATAATGAGATGAGAAATATTGATATCGTCAAGATGATCTGCAAGGCACTGGGAAAACCGGAGAGCCTGATCACGTATGTGGCAGACCGTAAAGGACACGATATGCGTTATGCGATTGATCCTACGAAGATTCACAGAGAGCTGGGTTGGCTGCCGGAGACGAAGTTTGCGGATGGAATACAGAAGACGATTCAGTGGTATCTGGAGAATAAGGAGTGGTGGGAGACTATTATTTCGGGGGAGTATCAAGGGTATTATGAGAAAATGTATGGGGATAGATAGAGAATAATGTTACAAGCGACGCCTGGGAGGGGAAGAGGTTCCTTCCAGACCCCGCTCGCGCTTAGTGAACGTCTGTAGCGGTACTAAGCTCGTGACTGCGCGTTCCGCTTGCACTCGCTAAGTGCCGACGACGTTCAATGGGTCTTACAGGAACCTCTTCCCCTCCCAGGCTGGGTATCGAAGGACTATCCTTAATTTTGCATTGGAAAAATATAAGAGAGGATAATATTAGCTTTTATTATAAATAAGAAAGGATTTTTTGATATGAAGATATTTGTTACAGGAGTTGGAGGCCAGTTAGGGCATGATGTGATGAATGAGCTGAATCAGAGAGGGTATGAGGGGGTTGGATCGGATTTGGCACCTTCTTATAGTGGGATTCAGGATGGGAGTGCGGTGACAGGGATGCCGTATGTCTCTATGGATATTACGGATGAGGGGTCGGTGGAGACGGTTCTTATGAAGGAGAAGCCGGATGTGGTGGTGCATTGTGCGGCTTGGACGGCTGTGGATATGGCTGAAGATGATGATAAGGTGGAGAAGGTCAGGCTGGTGAATGCGGTTGGAACGAAATACATTGCGCTTGCTTGTAAAAAGCTTAACTGTAAGATGATCTATCTGTCGACGGACTATGTGTTCGATGGGCTGGGAGAGGAGCCTTGGCAGCCGGATTGTAAGGATTATAAACCTTTGAATGTCTATGGACAGACGAAGTTGGAGGGGGAACTGGCGGTCTCGGAAAATCTGGAGAAATATTTTATTGTCAGGATTGCCTGGGTGTTTGGGGTGAATGGCAAGAATTTTATTAAGACGATGTTAAATCTTGGCAAGACGCATGACCGGATTACGGTGGTCAATGACCAGATTGGTACACCGACGTATACATTTGACCTAGCGAGGCTTTTGGTGGATATGTTGGAGACGGAGCGTTATGGTTATTATCATGCGACGAATGAGGGAGGGTATATTAGCTGGTATGATTTTACGGTGGAGATCTTTAAGCAGGCTGCGGCACTGGGGCATGAGGAATATGATCCTCAGCATATGATGGTGGTGCCGGTATCTACGGCGGAGTATGGGGCTTCTAAGGCGATGCGTCCTTTTAATTCCCGTCTGGATAAAAGTAAGCTGACGGAACAGGGATTTACGCCGCTTCCTACCTGGCAGGACGCTCTGGCTCGCTATCTGAAAGAAGTGCTTTAAAATCACTTTACACGTAAAAAAAGCCGTCGTATAATAGTAAGATATGGAAGGCAATACCTGTGATCTTACATACGAACGGAGAAAAAAATGAATACCCTGTTATCTAAAAAATATATCCTGCCATCTTGTTATCTGGTCTTATCCTATGTGAGCGTGTCTGCGATCAATCGTTATTTTTCGATCAGTCAGACTACCCGCAATGGAAGTTTTTTAAATCTGATCTGGATGGCGGGTATTTTTATGCTTCTGACTTATGCGCATCAGACTGCGCCCCGCGCGCGGGTTCTGGGTTATCTGTTTGGCGCTCTGCTTGCTATTTCTTTAACAATCGGAAGGATCGTGTATCTGGAGAACAGTCTGTATAGTTTCTTTTTTCCTGCGAAAAGTCTGAGCCGGCATCTGACATGTTTTTTAGGGTTTACGGTTTTGATCGGAGGGGTCGTCTCTCTTCTTTTTGCCTGTCTGGAACGCTTAGAACATACAGACCGCTTAGAGCACGCTGGTCTGTGGAGGATCTATCGACTTCCTTCTGCCTGCTGGGTTGGGGTCTTTTCCTTGTCCTGGCTTCCTTGTTATCTCTCTTACTATCCGGGGATCTATTCTTATGATATGGATGATCTGACCAACCAGGCTCTGGGATTCACCCCTTTTACCAGATTTCATCCGCCGCTTCATACCCTTTTTTGGAAAGGCTGCCTTTCCTTGCAGTCTTATCTTCCTGTAGAACCCATTATCATCTATTCTATGGCACAGATGCTTTTCTTCGCTTTTGTATCTGCAAGAGTGGTACAGTTTCTGATAAAAAAGAACTTTCATAATGGGATCATCTTAGGAAATATCCTCTTTTTGGCCCTGAATCCAACCATTGCTTTATTTTCTTTTATCCCTACAAAGGACTCCTGTTTTGCTGCTGCCTTTTTCTTGCTGACGATAGAATTATGCGAGCTGGTATCGAACCCGTATGCTTATGGCATCGCTAAAAAGTGTTCGCTTAGACTTGTGTTATCTGTCCTTTTGTGTTGTCTGTTAAGAAATAATGCCGTCTACGCACTGCTGCTCTCTATGCCTTTGATCCTGATCCTGCTGCACAGAAACCGCCGAAAGATTGCGGTGTTGTTCCTCTTTGCCTTTTTCTGTTTCTTTTTCATAGACGGTGTGCTCTATGGAGCACTTGGCATCAAAAAAGGAGATCACCGGGAGATGTTAAGTGTGCCCATCCAGCAGATCGCCAACGTGGTGGTAATGGATGAGGAGACGCTGACAGAAGAAGAGAAGATGCAGATCGATCTGTATCTGCCTTATGAAGAGATCAGAGAATCCTACAACCCAAGATTCGCTGATCCTGTCAAGATTCTCTTTGACACGGAGACGTTTGATGCCGACAAGTTGGGATTTGTCCGGTTATGGTTTCATCTGTTTACCCGATATCCCGGCAACTACATCAATGCCTTTCTCTCCCTGAACCTGCCCTACTGGTATCCCGATGCCTATGCCGTGGACGAATATGCAAAAAGAGAATATATAGAGACCTTTATCTATGACTATGATTCCATCGGCTATACCTTTGAACGAGAGAGCAAGCTTCCATGGCTCTATGAGCGCTATGAAAAACTGGCCAGTTACCAAAGGCTGGGACGTAAGCCTGTCGTAGCAAATATCTTCTCTCTCAGTATGCCCCTTTGGCTTGTCCTCTTCTGCGGTTGGGTTCTGTATTTTAAGCATCGCCGGAAACTTACCTTAATCCTGCTGCCCTCTCTCTTACTGTGGTTGACCTTTATGGCCGGACCTGTGAGCAACTTTCGGTATATCTTTCCGATTCATATCCAGTTCGCCCTGTTTGTCGCCATCGCACTACAGCCATCCTGTCTGAGTATTCGAAAATGATACAATAGAAAGACTGGCCTGTCATGAATCCATTACAACGGGAGATACAAGCATTTCACAAAACCTTATAGAGGAGTATGTGGAACTGCTGAAAAACTGCACAACACCCTTCTGATGGTTTCCCGGTCAGAAGGGTGTTGTGGCTATTGGTAAAATGTTTGTTTATTTTTTAGCAATCTTGGTGGTCTGCCCTACTGGGGCGGTGTCTTTGGTCCGATAGGAACCAGAGACTGCATAGACCTTGTAGAAATAGGTTGTGCCGCTTAGAAGGCCAGTGTCCATATAGGAGGTTCGGTAGGAACGGTCAATCACTTCATACGTGCCGTCTATGGTATCTGCTCTCAGGATCACATACCAGGTTGCTCCTTTGACTTTTTTCCAGCTCAGTTTCATCCGGTCTGCGCTGGCTGCTCTTACTTTCAGACGGGAGACATCATCCAGCGGTGTCGATGCTGATATCCCGTTGGAATAATTGCCTTCAAAGGAATCTCTGAGTGGGCGGATCTGGTAATAGTACGTAGCGCCTGTTACCAGTTTCTTATGTATATAACTGGTTCCGCTCTTTGTGCCCAGAGACTGCCAGCTGCCGTCCGGGGAATCTTTATAGAGTACCTCATATCTCTTCGCACCTGGTACTTTGGTCCATTTTAAAGTGATGCTGTTGTAAGTGGTCTTCTTGACCTCCAAAGTAGGAGCAGCTGTGATATCGGTTCTCCCATAAGAGATGGGACCAAATTCACTCTTGGCTCCTTTTTGGCATACCCGCATCTGGAAATAATAAGTCACGCCGCATTTTGCCTTGGAGAATTTATAGGAAGTCTTCTTTACATTGGCCAGGCGCTTAAATCCAGAATCCGGGGATGTAGAATAGTAAATCTCATAGGACTTTGCAACCGGAACGGAATCCCAGCTGAGCAGGATGGTATTAAAGGTATATGGTGAGGCCGTAAGCCTGCGGGTTCCGTAGGAGGCAGTGTCTGTAGGATTGCTGCTTCCCTCTAATACGCCGAAGATGGCACCGTTTTGGTCATCGTTGGTGTTCCAGAAGGGGTCTTGGGTGGTGGTGTCATCGCCTGAGGAATCACCAGGTTTGTCCCCAGTGTTGTTGTCCTTGTCCGGAGCATTGGGGTCTTTGGGATCAGTGGTGTTGTCGTTGTTGTTTTGGTTATTGTCATCTTTATTATCAGTTGACTGCTGATTGGTGATCATCACGCTGCTGCTTAAGTTCTTGGGCAGCTCGGTGATCGCTGTGCCATCCGGGAGATGCCAACCAGTAGTGGGCAGGGGGATGGACTGGGTGAGGTTGTATGGGGTGTTGATCGTGGATAACTTGTTGCAGCCTGTAAATACATCACTGGGTACATCACTTAAATTTGATAAATTAAAGCTGCTTAAGTCTAAACTGGTTAGACTGCTGCAATTATAAAACATCTCATTCATATATTCCACTTTTGAAGTATCAAAACTGCTTAGATCCAGATCTGTCAGGCTATTGCAGCCATAAAACATAGCATTCATAGCATATATATTAGAAGTATCAAGATTACTTAAATCTATACTTTGCAAACTGTTACATTCCATAAACATAGCGAACAGATCATCTGCTTTCAATGTCTTAAAATTGCTTAGACTCACACTTTGCAAGCTAGTGCAGTCATTAAACATAGCTTCGATAAATTCTACATTTGAGACATCAAAACTACTCACATCTACATCCACCAGACTGCTGCACCCATCAAACATTTGACCAATTCTTGTTACTTTTGAAGTGTTAAAATTGCTCAAGTCCAAATTTGTCAGCCAGCGGCAAGAACCAAACATATAATACATGTCTTCCACATTTGAAGTATCAAAATTGCTTACATCTAAACTTTTCAAATTGCTGCACTCTTCAAACATATAAGACATATTTGTCACATTAGATGTGTCAAATTTACCTACATCCAAATTCTGTACGCTGTTACAAAGTTGAAACATACAAGACATGTCTGTCACTTTGGATGTATCAAAATTGCTCACATCTAAATTTTCCAAATTTGCACAACCGCAAAACATAAATGACATATCCGTTACATTAGATGTATCAAAGTTACTTACATCCAAGCTCACCAAATTGTTACACGATTCAAACATACGGTACATATCTTCCACCTTAGCTGTATCAAAGTTGCTTACATCTAGATTTTTCAACTTTGTACAGCCACAAAACATGCCATTCATATTGATTACATTGGATGTATTAAATCCGCTTACATCCACACTTTCCAGATTGTTACATCCAAAAAATATATCACTCATATCAACTATATTGGATGTATCTAATTCTTGAAGATCTGCACTTACTAAATTTTCACAATTGATAAATAGTCTTCTTATACTTGTTATATCTGTTACATTTACCTCAGCAGACGTGATATTCATTCGATGTTCATACCATGGCGGCACCTCATCATCATCGCCAAAACCATAAATATCCCCGCTTCCACTGATGGTCAGTTTCCCGTCCAGATCAATTACCCAAGTAACATTACCTCGGATTCCACTCGCGATTACATCTTCAGCCGGAGGCGTAACCTCTCCTCCTGGATTTTCTGTCGCTGAGACAAACAGTGTCTGTCTTGGCATCATCAGCATCACAAATACTGCTGCCATAAATAAAGTTGCCCATTTTTTTAGATTCTTCATTCTGCACTCTCCTTCTTTTATTAGTTAATTTGGGTAAAAAGATTTATAATTAAAATCATCGTCAAATCTTCCAATAACACAAGGAAAATACAGTAAAATTTGTTATTTTTTTCCAATTTTACAGTTTTCAGCCGCAAAAACAGTAAAATACCCCACCCACCGTACTGCTACGGTGAACAGGGTATGCTTACATTCACTCCTTCGCACATCTCGGATAAGGTGCCTTCTCATCCGTCAATCCCAACAGATAATCTACACTTGTTCCATAAAATCTAGAAAGCTCTATCAAAATATTTGGAGGCACACGCGTCCTCCCATTCTCATAATCGCTGTATGACCTCTGGCTGCATCTTAGATATTTTGCCAACTGCCTCTGTTTTAGATCATGATCTTCCCGCAAATCCCGAATATTCTTGTACATGATAACTACCTCTGGTACAAGATACCCTAAAATATTACATCATATCTTATTTTAGCAGGTAATCCGCTAAATCTTATAAAATTTATTAAAAAATCTGTAAAATTTCTGCAAAATCCCCTGACTACCTTTTCGCCTCAAAGAAAATACCCCGCCCACCGCACTGTCACGGTGAACAGGGTACGAAAGAAGAGCGCTTTTATAATTCCCAATTCCTCGTACTTCTCGGATGAGGTTTCTTCTCATCCGTCAGTCCCAACAGATAATCCACACTTGTTCCATAAAATCTAGAAAGCTCTATCAAGATATCCGGAGGTACACGTATCCTCCCATTCTCATAATCGCTGTATGTCCTCTGGCTACATCTCAAATACTTTGCTAACTGTCTCTGTTTTAAATCATGTTCTTTCCGCAACTCCCGAATATTCTTGTACATTACAACTACCTCTAATACAAGATACCCTATAATATCAAATCACTTTTTATTTTAGCAGAATTACCACTAAAAATTATGGA
>CAJUGG010000005.1 GCA_910585995.1 uncultured Lachnospiraceae bacterium
ATGAAGCTGACTGTCACTAATAGGTCGAGGGCTTAACCAAGAGGTTTAGGGTTGGATGTAGTATAAGAAGTGAGAAAGTGAGTATCTTTTTAGACTGTATGTGATTTTGAGGGTATAGAAGAAGTACCTGAAGGTATAATCCTCGATAGCTCAATGGTAGAGCACTCGGCTGTTAACCGAGTTGTTGTAGGTTCGAGCCCTACTCGGGGAGTTTGAAAAACCTTGCAGACATGTGTGTTTGCAAGGTTTTTTGTTGTCTCTCTCAGATTGCAGACAAAAAAGTACGGATAAAGGGAATTGCTGCGCCAGCGGCTATTGCATTGTTTTCCTGCGCACCAAGCAGAAGAAAACTCTCCTCTTCCGGAAAAGCAGTACGCCCCTGCACTTTTGAGAACAGGATATCCAGATCTGTTTGCGTCAAATAAGGTGCAATATGGCCCCCCAGAACAATGATACAATCTAAAACCATATGAAGGTTATTGAGCGCCAATGCCAGGTGGTTAAGATATTCAGACCAACGTATGGAGTGCTGCCTGTTTCCCTGACGAAGCAGGGCAAAAAAGTCGGGTAACTGCTCTCCTGATTCCAGCAGAGCTTCCGCTGAACAGTAACACTCCATACATCCCTGTTTTCCACAGTAGCAGGAACGCCCTCCTTCCACCAGTGTCATGTGTTCTACGGTACCTGTTCGTCCTGTTCGCCCCCGCTGAATCCGACCATTTGTAATGACCGCAGCGCCTAAGTGAACTCCCAGAGAGAGATAGATCGCATCAGTCAACTCTGGCTTCTGCCACAATTCCAGCTCGGCGGCACATTCTGCATCATGGATAAAACGAACAGGAAATGGGAGCCGTTCTTCTAATAAACGGACGGTCAGCCCTGTGCAGTCCAGAATCTTGCCGTAAAGAACCTTCTGTCCGTCCTCCGAGACAAGTCCCTGTATTCCGACACCCATCCCCAATACCGCACTTTCCTGAATCTCAGCATCTTGCAGCAATTCCAGGACGCTCTGGCTTAACACATCAAAATATGTCTCCTCCTGGGAAAACGCCAGGAGGATTTCTTTTTTCTCAATCACATTGCCATATAGATCAAGTATCACAGCTGTTACCTGATTGGGCAGGATTTCCACTCCAATTGACGTGTATACAGAGGAACATGCTACATAAGCAGTAGCTTTTCGTCCAATGCCAGAGGACATCTGACCCTGCTTTTCGATCAAACCGTCATCGATCAAAGCTGCCAAGTGCTGTGTTACGGTCGGTGGACTCATTTGCAGCATGGAGGCAATCCTTGATTTGGATATCCGGCCTTCCTGATAAATCAGACGATATACATCTGTATAATTTTTTTTTCGGATATCATTCATCGAAATTTTTTCCATAGTACATTTACCTTTCTAATAATACATTTGCTTAAATGATTATAGCGTATATGTATAAAAAAGCAACTATTTTTTGGTAATTATCACAACAGAATGAAAAAAATTCGTTATTTATACCAAAAACAAAAGTCAATATTTGGTAGTTCTGTGGATTGTAATTTGCTTGCAAGTACATTATTATTGAATTATATTATATAAAATGATTTTATATAATGAATTTACAAAAAGGAGAATCATCATGGGAATCATCGAAAAGGACTGCAAAAATGTGAAAGGAGAACATTATGAAAAGTAAATGGGGAAAGAGAATTGGATATGGTATCGGCGACTTAGGATGTAATCTGGTGTTCAGCACCATGTCCTCTTATCTGCTGATCTTTTATACGGATGTATTCGGCATTGCCGCCGCCGCTGCCGGCACGATGATGCTGGTCACGAAACTTATTGATGCGATTACGGATACTGTTATGGGTATGATTGTGGACAAAACGCATACGAAATGGGGACAGGGACGGCCTTATTTTGTTATCGGCGCGATTCCTTTCGCCGTGTTTACTGTACTGACTTTTCTTGTACCGGATCTGAGTGAGGGAGGAAAGCTGATTTGGGCTTATGTGACCTACTGCCTGCTGTGTACAGCATATACTGTGGTCAATATTCCTCTGAATACGATTGTCCCGCGGCTGTCCGCTGACCCCAATGAGCGGAATATTCTGGTGACCACCCGCATGGTCTGTGCTCTGCTGGGGACCGCCATCGTCATGTCTATCACGACTCCTTTTGTCAAATTTGTGGGAAGTATTGTGGCTCCTGGTATTGCGGACCCCTTTAAGAGTTCCAAAGCCTGGGTAATTGTCATGGGGGTTTATGGCGTGGCTGCTATGTTGATCTTCTTTCTTACCTTTGCCAGCACCAAGGAGGTTGTGCCTCCCTCTGTGCAGAATGAAAACAGTTCTCTCAAAGAGAATATCAAAGCTATGACTGGTCAGGCGTGGCTGGTCATGATCTTCAACTTTCTCTACTTTGCACTGTATGTAGTGCGTTCCACCACGGTGATTTATTTCTTCAAGTATAATCTCCAGCGTGAGGATCTGGCCACTTTAGTAGGCTTTTTGGGGATTCTGTCCGGCCTGCCGATGCTGCTGTGTCTGCCCAAACTGGAGGAAAAGTATGGCAAGCGAAATATTTTATTTCTCTCGGTTGCCATTTACCTGGTGGGAAATATTCTTATTCTGATCAATCAGACCTCTGTCGCTTTCCAGCTCACTGGTCTGGTCATCACTGGCCTGGGTATTTATGGTATCTTTGGAACTATCTTTGCCATGCAGCCTGACGCGATCGACTACTCGGAATGGAAGAAAAACCGTAGCATCTCCGGAACGATCGCTGCTTTTCAAGGATTGTTTGTCAAAGCCAGTATGGGGCTGGCCAGCTGGATCATCGGACTCTATCTGGGGATGAACGGATACAATGGAGAATTGTCCGCTCAGTCTGTCGCTGCCCAGCAGAGTATTCAATTTTGCTATATGTGGATTCCTGTGATTTTGTGTGTCCTGCTGGTAGTTGCCAATGTGTTCTGGAAGTTAGACTCCTGTGCCGAAGAGATGCGTACGGAGTTGAATGAGCGGCGTGAAAGATTGCAGGAACTCATTGAAAAATGGTAAAAGGAGAGACTTTTATGCAAGATTATTTACAAAAATTCAAAAGTTTTCTGGACAGAACAGACAAGAGCAATGAGGAAGACATTCTGGAAAAGAAGAACATCATCTTTAACTGTAGCTCTGTCACTCCCGAAGAGGCGATCCGAGCCTGTGGCAGACTACTGCTGGAAAGCGGCTGTATTGACGAGGGCTATATTAAGGCTATGATAAAACGTGACAAGAGCAATTCTGTAGCTGTAGGAAGTCATGTGGCTATTCCCCACGGTGATTATGAGGCTCGTAGATTTGTTAAGAAGACCGGGATAGCAGTTCTGACATATCCAGACGGGATCAACTGGAATGGGGAAGAAGTCAGACTGGTGATTGGCATCGCATCCAAAGATGAGGAGCATCTGGATATATTGAAACGTGTGGCAACGATAGCTGTCGATGAAAAGGCCGTTGATCAGCTAGTGGACAGCACGGACTTGAACACTCTGTATACCTGCCTCAACGCTTTGGAGACGACGAAAGTAAGTCGGCCCCTCTTGGAAAAGAAGAACATTATCCTGAATTGCAGATTTGCCACTCCGGAGGAAGCCATCAGGTCCTGCGGCCAGTTGATGGTGGAAAGTGGCTATGTCAGCAAGGGCTATATCCGGGACATGCTAGAACGCAACGCCGATTTCTCTGTAGCTATTGGCAGCCATGTGGCTATTCCACATGGTACAGCCGAATCTCAAGAGTTTATCAAAAGAACCGGCCTGGTAGTTATGACCTGCTCGGACGGAATCCAATGGGATGGTAAGCTCGTCCGTTTGGTGATCGGCATTGCATCCAAGGGTGATCAACATCTGGATATTCTTAAACGCATTGCAGATATGGTTCAGACGGAAGAAGACACCGACGCTCTGGTAGAACACGCCACTGCAGAGGAACTGTACAGGAAACTGAATGGCCTGATATAGAGCATAATTGTATTTTACAGCTGATTCTTAAAGCCTTTCCCTCTTGCTAAATGAGAAAAGTTATGTTAATATATTACTCACTAGGTTATCAGTCTGATAATAGCCAAAAGGAGTGAAAAATACCTCGATTGTAATTTAGCCATAATACTCTGTCATTGATATGGTATGTAATGATATCAATGACAGAGTACTTGGTTGTTAAATGAGTTGTTGTAAGTCCGAGTCTTAATCAGGGAGCTATAGATATGATAGAGTGGTGGAATCCTAGTTTGTATAACCTTGCGTTTCTGGAGAAGAAAAGCAGGGTTTTTGTTGCTATACAAATATAATTTCTTACAGGGGTGAAGGAGTCACAGTATGAAGTATAATGAGAAGCCCAGAATTTTGATTGCAGATGATTCTGAGATGAACCGTTCCATCTTGTTGGATATATTGGGAGATGAGTATGAGATCGTGGAGGCAGAGAATGGTGCTGAGGCCGTTGTGATGCTTAGGCAGTATGGTTCAGAGATCTCATTGGTGCTCTTGGATATCGTGATGCCGGAGCTGGATGGATTTGAAGTATTGGCAACTATGAATAAGGAACATTGGATTGAAGATATTCCAGTCATTATCATTTCCGCAGAAAGCTCTTCTACCTATCTAGAACGTGCGTTCGATCTCGGCGTGACAGATTATATCAGCCGCCCGTTTGACGATTTGATTGTACATCGAAGAGTGATTAATACGATCTTGCTCTATGGAAAACAAAAGCGCTTGCTGGGGATGGTGGCCGATCAGATCTTTGAAAAGGAAAAGAGAAGCAGCCTGATGATCGATATTCTAAGCCATATTGTGGAATTTCGTAACGGCGAAAGCGGGATGCACGTAATCAATATCCATACCATCACAAAAAAACTGCTTAGAAATCTTGGACAGCGATCGGATAAATATCAATTTACACATGAGGAGATTGAGATTATTAGTACCGCCTCGGCTCTGCATGATGTGGGTAAGATTGCAATTCCATCCGAGATATTAAATAAACCGGGCAAATTTACAGATGAAGAATATGCCATTATGAAGACACATGCAGCCATCGGGGATTCCATGCTAGAGCAGATCCCTCTAAGTCAAGGAGAGCCGTTGGTGAAGGTGGCCAGAGAGATCTGCCGCTGGCATCATGAACGCTACGACGGCCGTGGATATCCAGACGGGCTAAAAGGAGATGAGATCCCCATCTCAGCACAGATTGTGGCACTTGCAGATGTGTATGACGCTTTGACAAGCGAGCGTTGTTATAAGAAAGCCTTTTCTCATGAGAAGGCATTGGAGATGATTGCCAATGGGGAGTGTGGTGTCTTTAATCCGCTGTTATTGGAGTGTCTGCATGATGTGGCAGATGAGATCAGAGAAGAACTGATACAAGGATATGACAGAAAGAAAGTGGATGACGGGGAAGTAAGAGTGATTGCTGACGAGATCCTGCACCGTAAGGAATTGACGGCATCTGAACGGACGCTTCGTCTCTTAGAGCATGAGAGGGCAAAATATCGCTTCTTTGCGTCCATGTCCAACGAGATTCAGTTTGAATACACGATTGATCCGCCTATGATTACCATATCTGATTGGGGAGCAGAGCTTTTGGGGATCAAAGAGATCACCATGGATCCGATCCATGACGAGAGTCTGTTGAATCTGATCGGAGAAGAGAGCCTGAAAGGGATATCCGATGCGCTGCGCAATACGACGCCGGACAATCCGGTGATTCAATATAACTGTCAGGTACATATAGGGGGAGAGACCCGCTGGTATCGAATCATCAGCCGTGCCACCTGGTCTGCAGATGAGCCGGTGGAATATCAGGGTGCGATTGGAAAAGCTGTCGATATCCATACCGAGCATACCCGCATCACGAACTTAGAGCGGATGTCTTCTCATGACGGACTGACTGGACTATTGAATCAGGCGGCTGCACCAGGTGTAATCCAGGAACGGCTAGACAACAATCCGGCAGCGAATTTTGCTCTGCTTATTCTGGATCTGGATTATTTTAAATCTGCCAACGACCAGTATGGACATATCTTTGGCAACCATGTACTGCAATATTTGGCCGATAAACTGCGTCAGAGCGTCCGTGGAGGGGATATTATTGCCAGAGTGGGCGGAGATGAGTTTCTGATCTTTTTACAGTACAGAGAGGGTTTTGAGATGGCTGTAGACCGCATCTTCGCTTCTCTCTTTGGCGGGGAATATGGAGGTTTTAAGATCTCAATCAGTATGGGAGTAGCCCGGACAAGCGATACGATTAAAGACTATGAGACTCTGTTCCAGTGCGCGGACCAGGCGCTCTATGCAGCAAAACGTGCGGGGAGAGGACAGTATAAATTCTATGATGAAGAGTCTATGAAAGACACGCTCTCAGTGATCTCACCGATTGACTGCGATGTACAGGGCAGAACATTGCCAAAAGATTAACAATATAAAAGGCAAGAGGAAAGCACTTGGAATCTTTTTGAAAAAAAAGTGAAAAAAAGTAAAATTTCCTCTTGCCAAATGCTAAGATCTGTGATAATATGTTTGATGTTGACGGATTAAGTTCAGAACAGCACAAAAAGGCTCCATGGTCAAGCGGTTAAGACACCGCCCTTTCACGGCGGTAACAGGGGTTCAAATCCCCTTGGAGTCATTGCTTTGAGAAGCAGATATGCCGATGTGGCTCAATTGGCAGA
>CAJUGG010000006.1 GCA_910585995.1 uncultured Lachnospiraceae bacterium
GATTTTTGCGCTTTGGATGCCAGGTTTTATGGTGTCGGCCGAAGAAGCAAAAGCTTCTGAAAATCAAGTGGCGGCGGATGTCAATGCTCCCCATGCACTTCTGATGGAAGTCTCCACCGGGACGGTTTTAATGGCGAAAGCGGCAGATGAAAAGCTACATCCGGCCAGTGTGACCAAGATTATGACCATGCTGTTAATCTTAGAGGCGATTGAGGATGGCAAGATCTCGCTCTCTGATATGGTGACAGTCTCCGAACATGCTTCATCCATGGGCGGCTCCCAGGTCTATCTCGAACCCTTTGAACAACAGACGGTGGATACGATGCTGAAATGCATCGCTGTGGCGAGTGCGAACGATGCCTGTGTGGCGATGGCAGAACATATCAGCGGAAGTGAGGGGGATTTTGTCAAGCAGATGAATGAAAGGGCAGCAGAGCTTGGGATGAATAATACGCACTTTGTGAACTGCTGCGGGCTGGATGATGACAACCATCTGACGACGGCGAGAGACGTGGCGTTGATGTCGAGGGAGCTGCTTTTAAACCATCCACAGATTCATGAGTATTGTACAATCTGGATGGAAAATATTGTACATACCACGGCGCGTGGCAGCTTTGAATTTGGATTGTCCAATACCAATAAGTTGATTAGGCAGTATGAGTACGCAACGGGATTAAAGACCGGATATACCAGCGTAGCGGGATTTTGTGTCTCTGCCAGTGCAAAAAAGGATAATATTGAGCTGATTGCCGTGATTATGGGCGGAGCGGACAGCAAGAGCCGGTTTCAGGATGCCATTACTCTTTTGAATAGTGGATTTGCCTGCTGTAGTCTGTACCAGGATGTGAATCGGGTGGCATTAGAAGATCTGCCGGTAGTCGGTGGTGTCAGTGATCAGGTGTCATTAGAATATGCACAAGGGTTTTCCTATGTGTCCACAGATGGGAGTAATCTGTCCGAGGTTAAGCGGGCTTTGGAGCTGCCAGAAGCCGTGGAAGCGCCCGTGGAGGAAGGAACTTCGGTGGGGCGTGTGGTCTATCTGTTAAATGAAAAAGAGATTGGTTCTTCCCCGATTATTACCGCTGGTTCTGTGGAAAAAGCAGGCTATGGGGACTATTTTTTAAAAACAATAGAGATATTTTTACTGTAAAAGATTGCGAAAAGGGAGGTCGTTGTGTTATGATAGCCGAAGGATTTTATGGAGAGGGGAATCAAACATGGCGCCTCTGGAGATCAAGACTTATAAGATACAGACAGATAAGTTAAAAAAAAGCGACAGACCAGTACGTGCGGTATTGTTATCGGATCTGCACGATCAACTGTGGGGAACAGGACAAGATCAGCTTTTGCAGGCGATTGACGGGCTTTCGCCGGACCTGGTTTTATGTGCTGGGGATATGGTGCTGAGTAAAAAAAGAAGAGGGATGGATCATGCCCTTCTGCTCTTTCGGGAGCTTATAAAGCGTCAGCTCCCTGTCTATGCCTGCAATGGCAATCATGAATCCAGGATGCGGGAATGTGAGGGTGACCGCAAAAGAGAATATATCTATTATACAAAACAGCTTCAGCAGATGGGAGTACAGCTTTTAATTAATGAAAGTTGTATGGCGAAGATCGGATCTGCGAGATTTAAGATCCACGGGTATGAGATGCCGATGGAGTATTATAAGAAATTTTGCATGCGCTCTTATGGAACAAAGGATCTCTATATGAAACTTGGAAGACCAGACAAAAGTCCGTTTCATATCCTGTTGGCTCATAATCCGGTCTATTTTCGGACCTATGCCCGTTGGGGGGCAGATTTGACGGTATCCGGGCATCTGCATGGAGGTCTGATTCGGATACCAGGGATTGGCGGTCTGGTGACGCCGCAGGTAAAACTGTTTCCGAAATATGATCGCGGACTCTATGAGATCAACGGCCGCTATATGGCCGTCAGTCCGGGACTTGGCGGACATACGGTGCCCATTCGCATCTGTAATCCGCCGCAGGTATTTGGTATTATAATAAAAGGAACAAGGGAAGATGGCACTGTCGGTAAAGATTGAAAGCTTTGAAGGTCCGCTGGATCTTCTACTTCATCTGATTGATGTAAATAAATTTAATATTTTTGATATTCCCATTGTGGAGATCACAGAACAATATATGGCATATCTGGATTCCATGGAGACCAAAGATCTGAATGTTATGAGTGAATTTCTGGTGATGGCCGCTACCCTTTTGGAGATCAAGGCAAAGATGCTTCTTCCTGTGCAGGTCAATGAAGACGGGGAGGAAGTGGACCCAAGAGAAGAGCTGGTACAGAAATTGCTGGAATATAAGATGTATAAATATATGTCTTATGAACTGCGGGAGCGGCTCTCACTCTCTGGCAAGGCACTGTATAAGCCGCCGACGATTCCCAAAGAGGTGTCAGAGTATGAGGAACCCCTGGATCTGGAAGAATTGGTAGGCGATCTGACGTTATCGCAGCTTAACATGGTCTTTCAGTCGCTGATGCGCAGGCAGACGGAGAAGATTGACCCCATACGAAGTAAGTTTGGCAGGATTGAGCAGGAAGAGGTGAGTCTGGATGAAAAGATGGAATATATCCGGGCATATGCCGATGCCAATCCGACCTTTCTTTTTTCATCCCTTTTGGAAGGGCAGAAGGGAAAATTTCAGATGGTGGTGACGTTTTTGGCCATGTTAGAGCTGATGAAGACCGGAGAATTATTGGTGAAACAAGAACATTTGTTCGGAGACATACGGATTACGTCACAGCGATAGGAGAGGATAAAGACTTGGAGCGGGAGAAGATAGAGGCGACACTGGAAGCTGTGCTTTTTGCCATGGGAGATGCTGTGGAGGTGGAAAAGCTGGCAGCAGCCATAGGCCATGATAAAGATACGACGAGAAAACTGATGCATCAGATGATGGATCATTATAACAGCCGGGAGGGCGGGATGGAGATCATCGAGCTGGAAGATTCCTTCCAGCTGGCTACCCGCCGGGAGTATTATGATGCATTGATTAAAGTGGCAAAGCAGCCAAAAAAATATGTGCTGACGGATGTACAACTGGAAGTGCTGTCGATTGTGGCATATAAACAGCCGGTAACAAGACAGGAAGTGGAAAAGATCCGGGGAGTTAATTCAGATCATGCGCTGAATCGGCTGGTGGAATATCGGCTGGTGGGAGAAGCAGGGCGGCTGGATGCACCGGGGAAGCCGATTCTGTTTGGGACAACGGAGGAGTTTTTGCGCAATTTTGGAGTGCGGTCGACAGAAGAACTGCCGTCGATTGGGCCGGAGATGGTGGAGGAGATGAAAAATGAGGCGGAGGAGGAGGTGCAGTTAAGGCTGGAGTTGTGAAAAAGGGGGGCGACGGGCCTGGCACAAAGGGGCAGCGGGCGCATGGGGGCTTGGACAAATGTCTGCATAGAGTGTATCGGACAGTCACTCGATTTTGTTCGCCCCATTCGGACACAGAAGTGTCCGCCTGAGACGGACAAAATCAAGCAACAGTCCGCTCCAATCTACACAGCACTATTTGTCCAAGCCCCCATGCGCCCGCTGCCCCTTTGTGCCAGGCCCTGAGGGTCGTGGGAGGGAGAGGTGTGGGATTGCTGCACATTCTGGTGATCGGGTATAGGGTGTGGGGAGTTGGGGGGATAAGAAATATAGGTTTATTTCTTCATGGCTTGAATATCGCGATGCTCCATTATTAGATTGTTATTTTTTTGGCAAAGACATAGATTAATACATTAGCTAATAAAAATGTAGGCTATAAGCAACAAGATCTCTGC
>CAJUGG010000007.1 GCA_910585995.1 uncultured Lachnospiraceae bacterium
GTGCTGTGTAGATTGGAGCGGACAGTCTGTGCAGTTTGTATGAGCCAGGCGGACACCCAAGTGTCCGATTGGAGCATACAAACTGTGCAGACTGTCCGATACACTCTATGCAGACATTTGTCCATACCCGCTGCCTGCCTCCCCATCTGGCCCGTCCTCTCCCCCTCTTTCATTGCTTTCTCCCCCCATCTATGCTATCATATAACCAACATTTATCAAAAGGGGGATTTTACCATGAAACCACAAACCAAAAAAGGCCCTGCAGCCCTTCTGCCCATCCTGATCTTCCTGATCATCTACATCGGAGTCGGCATCTACTACGAGTACATCCGTCCGCAAGAAGGCGTACAAGGCTTCTACGTCATGTCCGTTGTCGTCGCATTTATGGCCGCAATCGCCGTCGCCCTGTTCCAAAACCGCAGCGTCTCCTTCGACGAAAAACTAAAGATCTGCGCCTCCGGCATGGGCGATGACAACATCCTGACCATGATCTTCATCTTCCTGCTCGCAGGTGCCTTCAGCGGTGTTGCGTCCGCTTCCGGTTGTGCCGCAGACACCGCCAATATGCTCCTTAGCTTCGTACCCAACAGATTGACCGTCCTTGGCATCTTCTTAATCTCCTGCATCATCTCCATGGCCATGGGCACCTCCTGCGGCACCATCACCGTTATGGGAAGCCTTGCCCTAAGCATCTCTCAGTCCGCAGGCCTCTCCCTTCCCCTATGCTTTGGCGCACTCGTGGGCGGTTCCATGTTTGGCGATAACCTGTCCTTTATCTCCGATACCACCATCGCAGCCACAAAGACCCAAGGATGCCAGATGCGGGATAAATTCAAAGAAAATTTTATCATCGCACTCCCTGCAGCCCTGATCACCTGTGCAATCCTGCTTTTTATCGCATGGACCGGCAAACCGGCCACTGTAGGCGAATATTCTTTTAATATCCTGCGCGCCCTGCCCTATTTTGTCATCCTGATCGCAGCACTCGCAGGCATCAATGTCTTTATCGTCTTAGGATTTGGCTTAATCCTCTGTACCGCCATCGGTCTTGGCTCCGGCTCTATCGACATTCACAATGTCTTTATCTCGATGGGAAGCGGCGTCTCCGGCATGTATGAGACCATCGTCGTCACGATCTTAGCTACTGCACTCTCTGCCCTGATCAAGTACAATGGCGGATTTGAGACCATCATCACCTTTATCAAGACCTATTTCCACGGCAGCAAAGGCGGACAGTTAGGCATCATCCTGATCTCGATGCTGATGGATATCTCCACAGCCAACAACACCGTAGCCATCGTAGTTACGGCACCCATCGCCACCGATATCCGCAAAGAATACCAGATCACGCCTCAGAGGACGGCTTCTCTTATGGATATCTCCACCTGTATCGCCCAGGGGATCATCCCTTACGGCGCACAGCTTCTGATCGCTGCCGGGATCGCAGGGATCTCCTCCATTCAGATCATGCCGTATCTGTTTTATCCATATCTGCTGTTTGTATGTGTGCTCGTCCTCACATTTTTTGGCAAGCACACACAGACACATGCTTAGGAGTCTGCCATGTTAGATCTGTACTATAAGACAAGAGGGGAAGAACGCGCACTGTGTGGACTTCCCTCATCATATGATTCTCTGGAATCCAAACCCCGACTGTATTTTTCATGTCACAGCGCTGACTTTCCACTCTGTTTTCCAGAGCTTTCCCAAGATCTGCTGACCGCCTGGGACGCTGCCATCTGGTTTGACCACAGCGCAGACCAACCCAAATCCCAGCAAGAACTCACAGATCTTGAACATTTCCTTCAGACCATACAAGTTCTTGTAGTGGTAGTCACGCCTTCTCTGCTGGAGGCTGACTGCCAGGCCTGGCAGATCGAATTTCCCTTTGCCCAACAGCATCACATTCCCATCCTCCCCATTATTCCAAAATCTGTGGGAGCAGTCGCAGGACTTGGGAGCCGCTTCAGCACTTTAAAAGGCAAGATGCATCTGTTAAATAAAAATGCAGCAAAAGGAACCGAAGAGACTATGGTTCCCTACGAGCAAAAACTGCTGGATTTTCTCTCACGCTCTCTGTTAGGACAAAAACAATTAGAAGAAATCCTAACGGAATTTGACATCCACTGTTTTTTAAGTTACCGAAAAGAAGACCGGGCCTATGCCAACGCGCTGATGCACTATATTCATCAACATCCTCAGTTTCAGGATATCGCGATCTGGTTTGACGAATATCTCTATGCCGGCGAAAACTATACGAAACAGATTCAAAACCATCTGAAACAAGCCGATCTCTGTCTCTTGCTCGTCACCCCTCAGATCTATGCACCCAATGCCAAAGGAGAAGACAATTTTGTCGTCACCCACGAATACCCGGATGCACAGTCCTTTCACTGTCCGATACTGCCTGTGCTGGTCACACCCTGTGATACGGTGGATTTTTCCACGATGCAGGCCAAATTTCCGGGTCTTCCTCCCTGCGTGGATGTAAGAGACCCATCATTTTCCCGCCAATTGGAAGCAGCGCTTGCCCCTACCCTCCACAAGCGAAGAAAAGTGACGCCGGAGCATCTCTACCATATTGGTCTGGCCTATCTCTACGGCGTCCAGGTAGAAGTCGATCGGGGACGAGCCATAGAACTGATTCAGCAGGCCGCAGATGCCGGTCTGGATGTATCTGTCCAAAAACTTGTGGATATGTACCGCACCGGACAAGGGATGGCTCAAAATATGCCAAAAGCCATCCGCCTTCAGAAAGCCCTGGTCAACCATTACGAACAGGCCTATGAGGAAAAATGGCAGACTGCCCGCCAGCTTCCGGAAAATATGCAGAACCTGTTTCTTCTCCCGGATGCCTATTCCTGGACCCTCGCTCTTTGGCTGCTTGGAAATGACCAGATCGAAGAAGGTGACTTTGCAGGAGCTTTTTTGACCTATCATCAAATGTTAGAAAACTGTCAGATGTTCCTTCAGATGGGTGGACCCATCAAACAGTTACTTGAACAATGTGCTTTTTTGCCCATCGCTTTGGATAACTTAGGAGATGCTGCTCTTAGAAGAGACGACCCCAGGCAGGCACTCGTCTATTATCAGGAAGCCCTCTCCTACAATCGTCTCTGTTATGAGTCTGACCCATCTCTTCTCAACCTGGAAAATCTCAGCATCAGCTATAACCGGATGGGGGATGCCAACCACAATCTGGGAAATGTAAAAGAAGCACTGCAGTATTACCAAAAGGAACGCCAGATCGTACAAGAACTATGCAAAAAGAGCGACCAGCTCAAATATCAGCGTATACTGGCACAAGGATATCTGCGCATGGGAAGCTTCTATGAAAAATTAAAAGCAGTGGAACAAGCCGAAGCAGAACTGCTTCATGGGATTCAGCTTATGGAGTCTGTCTGCCAGAGTACACAGGATCTGGAAGATCTACGTATCCTCGCAATCGGATGTCACAGCCTGGGCGTTTTGTATCTGAACTGTAACAATCTGAAAGAATCCGAAACATGGCTCGTTCAGGCCTATCACCTGCGCAAAAAACTCCTGGAGGCTCATTATAATACGATCAATAAAAGCTTTATGATCGAGACCTGCCAAAGCCTGACTGCTTTGTATCTGACTATTATCTATCCGCAAAAATCTGCCATCTACGAAGACACTGCCCTGACACTGTTAGAAGAAGTACAAGGAGCAGAACAGGCAAACAATCTGAGAATCTATTATGCCAGAGAATATTATAACCTTACCTTTGGATGCCTGAAAGAACAAAGATACTTTGACTCTGCCAACTGTCTGCCCGTAACGCTTTGGTACTGCCAGGAACTCATTGCCCGCGGCTATCGCGATTATGAAAACTGGCTCTCGGACTGTTATTCCATTATGGACAGACTAAGCAGTCAACTAAAACAGATGATTCGCGATTTTATCGATCAGGGAAATCACTATTCCCGCCAACACGATTTTAAAAATGCGATTCCTTTTATCACCAATGCGGTCGCCTGTCTTCGCAGCTTACGGCGCTTCCAAAGTTCCGACGACCTTTTGATGCTTCTGATCCAACAATATCTGGCCCTTGGAGATATGAGGGAAGATCTCCCCCAGGCAGAAGCAGACTACCGGGAAGCCCTGGCCGTGGCTGAAACCCATTGTGAAAAAGATAACAAATATCTTGTAGCCCACGCCACCTGCTGCAAAGCCATCGCCGAGATCTGCGAACAACAAAACCGCTTAGAAGAAGCCGATGCGATTCTTATGCAAGGCATCCAAAGGCTTCAGGCAGCATATCAAAAAGACCCGCAGGAGATCTTGGAATACTACCGCACGGATCTTCTCAATTTCAGAATCCATATACAGATGCAGTTAAAATTCCCATCTTTTTAACTCAAAAAGTGTCTGATAAAGTTATTGCGAACAATAAAATGATATCATTTATCTCTGCCTATCATTTTTTATCTCTCTTTTCGGAATTGTGTACCTATAGAAAATGAGCTTATAAACAGATATTGCAAGCAGTAGACATATATTTTATAATCAAATAAATAAATCGGGATTGATAGGAGGCACTGTGCATGAGAAAAATATTAGAAATCCCCCCAATAAATGAAAATGACATAGACAAGGTTTCAAAAGTAATTGATATTATCGCAAATAATTTAGACAAGGATTGTACAAACCAATTGAATGAATTACAAAGTCTGACCGGGAAGTCCCATTCGGTAGAAGAATTTGCGGAGTATTGGGGGTGGACTGATTTGGATAGTCTGGCAAGAATCACATTAATGCCAGAACCGCCATGTGTGAGCGATTTGGACAGATCAGAATTAGAAATAATCATAGGAATTATAAAGGAAGCTTTTCTATCTGGGGAGGACGATAAAGGAGAATATTACATCGAATTACTGCAAAAATCCATGTCAGTACCAGATGTAATGGACTGCATAATATCAGGTCAGGATGTGAAAGCTATCGCGGACAAAATATTATCGGCTAAAAATAATGTAATTTTTTTGTAGAGGAGAGTAAGATAACTCCAAGTTTTAAGCAATGGGAACACTTTTCCGAAAAGGGAGTTTTTTATTTAAGAATATTATACCATCTCTTTCTCAAAATTCAATTTCAGATTGCAGGCTAACAAACCTATTGTCATAAATGAAAAAATGTTGCAAAGCTCTCAAACCAGAGGACTTTGCAACATTTCATCTTTAATTTATTTCTGCTCATACAACTGAGGAAAGATCTCTTTTTTCACAATATGTACTTTCTTAGGTGTCTGTGCGTTGGCTACCAGCCAGTCTCCAGGCTCTCCAAACAAGTAATCTTCCCGATATGGCGAAAAGATCTTTGTGCGGCAAGTCAATGGTCTTGCAAATACCTTATGGCCGGACTTTAGTGAACAGGTACTGACCAGGCTCTGTAGCGTCTCCAGCTGGATCGGCTCTGATACCCCACCACCGTCTCCCGTGTCCACTTTTGTAATCCTGGGCGGATATTCGCTGGAAAACTGGTATGTCTTATTGCAAGGCGTATACTGTTTTAAGAAAAAATCTTCCCGGTTGGTATACGGCTCTCCTGTCACCCCAAACAGCAGGTACGTATCCTTTGCAATCTGCTCCACCGCATCGCCTTCCATCGTGCGGACATTGATCATCGTCCCTTCCGGATACAGCTTGGTGGCCGGCATATAGCCAATCACAATGTCTGTGCGTTTCTCATACATCTGCATCTTCTCTAACTGAATCTTCTGAACCGTCTCTTCTTTCCCGGAATAATAGACCTCCTGACTCTCCTGATAATCCTTCATCCGGTCCGCCAGCAGGTGTGCGACCAGTTCTCTCAGCGAATTACCCTCTGTAGGCGCATGACCATACCAGGACTGATAGAGTGCAAGCAGTTCCTTTTTCTTCAAAGACCCACCCGCCTTTCTCTTTGAACGGCCTCCGCCTCCTCCAAGTCCGGCAGTCACAAACCGGATCAAATCCTCTGCCAGGATCTCTTTCGTACAAGTACGGATTGAAAGCCTGAAACAATCATCCTGCTCACAAAAAGCAATGCAGGCATCCACTCCATCCACCCGGATCAACAGATCACTGATCACCCCCAACAGATTTTGATCGAGATACTTCCCGTCCTCTCCCCGCATCTCCATAATCGCAAAATGCCATTTTTCAAAATACTCATACCCCGACAACGCCTGTCCCGCACTCTTCATCTCCAAAAGCGCCAGGTTATGACATCTCCACCGAAACAGCATATCATCATCACAGCAAAGCCGCAGCGCGTCCACCAGATCCATATCCTTTGGATGACTCAACTCCTCCAATTCCGTCGTATCCATATACAGCCCATAATAAAGCGCCGTCGAAAGCTTCTTATCCTTTGAAAAATCCCATCCCTCATCCACCAGCATATCCCAGATAATCGTAGAACAAGATCCATAGCGATCACGGATCTCCCTCATCTTAGGCTGATTTTCCTCACAATTCACCTTATGATGATCGATCACCGCCACCGTCTTCCCGCTAAACTCTCTGACATTCCCTTCCCGATACTGCCCATCCACCAACACCAAAAGATCCGGCTCCTCATCAAGCTTTACCACATACTCAACAGGAATCTCCAAATCCGCCACCATCAGCTGAAGATTCCTCTTTTGAATATGCACTTCATGCTCTTTTGAACTGCTGTAGATCATCCGCACCCTTTTCCCATGACTTTGCAGATAACAATACACCCCATAACCACTGGCCAACGCATCCGCATCTGGTGCATTATGACACTGAATCACAATTTTCTCATACTTCTCATCCAATAATTCCTGAAGTTTCATACCCAATCTACATCCCCTTTTTCAATCATTTTACAAATAATTATTTTTTAACTTTCCATTGCCCACTTCTATGAGAACCTATATTCTCAATCACCCCTCCATCTGCTAATTTTTTCATTGTCCTTTGTACCTTACTTCTGGAAATGCTTAATTGTATGTCAGATCATTTCTTTTCAACTGCTTTTCAGTATAGCATATCCTCCACTTTCTTTCCATATCCAATATCAAAACAATAATACATTTACAATCTATCATCATACACCAAACCACTCCTCCTCCCAGCCCCAGGCCCCGCCGCACCAGGCGGTCTCTTGGCAATGACAGATTGGCACGGGCGCAGCTAAGGCAGCGGCGGATCACACAAATAGTGCTGTGTAGATTGGAGCGGACAGTCTGTGCAGTTTGTATGAGCCAGGCGGACACCTAAGTGTCCGATTGGAGCATACAAACTGTGCGGACTGTCCGATACATTCTATGCAGACATTTGTCGATCCGCCGCTGCCTTAGCTGCGCCCGTGCCAATCTGTCATTGCCAAGAGACCGCCTGGTGCGGCGGGGCCATCCTCTCCCTTATTCTTTCGTATGCCTATTAATAAACTTCAGCTTCGTCTTTGAATACAAGATCTTCTGGCTATGATACAGCCCATAATACCCCGACTCCAGATAACTGATACACACCGACAGCAAAAAGAACGGCATACACTTAAATCCAAACAATTCAAAACTCAAAAGCAGCGAAGAGATCGGGCAATTCGTCACCCCGCAAAACACCGAAGTCATCCCGCACGCCGCCGCCAAAGAAGGCGACAACCCTGTCACCTGCCCAAACAGACACCCAAACGTAGCCCCCACAAACAACGTCGGCACAATCTCTCCTCCCCGAAAAC
>CAJUGG010000008.1 GCA_910585995.1 uncultured Lachnospiraceae bacterium
CATGAAAAAAGCACAGGAAAAAAGAGAAGCGGATTTTCAGATTAAAGAAGATGCTCAAGATGCTCAAAAAAAGGCTCTTGATGCTGAAGCAGAGGAACAAAAAAGTTTAATTGCAGATGGTCGAAAATACAGACAAATGCGAGGACAGAGAACAACAACGACAGCATATGAAAATCAACAACAGGAAGAATCTAAGATTGTGGAAAGAAGAAGTGGTTATACACCGTGGGATGAATAATCGAAATGAAAAAGTACTCATTTATGGGTGCTTTTTTATTTTGATTCCGACAGAGGGTCAGGGAGCTGTCTTTGCTCCCTGTTCTTTTATTTATGTTGATATATGTTGATAAATGAAGATTTTTTAGGTATAATCATAGTTCAAGAAATACAAGAAAAGGTGATATGATTGGCAAAGGCATTTAAACAAAATAATAATAACTATGCGATTGCTTATTATCGTTTCAGCAGTCACGCTCAAAATGAAGCGTCTATTGACCAACAGAGGGAACAGGCTGTTTTATATGCAGAAAAACATGGTTATACTATTGTTAAGGAATACAGCGATGAAGCTATTTCTGGAACTAGGGAAGATAGACCAGGTTTTCAGCTTATGCTTTCAGAAGTCGGAAAAATCAAGCCCGCTGTTTTGATTCTTTGGAAAACAGATAGATTGGGACGAGATAGATATATTCTGTCAATGGCAAAACGAACAATTCGTGATGCTGGCTGTGCGATTGAATATGTTGCTGAAATTACACCAACAGATACACCAGAATCAGCTTTGATAGAGGGTATCATGGACAGTATGGCAGAATTTTATTCAAAACAGTTAAGACAGAATGTAACACGTGGAATGCGATATAATGCCCAGAAAGCACTCTATAACGGACATAAGACATTAGGATATACAGTTGATGATACCAAGCATTATATTGAGGATAAAACTACTTCTCCGATAGTACAGCGTATCTTTAAAGAATTTGTGGACGGGAAACCACTGACACAAATAGCAGAAGACCTAAACAAACAAGGAATACGGACAACTCTCGGCAGAAAGTTTAATGTGAATGGATTAAGGCACATATTAAAAAATAAGGCATATATAGGTATCTATCAATATTCTGATATTGTAGTACCAGACGGGATGCCTAGATTGATTTCTGATGAAATGTTTGCGGAAGCACAAAAAAGATTTGAACGTAATAAACATAAAGCAAGAGGGGCAAATGATGATACAGAGGAGCCTCGTTATTGGCTTACAGGCAAATTGTTTTGTGGTGAATGTGGAACTACAATGCATGGAATGTCAGGTACGTCAAAAACAGGAAAAATTCATTATTACTACGCTTGCAAGAATCATCGAAAACACATATGCAACTTGAAAAATATTCCCAAAGATACATTAGAAGTTCATGTTGTGTGGCTACTTCGGGATTTATTGGAAGATGAAGAAAACTTAGTAAGTCTTGCGGTTGATATAGCATCTTACTATAAAAATTTATATGCTGATAATGGCTATATAGCAAGTTTGGAAAGTGAACTGAAAGAAACAGAAAGAGGAATCAATAATCTTATCAAGGTTATTGAAAAGGGCGTTTTATCAGATGCAGTAACAAACAGGCTTACAGAGCTAGAGAACAAAAAGACGGGCATTGAAGAAGCCATTGAAACTGAAAAGTTGAAACAGGCACTTGTTGAAGATGAAAACAGTATAAAGAAATATTTTGAAATGTATGCGAAAGCAGATTTTGACGATGAAGATACACGAAATCGCGTGCTTGAATATTTTGTAGATAAGATATATGTGTATAATGACCGTCTGGTGATTACATGGTATTATTCAGATGATAAAACATCTATTGACCTAGATGCATTAACAGAAATTACAGAAACATCTGAATCTAACACGGTAGATAGGGGTTCGACATTGCTACAGTCAGGTCCATACCAAAAGAGGGCATTGTAAAGACATCAGGACAGATGGCTTTGCGATGCCCTTATATTGTATGCAGAATAAATGGAAATTTCTGGAGGATTATTAAATGAACACTTATCAGATAATAGACGAAAAAAACTGGGAGAGAGCCATGCACTGTATGGTTTTCAGGGAAAGCGTGGAGCCTGCTTTCTGTGTGACCTTTGAGGTTGATATTACAAATTTCCGGCGGAAAATGAAGGCACAGAACCTCTCCTTTACGCTTGCGTTTGTGTATGCGGTATGTAAATGTGCGAATGAGATGGAAGCGTTCCGGTATCGTTTTTTGGATGGGAAGGTGGTACTTTTTGATCATATTGATACTGCGTTTACTTATCTGAATCAGGATACGGGACTATTTAAAGTGGTGAATGTGCCGCTTCGGGGCAGTATTCAGGAATATGTGGAGACGGCAGGAAGGACTGCCAGGGAGCAGAAGGAATATTTTACAGGTCCTCTTGGAAATGATGTATTTCAGTGTTCGCCTATGCCCTGGATCACCTATACGCATATCTCACATACCAATTCCGGAAAAAAGGATAATGCGACGCCCTTGTTTGACTGGGGGAAATATTATGAAAAGAACAATAAGATCGTCATGCCAGTATCTGTCCAGGTTCATCATTCTTTTGTGGATGGGATACATATTGGACAGTTTGCGGATTTGCTCCAGAAATATTTGGAATCATTTTAGGAGCAGAAGCTGGATCATATAAGATTGATGGATATTTAGATTACGAATGCTGTTTTCATGGAGGAAATTATGGCAAAGTTACCAGAAGAGAAAACGGAAGTAACCCATGTGGAAAAGATCGGGAGACTTGCTGAAGAAGCAACTGCATATCTTAGTGAGAAAGAAGCGCACTACAAAGAGATCCTTGAAGATATCGTAAAGACGTTAGAACAGGTGCTAAGCGGTCAAAGGTGGATGATCCATGGGAGGGTAAAAGGCGCAAAGAGTCTGCGGGAGAAGATTCTGAGAAAGGGATATTATAAAGATTATAGGGATGGAAGGACTATTATAGAGAAACTTCCGGATCTGATCGGCGTCCGGGTGCAGTGTCTTTTGAATCGGGAAGAGATAGCCGTCTACGATTTGTTGCAAAGCAAAAGAGATTCGTTGGGTGAAGAGGGATGTTTCGTCTATCAGACAGTGAATGACGCCACAATGATGCTCCTCTTGAAAAATCAGCCTGAAAAACAGAAAAATGGACATGATATCTATCGGATTGGAGGAAGATATTGTGTTTCTGAGAAGACTCAGCCGGTTCATTTTGAACTTCAGATCAAATCTATGGTTCATTCCTTTTGGGGAGAACTTGAACATTCGATGTTCTATAAGAACTATGATTATTTTGTTTCACAGAAGATCCTGACACAGAGCATGGATAATATCCTGGCTGAGTTGGACCTGATTGACAGGGAAATGGAGGGCTTGCAGAGCAATTTTTCACGCAAAACACTGGATCGAATTAATGAACTTAAAGGGATTTGCGTCTCTGTGATCCAGAAAGCGTATCAGGACAGATTTAATCAACTGTATGGCTGTGTGATGGATCTAAGGGCTGCTTACTGGTTGATTGTGGAGATCTATTTGAATCAATCCAGTAAAGAGGAGAAGGCGGTTCAGAAATTAAGTGAGATAATTCAGAGTTGCAAAAATACAGAAGACCTTAACCATGCGCAGCAGATGATTTCTCAAAAGCTGGATCTGAAAAACGTCAGTTCGGATAAAAAAAGAAGTGCTAAATGGCTGGATCAGCTTGTAAAGGAAAATGTTTACTGGGAAGCCTTTTTCTGCATCTATGTTACTTTGAAACAGGAAGATGATTTTCATTATAAAGATTGGATTGAATACATTGTAGGACGTTTGCAGCGTTTAAAGATCTTGAATTATTTTACAGCAGATTTTTCTGACAATGATTTTTCACAAAACATTCTCCATGCGCTGATCCTTGGTTCCAATGGTAAACTGGAATATTTTATGGAAGAGCAGATGCTAGAAGAGGTTCAGCAAGAGATCTCAGAAGCATTAAAAGGAGGTGTCTTTGAAAAATACAAACAAGAGTGTGAGCAGGAAAATTTTGACAAGGAGAGTGCATTGGAGAGTGTCTTTCTCTGGACGAGGTGCCTGATTGACTACGAAGTACATGGTCATGTGAAACGTAAGATGGTAGAAGATTTAAAAGAATGTCTGAATAAAGAGAATATTTTCCTGATCGATATGGAAGGAGAGCAGATCTTAGAATATTTTGACGGGGCGGAGAAACTGTCAGGGCAGAAGGCGGAGGAACTACATAAGAAATTATTTGGCTGGGAGGAAGAGGTATGACGATTCATAATGCTATCAGCATCGAGCAGGGATACCATAGGATGTATATATTTAAGCTTTCGACGGAAGAATTGCTGTCTAATTATACCATATCAAGTTATGATTCTGTAAAAGAGACTGGCTATCAGAGGCCGCCTGTGGAAGCACATTATAAGAAGATCGCGCGATATCTTGCAGATACCAATTCCGAACAGATATTGCCCATGTCGATCATTGCGGCTGCAACACAGAAGGATATCTCTTATCAAGGGAATGTGCTGACGATCAACGGTAGGCTGCGAATCGTGGACGGGCAGCACAGAATCAAGGCGATTGAATTTCTGCGGGATACCAAATATGTTCGATATAAGGATAAATATAAGGAACTTATCCGTCATTATGAGTTTCCAGTGATTCTTCTGATTTCCAAGGAGATAGACAGTGCATTGGAGATGGATACCTTTATTAATATAAACAGTAAGGGAAAACGTGTGAGTATTAATCTAGCGAAAGAACTTCGTGAGAAAAAGATGCAGGCAGATCTGGGGAAACATGAAGTGGAACTGAATAAAGATTCTTATGAAAATCTTGCAACACAAGCCGTAAAGCTTTTGGCTCATGATACCGATTCCATGTGGTATGACCGTATCCAGATGGGAGATCAATTGGGATTGCAGAAACCTGTATCAATCGGCACGTTTGCAAGGTCGCTGATAAAATTTACTGCTAAGGTCGCGAATCTGGTAGTGGTAGGAAATACGGTGATCTCAGGAAAAGAAGCCACAAAGACTGCTGAACTGACAAAGGCTGCGGTTGAAAAAATATGGAAGACCGTACAAAAACGCTGGCCGGAATGTTTTGACGAGCCAAAGCAGTATAATCTCCTAAGAGGGCTGGGAGTATCGGTGGTTCATCGTCTGTTTGAAAGCTGTATGAGAGAAAGAGCGTTTTCTGATCCGGAGGAAATGCTAGAAGATGCACAGCAGACATTTGAAGAATATCTGAAAAAGACAGAAGTCGAGACCGAGGAGTGGATTGTTGGAGGTACATTTACCGGGTTTTCTTCTGAGCAGGGATATGGGATTATTGTGAATATCCTGCGGGGAGAACGGGCGTTAAGTGAGTTGGATGATTAATCGTACACAGAAAAAGAGAGCCGCTACGGATATACAGCGACTCTTTTTTGACAGTCTCTCACTGCCATTATGCGAGAAGCTCATCCTTTTTTGCTAAGATAGCTTCCACTGCTGTGCAGGCGGGGCAGTCGCAGTATTTGATGCCGGAGTCTTTTAGCTGTTGTGCATGGGCAGCTACATTTTTAGCTGTCTCGGCGCCAAATACCTGTGCGCCGGCTTCGGAGCTTGCGAAAGCTAACAGTCCGTCGATCGGCATAAGGTCCATCTCAAGTTCCGCAATCAGGTTCTTTGTCTCTTCTGCCTCTTTTGGCGTATCAAGGGCGTCTAACCATCTCTGGCCTGCTGCTTTTGCCTCTGCACAGCAGGAAGATGCGCTGATAAGTTCTTGTACTTTTTTGCTCACTTCGTTTTTTACGTTCTGATTCATCTTGTCTGTCCTTTCTGTTTGGATGATATTGGAAGGTCATGATCCAGCCTTTCCTATAAGATTATACTATAGGAAGATCATTTTAGAAAGGTATTTATGACAATAGAGGACTCGCGAAGCGTGGATTCTATTCTTTCTTGTGAAACATGGCAGGTTGCGATTGCTTCTTTGGATTTTTTATTATATAATAAGAAGATCAGGAGAACATCCAGGCGGAACGAATGAGAGAATCCGGCTTGCGAACAAGAAAAGGAGTGACAAGGTATGAGCTTACAAGAATGTTATGCAGCATTTGGCGGTGACTATGAGGGTGTGATTGGGCGTCTGCGCAGTGAGCGGATGGTGAAAAAATTTGCGATCAAATTTTTAAGTGATTCCAGCTATGATCTGCTTATGAAATCCATGGAGGAAAAGAATTATGAGGAGGCTTTTCGGGCATCCCATACGATCAAAGGAATCTGTCAGAATCTGGGATTTACCAAGCTTGGCAATTCCAGCAGTATCCTGACAGACAAGCTCCGTGATGGAGGAAGCGATGAGGCAGATACACTTTTAGAACAGGTGAAAGTGGATTATAAGGAAACCGTGGAAGCGCTTCAGGCGTTGGAAGCGGAAGGTTAACAGAACATATGTTTTGTAGCAGGAGTGTGAAGCTATGGTAAGTTTTAAAAAGATAGGTAAGACAAGCGGGATCATATTGATTGCTTCCATGCTGGCGACGATGCCGGTGCTGGCCCATGGTCATCATGGCAGCGGCCACCACGGACAGCGACAGCAAGTACAAGTACAACAACAGCCAGCAGAGCAGCCGCCACAGGTACAGCAAGAACAGCCGCAGGTACAGGAAGTTCCTGATAATACACCGAACATCGACACCAGCTGCCCGGTTTGTACGGTGGAGGGCTGTCAGATCATGGGGCGGCATCTGCATGAGAATGTGCCGTACTGTGGATATGCTCACGAGAGCGGTTATTGTGATGGTTCCTGTGGTGCTGTGACAGTCTGCAATGTGGAAGGCTGCACTGAGACGGGGCATCATCTTCACGACGGCGTGTCCTACTGCGGATATGCTCATCAGAGCGGCTATTGCGACGGTTCCTGTGGTGCTTTGGGTGTCTGCAATGTAGAAGGCTGCAGCGAGACGGGATATCATCTTCACGATGGGGTGTCCTACTGCGGTTATGGCCATCAGAGCGGCTATTGTGACGGCTCCTGCCAGACAGTGAGTCCTGTGACGGCCAGTGTCAAACATCATTGCAGAAGCAGAGCGTGGAATTAATATAATAAGAAGCAGGAGTCTCCTATGAGTATATTAGATGTTGCATTTGTAAAAGGGTTTGTCCGCATGTGCCAGGATGGATGGGAACAGGGCTGGCATGAGAGAAATGGTGGCAACCTTTCCTACCGCATGAAACCAGAAGATGTAAAAGCGGTAAAAGGATTTTTTACCCAGGTGGGAGACTGGCAGGAGATCGGTACAAGTGTGCCGGGACTTTGCGGGGAATATTTTATGGTGACTGGAAGCGGTAAATATTTCCGGAATGTGGCAGCAGATACTGCTGACAGCACCTGTATCCTAGAGGTGGATGAGACAGGGGAGCGCTATCGGATCTGCTGGGGCCTTGTAAATGGCGGCAGACCTACGAGTGAGCTGCCCAGCCATCTGATGAACCACGAGGTGAAAAAGGCAGTCTCCGGCGGGAAGCACCGGGTGATCTATCATGCGCATCCTGCCAATATCATTGCGTTGTCCTTTGTTTTGCCATTAAAAGATGAGGTATTTACCAGAGAACTCTGGGAGATGATGACGGAGTGTCCGGTGGTCTTTCCTCAGGGCGTGGGCGTGGTGAAGTGGATGGTTCCGGGTGGCAGAGAGATCGCGGTGGCTACCAGTGAACTGATGAAAAAGTACGATGTCGCAGTCTGGGCACATCACGGGATGTTTTGTTCCGGAGAAGATTTTGACCTGACCTTTGGACTGATGCACACCGTGGAGAAATCCGCAGAGATTCTTGTGAAAACATTGTCAATCCGACCGGAGAAGCTGCAGACCATCCTGCCGCAGGATTTCAGAGATCTGGCAGAGGAGTTTCATGTGACGCTGGAGGAACGATTCTTATATGAAAAGCATTAGATTGCGGGCTTTACTGGCAGATCTGTTGTCATGAATAAAAGTGGGAGGTGTGATAGTTGCAGATCATGCCTCTTTTTTATTCATGACAATAGGTTTGCTATGGTTAGAATAAATAAGGCAGGTGGATATAGATGAAACAGATATTTTTTGTGGAAGACGATCTGAGCCTGATCGGCGGCCTGTCCTTTGCGATGCAGAGACAGGGCTACCAAGTGCAGGTTGCTAGGACTTGTATGGAAGCAGAGGCAATGTGGGAGGGGAGGAGGTGTGATCTGGTGATACTCGATGTGACGCTCCCGGATGGTTCCGGGTTTGATCTGTGTCAAAAAATACGCCAAAGTTCCAAAGTACCGATTATGTTTCTCACAGCAGCGGATGAGGAGACAGATATGATTATGGGGCTGGATATCGGCGGAGACGACTATATCACCAAACCCTTTAAACTGGCAGTGTTTTTATCAAGAGTCAACGCGCTGCTTAGAAGATGCGACAATTTCAAAAGGACAGACAATGAGCTGTCTTCCAATGAGATTCAGATACAGCTCTTAAAAGGAGAGGTCTATAAACACGGCGCTTTGTTAGAACTGACCGCCGGAGAGTATAAATTGCTGCGGTTTTTTATGGAACACCCCAATCAAGTGCTCTCCTCTGAGCAGATCTTGAGCAGGCTGTGGGACTGTGAGGAAAATTATATTGATTCTAATACGCTGACGGTCTATATCCGCAGGCTGCGTACCAAGATCGAAGACGATCCAAAGGAACCCAAGCGGATTGTCACTGTCCGGCGGATGGGGTATAAATGGAATACGGCGGATTGAGGTGTCAGATGAAGATATTGGAAAATCAAAAGATCCAGGAGCTGTTTCTTAGAATTGGAGTCTGTATGGCGATATTTACCCTGTTATCTACAGTGTTAATAGGTATCTATAGAGAGCAGGCAATCATATTTGCCCTGGCGGGATATAGCATTATGGGACTTGCGGTTGTATGGATCTGTTATGGGTATTTTAAAGAGCAGAACAGGATGTTGGAATATGCAGTAGAACAGATTACAGAATATCTGTCGGGAGACCATACGGTTCATATGGAGTGCGATGAGGAGGGGGAGATCTACCGCCTGTTTCATGAGATCAATTCTCTGGTAGATATCTTAAATGCGCATCTGAAACGCGAAGAAAGCACTAAGAACTTTCTGAAAAATACCATCTTTGATATCTCCCACCAGTTAAAAACGCCGCTTGCAGCCTTAAATATCTATCATGGAATCTTGGAAGAGGAGGCAGAAAAATCTCCCACAATCCAGGAATTTGTCCATCTGTCGGAGCAGGAATTGGACCGCATCGAGACTTTAGTGCAGAATCTTCTGAAGATCACCAAATTTGACGCAGGCACGATGGTACTAGATCAGACGGAGGAATATGTGCAGGATATGATGGAAAGCATGAAGAAAAGTTTTGCAGTCCGCGCGAGACAGGAGGAAAAACAGATCTGTCTGTCGGGCGATGCCAGGATTACCTTGGTGTGCGACCGTCTCTGGCTTGTGGAGGCGGTCAGTAATCTGGTGAAAAATGCGCTGGATCATATGCAGGCGGGCGGGAGCGTCTGGGTGGAATGGAAAGAACTTTCGTCGGTGGTTCAGATTTCCGTACAGGATAATGGCAGCGGCATTCACCCAGAGGATCTCTATCATATCTTCAAACGGTTCTACCGAAGTCGTTTTTCACAGGATCTGCAGGGGATCGGGCTGGGACTGCCCCTGGTCAAATCGATTGTGGAAGCTCATCATGGGACAGTGCAGGTAGACAGTGCTCTGGGGGTTGGAACTACGTTTACCCTGAATTTTTTAATTCCTACAAAATTGTAGGAAAAGAGTCATCTGAGAGTAAGCTTTCGGTGTTATGCTTCCAATATACAAAAAGAAAGAGGTGTGAGAAGATGAATCTATTGGAAGTGAAATCCCTCTCCAAGACGTATGGCAGCGGAGAAATTGCCGTTCATGCGTTGAAAAAAGCCAGTTTTTCTGTACCAAAAGGAGAATTTGTGGCGGTTGTGGGAGAGTCAGGCTCCGGAAAAAGTACCCTTTTAAATATGATTGGGGCTTTGGATACGCCGACTTCCGGCAAAGTGTATATTGGTAAGAAAAATATTTTTGATATGGAGGACAAAAATCTGACGGTGTTTCGCCGCAGAAATATTGGATTTATTTTTCAAAGCTTTAACCTGATCCCGGAGCTTAACGTAGAGCAGAATATGATCTTTCCGGTGCTTTTGGACTATCAAAAACCCAACCGGAAGTATCTGGAAGAATTGCTGGAAGTATTGAATCTAAAGGAGCGCCGCCATCATCTGCCCAGTCAGCTTTCCGGCGGGCAGCAGCAGAGAGTGGCGATTGGACGCGCGCTGATGACGCGTCCAGCCCTGATCTTAGCCGATGAGCCGACTGGCAATCTGGACACGCAGAACAGCACAGAAGTCATTACTCTGTTAAAAGAGGCATCGAGAAAATATGAACAGACCATCGTGATGATTACCCATAGCTTAAGCATTGCACAGACTGCGGACCGGATCTTAAAAGTATCTGATGGAGTGGTTTCTGATTTTGGGAGGTGTCGGGAATGAGAAGTTATCTAAGTTTGATCCCGATCTCTGCCAAGGTGCACAGTCGCAGAAATCGTATGACTTTTTTCTGTATTGTAATGGCGGTCTTCTTGGTGACGGGTGTCTTTAGTATCGCGGATGCAGGGATAGAAGCGGACAAGCGGAATACGATGGCTACCCATGGTAACTGGCATATTAATGTGAAAGATTTAACATACGAAGAGATGGATGCACTTGCTTCCCGACCGGATGTGGAAATCTCTTCCCGGTATGAGGTGGTGAATGCCGTATGGACAGGGAACGGATTTCCGGAACTTGGAGACAGGTATACGATCAGTGGCTACAAGACGGCGCTCTGTGGGGTGGAACAGCCGTTTCTGACGGATATGATGTATTATTTTGATGAGACCGCAGTCCTGGATCGTGCAGATCAGATCATCCTTTCTGTCAATGCAAAGAGGCTCTTGGGTATAGAGGCGGGAGACAGCGTGACACTTATGACTCCGGTCGGGAGCGTGGATTTTACGGTAACAGGTTTTCGGATGGAAGGCCGTTTTGCGAGCAGCAATGGAGGAGACGAGAGCGCCCTCCCGGTAAAAGAGGACGAGATCAGCGCATTTATCCAGGAAAGCGCTTTTTTGCAGCTCTGTGCACAGGAATCCAGAGAGAACATATATTCGAGCTATTATCTTCGATTTAAAAAAGGCACCAATATTACAAAGTCCATTAACGGGATCAAAGAGCAGTTTGGCAAGACGGAAGATCAGATCGGAGCAAATAATATACTGCTGATGACGATGGGATATGGGCGTAGTTCTTATATGGCCAATATCTATGGGATAGCTGCATTTTTATTTGTGTTGATCTTGTTGGCAGGAGTGTTTATGATCTCCGGCAGTCTCAATAGCAATATTGCCGAGCGCTCGCAGTTTTTTGGGATGATGCGGTGTATCGGCGCCAGCAAGCGGCAGATCATCCGTTTTGTAAGAATGGAGGCTTTAAACTGGTGCAGGATCTCGATCCCACTGGGGATTTTCTATGGAACCGTAGCAAGCTGGCTCCTCTGTGCTGCGATTCGCTATGCGATCGGCGGTGAATTTCAGATGATGCCAGTCATCCGGATCAGTGTGGTGGGAGTGTTAAGCGGTGTGCTCGTGGGGCTTATGACTGTGTTGTTGGCTGCGCAGGCACCCGCTAAAAGGGCGGCCAGAGTCTCTCCAGTGGCGGCTGTATCAGGCAATACCGGAGAAGGGAAGAAGATTCATCATGTGGCCCATACGCGTGTGTTCCGGATCGATACGGCACTGGGGATTCACCATGCGGTCTCCGCAAAGAAAAATCTGTTCCTGATGACCTGCTCGTTTGCACTGAGTATTATCTTGTTTTTATGCTTTTCCGTCTTGATTGACTTTTTTCAACTGCTGATGCCTTATAAAACGTATTCGTCTGATCTGTCTATCGTGGGAGAGGATGATAAAAATATGCTGGACGTCTCATGGATCGAACAGCTAGAAGCGTTAAAAGGCGTCAAGGAAGCGTATGGGCGTGCTTCCGTCAATCAGATCCCGGCTTCTTTTAGCAGAGAGCTTTCGCAAAATACCGTCAATCTGATCTCTTATGATGAACTTCAGTTAAAGTGGCTTACAAAAGACGGGGATCTTAGAAAAGGAAGCGATGCGTCCAAAGTCATGGGGGACAGTCGGTATATTTTAACGATCTATGACAAGAGCAACCCTTTGCAGGTCGGCGATAAGGTCTGGATTGACGAGGAAGAACTGGAGATTGCAGGCGTACTGAAAAACAGTCCGTTCAGCAATGACGGCACGACCGGTGGAGAGATTGATATGATTGTTTCATATGAAACATGTGTTCGATTGACGGGAGAGAGCCGTTTTGGGATTATTGATATACATGCGACAAAGGATATCACAGAAGAAGAGGTGGATAAGATTCGGGATCTGGCAACAGAACATGGCTGTGAATTTGCAGACCGACGCGAGGAGGGAGACCGCAGCTACTTTTATGCATTTGTGACGATCGTCTATGGATTTTTATGGATGATCGCGATGATCTCTGCGCTGAATATTATTAACAGCATCTCTATGAGTGTCTCTGCGAGGACAAAGCAGTATGGAGCGATGCGGGCTGTAGGGATGGACGGACGGCAGCTGAAAAAGATGATTGCAGCGGAAGCGTATACCTATGCAGGTTTTGGCTGTGCGGCGGGCTGTGGGATTGGACTGCCTGTCAGTAAGGCGATGTACGATTTTCTGATTACGGACCATTTTGGAGCGTCATTTTACTGGACACTGCCAGTGGGAGAACTGTTGGTGATTCTTCTGCTGGTGCTGGCTGCGGCAGCCATAGCGGTTCATATGCCCGCGAAACGTATTCTGAGTATGGCGATCACAGAGACGATCAATGAACTATAGTGAAAGCGAAGGGGCTGTCGCAAAAGGGACGCCCTGACTCGACAAAGGTCTGGATACTTTGTGTCAGTCAGGGCGTCCCCTTTTCGGATCTGCTATTCTACTTTGATATCAACCGTGTGTGTAAAGATGGGCGTGGAAGCACTCTGCGCATAGGCTGCCTGGGCTTTGGCCCGGCGGACTTTGCGGGCTTCCGGGGTAACTTCTGCTTCTAACCGACTCATCTCCTGTCCGGCGATGACTTGTTTGGCAGCTTCGACTTCCGCTTCGGTGGGCGGTTCTTCTGCTTCTTCTAAAGAGTCTGTGACAGCATCCCGGTTACAGGAATCGGTCACTTCTTCCACAGAGTCGTCGGTCTTGTCATCGATGCCCATCTCTGCTTTTTTAGCTGCTTCCAGCTCTTCCTCTGCCTTTTTACGCTCGGCTTCGGTGGGCAGTGACTTATAGTCTTTACTCATGGCAAAGGCTCTCTCAGAGTCTCCTAGAGCGTTGCTCTTGGCAAGTTCCTGCATCATCAGAGCCAGTTTTTCGCCTTTGGGGATATTGGGATTGCTCTCAATCTCTTTGACAGAGGCCATCGCAGCAGCGGCATGGCTTAACTTGACCCTCTGGACTTCTTCCTTGGTCTTACACTGCTTTAACTCCCGCTCGTAGGCTTCCCGCTCCATCTCGATCTCTTTGGCTTTTTGGTAGGTCTGCGGGTCATTTTCTTTGAGAAAGTCCATCTCTTTGGCGCTTAATCTCTTCCCGGCGGCCATCTTGGCGCGGATCTGCTGCATCATGGAGGTGGAACTGTCAGTCTGCAGGGATTCTAACATGGCTTCTTCTGCACTCTTGGGCTGCTCTTTGGAAACAGTCTCTTTTTTCAGGGCAGTGGCTTGATTGGTATAGTTTCCGGAAGACTGCTTTTGTTTCCATTTCATCTGCATCTTCATGTTTTTTGTATATGTGTTCAGAGAACTCATCATCATGATATTCATATGACCACCTCCTGTTTTTAAATCTGTATATATAATATATCGGTAAATTGTGGGAAAACTTAAGGCATGAAGAGACAGATTAGAAAAAATGTTCACAGAACTTACATAATTGATTGATATAATGAAACATCAATATGTAGATAAAAGGCGGTGTTTTTTATGGAGAGATTAAAGATATTGGTAGTGGATGATGAGAGTCGTATGCGCAAGCTGGTGCGGGATTTTTTGGTAAAGCAAAATTATGAAGTGCTGGAAGCCGGGGACGGGGAGCAGGCGCTGGATCTTTTTTTTGAACATAAGGATATTGCTCTTTTGATCCTGGATGTGATGATGCCTAAGATGGATGGGTGGCAGGTCTGCCGCGAGATCAGGGGTTACTCAAAGGTGCCGATTATTATGCTGACGGCTAAGGGAGATGAGAGGGACGAACTGCAGGGATTTGAGCTGGGTGTGGATGAATATATTACGAAGCCTTTTAGCCCTAAGATCCTGGTGGCAAGAGTGGAAGCGATCCTCAGGAGGACGAATCTGCTGGCGAGTGAGGATGTGATTACAGCAGGCGGGATTGAACTGAATAAGGCGGCTCACCGGGTGCAGATCGATGGGGTGGATGTGGAGTTGAGCTATAAGGAGTTTGAGCTGCTCTCTTATTTTATAGAGAATAAAGGGATTGCGTTGTCGAGAGAGAAGATCTTGAATCATGTGTGGAATTATGATTATTTTGGGGATGCCAGGACGATTGATACGCATGTGAAGAAGCTGAGGAGTAAGTTGGGGGAGAAGGGGGAGCTGATTAAGACGATATGGGGGATGGGGTATAAGTTTGATGGGGAGTGAGGGGGAGGGGGACGGATATGCCGCAAAAGAGGCCTGGGGATTCGACAAAGGTCTGCATAGAATGTATCGGACAGTGCACAGGTTTTGTCTGTTTCAGCCGTACACGTGAACGTGTTCGTCTGACTCAGACAAAACCTGTGCACTGTCCGCTCCAATCTACACAGCACTCTTTGTGCGAATCCCCAGGTCTCTTTTGCGGCAAATCCTGGGAGCGTAAGGCCTGCAATACCCAAACACATATAATTATAGCAAATCCTGGGAGTGTGGGGTGGCGGAGGGATATCGTTAGTTTTGGCTGGACTTTTGTTCCTGGCGCCACCAGAGGTAGGACATGATGGTGGGGATGAGGCAGGCGGGAAGGAGGCTTAGCAGGGTGAGGGTGTAGATCAGGGTGGGTTTTAGGGGGAGGAGGGGGCAGATGATCAAAAACAGGCCTATGAGGAAGAAACATTTGCCTCCTAAACGGTGGGTTTTGTACCAGACTTCTTCGCTGGAGAGGGTCCAGGGAGTCTTGATTCCAAAGTAAAAGTTGCTTTTGAATTTGGGCATCATGTTTCCGATGATGAGGAGCAAAAGGCCTATGGATATCATGGTGATGGTGGGGACGGACAGGGTGCCGGGGCGGTAGGATTCGGTGAGGATCATCAGGTTCATCATCAGCAGGAATACTTGTAAAAAGACACAGAAGATGTCATAGTATTTGTTAAATTTCAGATAATTCTTGCGGCGGGGGTCGATCTTGGGGAGGAGATCCATGAGGATAGCGATGAGGATTCCCATGCCGCAGATGTGGAAGATGGTGATTTTGCCGCTGTAGGAGACGGTCCCGTTGAAGCTCCAGTTGGTCGGGATCTCGTCGGGGAGGGATGGGTACAGGATGGCTGCTATTAAGAGGCTTCCGATGGCTAACAGGTATGTGAGGATATGCAATTTACGATTCTTCATGATTTTTTCCTTTCAGGGACATCATCCAGTTGAGAATGTCGTCCAAAACAGTGGTGTTCAGGGTATAGTAGATATATTTCCCTTTTTTCTCGTCATCTATGAGTCCGGCCTGGCGCAGGATGGACAGATGGTGGGAGAGGGAGGCTCCGGTGATGGAAAAATGGGTCAGTAGTTCGCTGACGGAGAGTGGGCCTGCCCGTAAAAGGGTCAGGATCTCCCGCCTTGTGGGGTCTGAGAGCGCTTTGAAGCTTTCCTGAAAACTCATGGCGTCTGCTCCTTTCCTGGATTGTGTTATTTTTAACATTTAGATATTTTTCTAAATATCTAAACATAAAATATCATAAGGAGAGGGGAAAGTCAATGAAAATGATGCTTGTTATTTTGAAAATATGTGGTATATTATAGGGGAACGTTATTCTTCAGGAAAACGCATCAATTTTTATATAGTTCTATTGTTTTCACAAAGAAAAAGTGCTGACCCTTAGATCCGGGCGGCAACTTTTTAGATCTTTATTATTCAGGTCTGCATGGATGCGGACATTTTTTGCTGTCTAATTTTCTGAAGGATTCCGTGATTTCCCCAAAATAAAAGATGCTGAAAGACAGGGGAGGCCTTTGTGCGCCGTTTTATCAGCCAAAGAAGGAGAAAAGATGAAGAACAAGTCAACAAACAACACACGTTACATGGTGGAACTGGCGCTGATGGCAGCCATTATCTTTTTGATGGCGTTTACGCCGCTGGGGTATTTTCGCACGCCTGGGATCTCGATTACATTTTTGACGGTTCCGGTGGCAGTGGGCGCGATTATCTTAGGGCCAAAAGGGGGCGCCGTCTGCGGGCTGACTTTTGGGATCACCAGTCTGATTCAGTGTTTTATGGGCGGCTCATTTGGCTCCATGCTTTTGAGTATCAATCCCATTGGTACAGCGATCACTTGTATTGTGCCCAGAGTCTTAGAAGGACTTCTGTGCGGGATGGTCTTTCAGGGGATACATAAAGTGGCCAAGAACAGTGCCTATTTTGCAGCGAGCCTGGCGTGTCCTCTGTTAAACACGGTGTTTTTTATGGGTGCAGTGGTGCTGATTTTTTATCATACAGAATATATTCAGGGTTTTGTGCAGACGCTTGGAGTGACCAATCCCCTGATGTTTGTCGTGGCCTTTGTAGGGCTTCAGGGACTGATCGAAGCAGGGGTCTGCTTTTTGATCGCCAGTGCCGTCTCCAGAACGCTTGCAGTGGCCCTGAAGACGGCGTAGGGCCAAAAAACAGCAATAACTCGGCCAAGTTACGGAACTAAAAAACAGCAACGGACCGGACAAGCCCCAAGAGGATTTTCAGACACATAAGTGGCTGAAAATGCTCTTAGATAAGGGGGCTTGGTAGGGGAGTTGTGGAACTCTAATAAGGAGACATATATGAGAGAGATTCAAATCACAGATCTTGAAGGTGTGCGGATCGGAAATGCACAGGATGATGAGGCGAAGACGGGGGTGACGGTGCTGATCTTTGACAAGGGAGCCTGTGTGGGTGTGGATATCAGCGGCGGCGGGCCTGCTTCGAGGGAGACGCCTCTTACTTCTCCTGTGACAGCGGATAATCCCATCAACGCCCTTGTACTGTCCGGGGGTTCGGCGTTTGGGCTGGCGGCTTCGGATGGGGTGATGCGTTATCTTGAGGAGCATGGAGTTGGCTTTGATACGGGATATGCGAAGGTTCCTTTAGTCTGTCAGTCCTGTATCTATGATCTGGGATATGGAAGGGCAGATGTCAGACCGGACGCTTTGATGGGATATGCTGCCTGTGAAAATGCGCAGAAGAACCATCCGGTAAGCGGCAGCGTAGGCGGCGGAACAGGAGCGACGGTTGGAAAGCTCTATGGGATGGAGCGCTCTGTGAAGGGCGGACTTGGCATCTATGCGGCAGCTGTGGGAGAACTGAAGATGGCTGCGGTGGTGGTGGTCAATGCGCTCGGAGACATCTATGACCCGGAGCACAACCAGAAGATCGCCGGCCTTTTGACGGAGGATAAAAAAGGGTTTTTGGATACTTGCCAGGAGCTGTATAAGCTTCGTGAACGGACTGAGCTGTTTAACAGCAATACGACCATTGGCGCCGTGATCACCAATGGAAGATTTTCCAAAGCAGAGATGACCAAGATTGCTTCCATGGCGCGCAATGCCTATGCCCGCTGCATCCGGCCGGTGGGCACTATGGCAGATGGCGATACTATCTATGGAGCGTCTGTGGGCGAGGTGGAGGCAGATCTGAATATGGCGGGCACCCTGGCAGCTGAAGTGCTGGCAAAAGCCATTCAGGATGCTTTTTCCCGTACAGACCAGTAAAAAATCCCTGTAGCGATCCGCATGTCGATACGGATATGCGGTACTACAGGGATTTTGTTCTTGACAATAGGTTTGCTGGCAAAGCCTGCAATCTATTCTCTTACAGACTGCGTGACTTGCGGATATGATGTTCGTATTTCTGGATGATCTGATACAGGAAAAATGCAATGATGCACAAGATGATCAGAGCCGTTATCAGATAGTTTAACTTGAAGATCTGGCTGGCGTAGATGATCAGGTATCCAAGCCCTTCCCGCGCGGCTAAGAACTCTCCGATGATCACGCCCACCAGGCAAAGTCCGATGTTGACTTTTAAGATGCTGATGATCGAGGGGAGGCTTGACGGGATGACTACGCATCGAAGAACCTGCATCTGGCTGCCTCCTAGGGTATGAATCAACTTGATCTTTTCTTCGTCGGTGTCCCGGAAAGCGGTATACATACTGATGATGCTTCCAAAGACCGCGACAGACATCCCGGCGACGATGATGGTCCTGGTATTGGCCCCCAGCCACACGATTAAGAGTGGGGCGAGGGCGGATTTGGGCAGGCTGTTCAGGATCACGAGCCACGGCTCTAAGATCTCGGAGATCGTGCCGGAGAACCAGAGGATCGTGGCGGTGACAAAGCTGACCAGAATCACCAGAAGAAAACTGATCAGCGTCTCATACAGCGTAATGCCCGTATGGCGAAAGATGGAATAATCTTTGCTCATATCGATGATCGTGGCAAGGATACGGCTGGGACTGCTGAAGATAAAAGCATCAATCCAGTGCAGGTTGGCACTGATTTCCCAGAGAGATAAAAACAAAAAAAACACCGTAAATCTGCATAGGGCGACAAAGTGATGGTGCCGTCTGTGGCTTTTGATAAAGTCCGCCTGACGGGGTGAGATCTTATCCATTTGCGTTCAGCTCCTTCCAGATATCGTTAAAATAGTGTTTAAATTCCGGCGCCTGTCTGCGCTGCATTGGTGTCATCTGCGAATTGATAAAACGTATCGGCATGATCTTTGTGATGCGGGCAGGACGTTTGGACAGGATCAGTATCCGGTCGGCCATGCTGATGGCTTCCGAGAGATCGTGCGTCACTAGGATCGCGGTCTTTTTTTCTTTTTTGATGATGGTGTAGACATCATCACAGACATTGAGCCTGGTCTGATAGTCCAGGGCTGAAAATGGCTCATCCAGAAGCAGAAGGCTTGGGTCTAATGCCAGGGTACGGATCAGAGCAGCACGCTGCCTCATACCGCCGGACAGTTCGGACGGCCTGGAATTTTTAAAGGCGCTTAAACCGTAGTCTTTTAACATCTGATCCACATGGGCCAGATTTTTAGACGTCTCTTTTTTCTGAATCTCCAATCCTAAGATGACATTTTTATAGATGGTGCGCCATTCAAACAGATGGTCTTTTTGCAGCATATAGCCTATGTTTGTCTGATGTCTGTTCAGAGGCGACTGGTTGAGCCGGATGATTCCCTGCTCGGCGGGGATCAGCCCGGAGAGAAGGGATAACAGCGTACTCTTTCCGCAGCCGCTGGGGCCGACGATCACGAGAAACTCGCCCTCGTCGACGGAGAAGGTGATGTCAGTCAGGGCTGTTGTCTCACCGGACAGGGTGTGATAAGCATAACAGACATGGCTGACTTCGAGCAGTGGAGTCATGAGAGGGCCTCCTTAAAGGGTATGCGGGTTTTGATATTAGAATATGGAATCAGGAGGGAATGTGTGAGGTTTTCTTTTTCAGCCTGCTGATAGGGCCGGTAGCTTAAGCTGACGTTGGTCTCGCTGGTATAGTATTGTCCGTCCACTTGATATTCTATGACGGGGCTGTACATGTGTGTCCTTTTGTGGGTACTTTCCCTATAATCAATGACATGGCCTTCGGCCTGCGCACTGCATATCTGCTCTTTGGCATGGGCAGAACGCAGCATGACCATGCCAATCGCGCCAAAACCTAATGCAAAGATTGTTAAAAATAAGACAAGGGCAATCGTTCCGCCTGATGATGTTTGGGATTTCCCAGAATCCGCGATGCTTGGTTGACTCATGATGTTACCTCCAGGTGTAATAAGATAAGGACATTATACTTCTTTTATTTGGGAAAATAAAGATCAGCTTCAAGGTTGACAAGGAGATGGGGAGAAAATAGAATAGAGACAGAATGGAGTGAGTACAGATGAGCAAGAAAAAAGAAGTCAAGACCAATGTGATGCGGATCTTAGAGCAGATGAGGATTACCTATCAGGCGTATACGTATGAGTGCGAGGAATTTGTGGATGCCGTGCAGGTGGCGGATCTGCTTGGGCTGTCTTATGAGAAGGTATATAAGACATTAGTGACGGTGGGCAGCAGCAAGGAATATTTTGTGTTTGTGATTCCGATTCGGGAAGAACTGGATCTAAAAAAGGCGGCAAAGGTGGCAGGGGAGAAATCGCTCTCCATGATTCCGGTGAAAGAGTTACAGAAAGTGACAGGATATATAAGAGGCGGATGTACGGCGGTGGGGATGAAAAAGCCGTATGCAACCTGGATTGAGAAGCGGGCTTTGGATCTGGAGCAGATGATTGTAAGCGGAGGGAGGCTTGGGAGCCAGATTGAGCTAAAGCCGGAGGATCTGTGCCGGGCCTGTGACGGGGCGTTTGCAGATGTGATTGTGACATAGGAAGAGGACGTAAAGGTTATGGAAAAAAATACGATGAAGACCAGTGTGCTGTTAAAAAGATTTGTGCCCTATTATGGAAAATATAAAGGGATTCTTGTGATGGATCTGATCTGTGCGGCGCTGACGACGCTCTGTGAGCTGATACTGCCGTTGATCCTCCGGTATCTGACGGATCTTGGGATGCAGGATCTCTCTCTTTTGACGGTGCGTATGATTCTGCATATCGGTATGCTGTATTTTGGACTTCGCGTGGTGGATGGGGCAGCCAGTTTTTATATGGCATATACCGGACATGTGATGGGAGCAGCCATCGAGACGGATATGAGAAAGGATGCATTTACCCATCTGCAGAAGCTGTCGGATCATTATTACAGTAATACCAAGGTGGGGCAGATCATGTCCCGGATTACAAGTGATCTCTTTGATGTGACAGAATTTGCCCATCATTGTCCGGAAGAGTTTTTTATCGCTTTTGTAAAAGCAGTGGCGTCGTTTTTGATCCTGGCGCGGATCAACCTGCTTTTGACGGTGATTATCTTTGTGATGATTCCGGTGATGGCGGTCTCCTGTACGTATTTTAATCTGAAGGTACGAGCGGCATTTAAGCGCCAGAGAAACCATGTGGGAGAGTTAAATGCCCGGATTGAGGACAATCTGCTGGGAAATAAAGTGGTGCGGGCATTTGCCAATGAAGAGATCGAACTGGAAAAATTTGACCGGGATAACCAGGAATTTTTAAAGATCAAACGTCATACCTACAAATATATGGCGGCTTTTCAAAATACCGTACGGATGTTCGATGGGCTGATGTATCTGGTGGTGATCATCGCCGGAGGGATCTTTATGATCCAAAAGTGGATCATGCCGGCTGATCTGGTGGCATATACCCTGTATGTGACTACGCTTTTGGCGACGATCCGGCGAATCATCGAGTTTGCAGAGCAGTTTCAGCGGGGCATGACAGGGATTGAGCGTTTTCTTGAACTGATGGATGCGACGATTGATATATTTGATGAAGAGGACGCGGTGGCTTTAGAAGAGGTACAAGGTGAGATCCGGTTTCGCCATGTCTCGTTTGCCTATCCCGATGATCCGATGCCGGTGCTCTCAGACATTGATCTGACGATTCATCCAGGGGAGAAAGTGGCGCTTGTGGGTCCTTCGGGAGGAGGCAAGACGACGCTTTGCAACTTGATTCCCCGTTTTTATGATCCGACCAAAGGTGAGATCCTCTTAGACGGACAGGATATCCGGCATGTGAAGCTGAAAAGTCTGCGCGGCAGTGTGGGCGTGGTGCAGCAGGATGTGTATCTCTTTTCGGGGAGTGTGTATGAAAATATTGCGTATGGACGGCCTGGAGCTGACAGAGAGCAGGTGATCGAGGCGGCAAAGCTGGCCGGTGCCCACGAGTTTATCAGCGAATTAAAAGACGGGTACGATACCTATGTGGGAGAGCGCGGTGTAAAGCTCTCTGGCGGCCAGAAACAGAGGATCAGCATTGCACGCGTGTTTTTAAAGGCTCCCAAGGTACTTCTCTTAGACGAGGCTACAGCGGCTCTGGACAACGAGAGTGAGCATCTGGTGTCAGAGTCTCTGGATAAGCTGGCGAAGGGGAGGACGACGCTGACGATCGCCCACAGGCTGACCACCATCCAGGGGGCGGACAGGATCTTGGTCCTCTCTGGAAATCAGATTGTGGAAGAGGGTAATCACAAGGCGCTGATGCAAAAAAAGGGCATTTATTATCAATTGTATCAGTCGGTCAGAAAAGGAGAAGAAGATGATTCATAAGATGTCATACGATTCCCCGCTGGGCACTCTTTTGATCGCAGAAAAAGAAGGAGCGCTTGTGGGGCTTTGGATGGAAGGGCAGAAGTATTTTCTGGGTTCTGTCAAAGAAGAGATGCAGGAAAAGACAGATGTCAAAGTGCTGCTTCAGACAAGGGAATGGCTGGAGCGATATTTTAAAAGAGAGAGACCAGCCATTAGTGAACTGCCGCTCGCACCGATGGGCAGTGAGTTTCAAAAAGCAGTCTGGAAGATTCTCTGTCAGATTCCCTATGGGGAAGTGACGACGTACAAAGCGATTGCGGTAAGGATTGCGAAAGAACGGGGCATAGAGCGGATGTCCGCTCAGGCAGTGGGCGGTGCAGTGGCACATAATCCGATCTCGATTGTGATCCCCTGTCACCGCGTGGTGGGTTCTGACGGCAGCCTGACGGGGTATGCCGGAGGGATTGAGAAAAAGAAAAAGCTGTTGGAGTTAGAGGGCGTGTGACAGATCAAAGTATTATGGGAAGGGGAAGATGTTATGGGGGATAAGACAGGGGCTGTCTTGGTGGCTTCTAAGGAGTTTGGGGAGGAGAATCTGGGAAATGAGGAGATGCCGGTCTTCTTGCCTATGTATCCTCTGGATGGGACGACGGTGATCAAGAGAGAGATTGCGGCGCTTAGAAAGGCGGGGATCTCTCCGATTATAGTGCTGCTTGGGTATCAGGGGGAATTGCTTAGGACTCATCTCGCCCACAACCATGTGATCTTTGTGGAGGATGAGGAGTATCAGGCACACAGTCTCTTGGAATCTGTGCAGGTGGGGCTTTCAAAGGCTAAAGTGCAGATGGAGCGGGTGCTGGTGCTGCCGGTGGAGTGTGTGGCTTTTTCCTTTGAGACACTTCAGAGGCTTTTGGCGTGTGAGGGTGGCGCGGTGCCTGTATACGACGGGAGGGAGGGGTGTCCAAAGCTGTGGGATCTAGGGAGAGACGGACAGACACAGATGGAGCATGTGGAGGTGGAAGATCCGGGGATTCTTTTGTCGATGACTCAAAAGGATGGGATCTGTCAGGTGGAGGAGTATGTGCGGGCGCAGCGCAGTGCGAATGAACTACGGTGTGTCACAAAGGTGACTCTTGTGAAGGAAGAGGATTTTTTTGGACCGGGCGTGTATGAACTGTTGCGCGGGATTGATGAGATGGGTTCGATTCAGGCGGCAGCTGAGCGGATGAAGATGTCTTATACTAAGGGATGGAAGATGGTGAATAAGGCGGAGAAAGAGATGGGGTTTTTGTTTTTGAATCGCTGTAATGGGGGAAAAAATGGGGGGAGTTCTACGCTGACGCAGGAGGGAAGGGTGTTTTTGGAGCGGTATCAGGTGATGATGGAGGATATTGAGAGGGTGAGCAGAAGATTTTTTGATGTGTATTTTCAGGAGTTTCAGTGAAGGAGGAGGGAGCAGCCGCAAAGGGCCGCAGGGTCTGGAGTGCCCAGGGGGATCGACAAAGGTCTGCATAGAGTGTATCGGACAGTGTGTAGGTTTTGTCTGTTTTAGCCGTACACATGAACGTGTTCGTCTGACTCAGACAAAACCTACACACTGTCCGCTCCAATCTACACAGCACTCTTTGTACGATTCTCCTGGGCGCTCCAGGCCCTGCGGCCCTTTGCGGCTGCCCCTGGGTAGTGTAGGGGGTTGACAGGTTGAGGGGTGAGGAGTATAATGTAGATAACGTTATTTATTGAAAAAAATAACGAAAGAAAAGGAGGATTTTTTCATGAAGAAGAGAGTTGTGGAGATGGTATTGGCAGTGACTTTGGCGGCGTCTTTGATGATAGGGTGCGGCGCGAAAGGGGAGGATGTGCAGGAAGCGGCCGCAGAAGAGGAAACGAATGAGGATGCTGCGCAGACGCAGGAAGAAGAGACGGCAGGCGGTGAGACGGTTACGCTGGATGTATTTGCGGCGGCATCTATGACGGAGACGTTGGAGGAGATCCAGGGGCTGTATGAGAAGGTAGAGCCGAATGTGACGCTGGTGTTTAATTTTGATTCTTCGGGGACATTAAAGACGCAGATTCAGGAGGGGGCTGACTGTGATGTGTTTATTTCAGCGGCGCAGAAGCAGATGAACCAGTTGGATCTGGCAGCGGGAGCTGAGGTGAATGAGGAAGGACTGGATTTTGTGCTGGAGGGAAGCCGGGTGGATCTGTTGGAGAATAAAGTAGTGCTGGCGGTTCCGGAAGGGAATCCGGCGGGGATTGCGTCTTTTGCAGATCTGGGAACGGAGAAACTGACGCTTTTGGCTCTGGGAAATGAGGATGTGCCGGTGGGGCAGTATTCTACGGAGATCTTGACGACGCTGGGACTTTTGGATTCGTTGGAAGCGGATGGGAAGATTACGTATGGGTCGAATGTAAAAGAGGTCACGACACAGGTGTCGGAGGCATCGGCGGATGCAGGGATTATCTATGCGACGGATGCTTTTTCGGCAGGACTTACGGTAGTGGATGAGGCAACGGAGGATCTTTGTAAGAGAGTGATCTATCCGGCGGCTGTGTTAAAAGTTTCACAGAATCAGGAAGCGGCAGCGAAGTTTTTGGAGTATCTAAAAACACAGGAATGTATGGAAGTGTTTGAAGGTGTGGGGTTTGCGCCGGTGAAGTAAGAGCGTGACGGCTCCCGCATAAGATATGCCTTCTGGCCTTGGCAGATGCCAAAGCCAGAAGGCATATCTTATGCGGGAGCCTGTGTTCGTGGAATATAGGGTGTGAGAGTTTGATATTTTATGTAAATTTACTTGGAATTTGGGATTTTGGGGTGTAGGATAGAAGAGTAAGGAGATGGAGAGATGGGAATGGATTGGTATCCGTTGATAAATTCGCTTAGGATTGCGTTGGCGTCGAGTCTGATTGTGTTTTTTACGGGGATTTTTGCGGCGTATTATGTGGCGAAGCTGCATCCGGCGGTGAAGGGGGTGCTGGATGTGGTGCTGACGCTTCCTTTGGTGCTGCCGCCTACGGTGGTGGGATATTTTTTGTTGGTGCTATTGGGTCCGCGCAGGCCTTTTGGGGGATGGGTTTTGGAGACTTTTGGAGTGAAGATGGTGATGACTTGGTATTCGGGCATTTTTGCAGCGTCAGTGGTGGCGTTTCCTTTGATGTACCGGACAGCGAGAGGGGCGTTTGAGAGTTTTGATGAGACGCTTTCGTATGCGGGACAGACGCTGGGGCTTTCAAATACTTATATTTTTTGGCGGATTCGGATGCCGGCTTGCAGGCAGGGGATCTTGGCGGGAGCGGTGCTGGCGTTTGCGAGGGCGCTGGGGGAGTATGGAGCTACGAGTATGATTGCGGGGTATACACCGGGCAGGACGGCGACGATCTCTACGACGGTATATCAGTTGTGGAGGACGGATAATGATGTGCTGGCGTTTCGGTGGGTGATGGTGAATGTGGTGATCTCGACGGTGGTGCTTTTGGTGGTCAATCTGCTGGAGAGAAGGGAGCGGATGGGAAGGTCGGCGGAAAAGAGGAGGAATGGATAGATGGGGCTGTCTGTGGATATTCGTAAGGATCTGGGAGATTTTGTGCTGGAATCACAGTTTGAGACGGATGGGGGAGTGACGGGGATTCTGGGGGCTTCCGGGTGCGGGAAAAGTATGACGCTTCGCTGTATTGCCGGGATTGTGAAGCCGGATTGGGGGCGGATTGTGTTGGATGGAGAAGTGTTTTTTGACTCTGAGAGAGGGATTGATAGGAAACCGCAGAATCGGCATGTGGGGTATTTGTTTCAAAATTATGCGCTGTTTCCCAATATGACGGTGCAGCAGAATCTGATGACAGGGCTTATGGCGTATGAGAAGGATAAGAAGAGGGAAAAAGAGGCTGTGGGGGAGATGATGGAGCGGTTTTATCTGATGGAACTTGCTCATCACAGACCTTCTCAGTTGTCCGGCGGGCAGCAGCAGAGGGCGGCGCTTGCACGGATATTGTTGTCAAGGCCGAAGATCCTGATGCTGGATGAGCCTTTTTCTGCTCTGGATGATTTTCTGCGCTGGAAGCTGGAGTTGGAGCTTTTGGAGGTGCTTAGAGCATTTTCGGGGGAGACTTTGTTTGTCTCGCACAGCAGAGATGAGGTGTACCGGCTTTGCGACCGGGTGTGTGTGATGGAAAAAGGAAAAGCGGGAGCGGTGATTCCGGTAAAAGAGTTGTTTGAAGAGCCAAGTACCAGGGCCGCTGCGCTTTTGTCCGGGTGTAAGAATTATTCTTTGGCATCTCCGGATGGAGAGGAACATGTGTTTGCATCGGATTGGGGAGTCAGACTTCGCTATAGCAAAGAACTTCCGGAGGATCTTAAGTATGTGGGTGTGCGCAGTCACTATATCTGCCCGGTCTCTGAAGCAGAAGCAAAAGGGCAGGAAAATGTGATCTTTTGTAAGATGATTCATATGGTGGAGGATGTGTTTTCGGTAGTGCTTATGGTGCAGCCTCTGACAGCGTCAAAAGGAGAAGAACAGATTCGTGTAGACGTATCTAAGGAGTTTTGGAGAGTGTTCTCTCAGAAAGAGAAAGTTGAACAGGGGATATGGGTTCGAATTGATCCAAAAGATGTGATGCTGTTAAAGCAGTAAACGGGATTTTTTATAAAAATTTCACAAATTTTTAATGGATTGAAAATCAACAGTTGACAAATTCTGCTGATAATGTTAATTTTATACATATGATATAGTATGTAACTGTACGGCAGGCATTAACTATGCATAAAAACAAGGGATGTTTATGCATGTTAGTGTCTTTTTCTATGTGTAAAATTACATAAGCCAGTGCATAGTAATAGAGAACGATAGGCATAAAGACATTCCAAAAAATAAGAAACAGGAGGGATTGTCATGAAAGACAAAATTTTTGGTGTATTGCAGCGAGTGGGAAGATCTTTTATGCTTCCGATCGCAATCCTGCCGGTGGCAGGTCTGTTACTTGGCGTTGGAGGATCGTTTACGAATGAGACGATGTTGGAAACGTATGGACTTATGAACATTATGGGTCCCGGAACCATATTCAATGCGATCCTGCAGGTGATGAGTGAGGCTGGCGATATTGTATTTGCCAACCTACCGATTATCTTCGCTATGGGTGTTGCTATCGGTATGGCGAAGAAGGAAAAGGAAGTGGCAGCTCTGTCGGCGGCGATTGCATTTTTTATTATGCATGCGTCCATTGGAGCGATGATTCAGAACAACGGCGGCACGGAGGCGATGTTAAGCGGTGCTACTACATCTGTAGTGGGGATTACCTCTTTACAGATGGGTGTATTTGGCGGTATTATCGTAGGACTGGGCGTCTCGGTGCTGCACAACCGTTTTTATAAGATTGAACTGCCGCAAGTGTTATCATTTTTTGGCGGCACTCGTTTCGTACCGATTGTCAGTGGTCTGGCTTACACGGTGATCGGCATCTTGATGTTCTATGTCTGGCCGGTGATTCAGCAGGGGATCTATGCTATAGGTGGCGTGGTATTGGAGTCCGGTTATGTGGGAACCTGGGTATATGGCCTGATGGAGCGTGCATTGATTCCTTTCGGCCTGCATCATGTGTTCTATCTGCCGTTCTGGCAGACTGCACTGGGCGGCACGATGGAAGTGGGCGGACGTGTGGTAGAAGGTGCTCAGAATATCTTCTTTGCACAGCTGGCAGATCCGAGTGTGGATCATTTTGCAGTGTCCGCTACCCGTTTTATGACAGGAAAATTCCCACTGATGATCTTTGGTCTGCCGGGCGCAGCGCTTGCGATGTATAAAGTGGCAAAACCAGAGAAAAAAGAAGCAGCAGCAGGTCTTTTGCTCTCTGCAGCACTGACTTCCATGCTGACAGGTATCACAGAGCCACTGGAGTTTACATTTTTATTTGTAGCTCCGCTTCTGTATGCGATACACTGCGTGTTTGCAGGTCTGGCCTATATGCTGATGCATGTCTTTAATGTGGGCGTGGGTATGACGTTCTCCGGCGGACTGATCGATATGTTCCTCTTTGGTATCCTGCAGGGCAATGCCAAGACGAGTTGGGTATGGATCGTGGTTGTAGGTATTGGATATTTTGTAGTCTATTATTTCCTGTTCTCCTTCCTGATCGTAAAGATGGATCTGAAGACTCCGGGAAGAGATGACAGTGAAGAGGTGAAATTATACCGCAGAAGCGACGTGGATGCCCGGAAAAAGGGTGGAGCGGGAGCAGGCGAAGATGCAGGCTCAGAAGAAGATGCCCTGTCTGCGGCGATCTTAAGAGGCTTAGGAGGCAAGAAAAATATCTCTGATGTGGACTGCTGTGCTACCAGACTCCGCTGTACGGTACACAAATCAGAACTGGTGGATGACAACCTCTTAAAATCCACCGGCGCATCGGGTGTGGTGCACAAAGGAAATGGCGTGCAGGTGATCTACGGGCCGCGTGTGACGGTGATTAAGTCCAACCTGGAAGATTATCTGGAGACAGCTCCCGATGAGGAATATACGCCTTCTGCGGGGGACACCAAAGAGGCTTCTTCCAAAGAAAGTGAAAAACCAGTGGGAAAAGTCGTGAAGACCGATACGATCTACAGCCCGGTCAATGGTACAGCGGCAGACCTTTCAGAGACTCCCGATGAGGCATTTGCAGGCCGGATGATGGGAGACGGTGCGATGGTCATTCCGGGGGATGCAGAAGTGAGAGCACCAGAAGACGGGGAAATCAGCTTCGTCTTTGACACCAAACATGCCATTGGATTTGAGACGGCTTCTGGTCTTGCCATGCTGCTTCATATGGGTATCGATACGGTAAATCTGAATGGAAAAGGATTTGAAGTATTTGTACAAAATGGCGATCAGGTGAAAAAGGGTGATCTGCTGATGAAACTGGATCTGGAGTATCTGAAACAGCATGCGCCGTCCCTGGCATCGCCGGTGCTTTGTACAGAGCTTACCGACCAGCAGAAGATCCGCCTGTTAAAGACAGGGGCTATCAAAGCGGGAGAAGCACTGTTTGCAGTGGATACCTACGAAGGATAAGAAATACGATACGTCTGCGGGGGAGAAAGAAGTATGTTCAGAGTAAAAAAGGCGTTGAACCATAACACATTGATTGCCATTGGGATGGAGGACAATCAAGAATATCTGATGATTGGAAAAGGCATTGGCTTTGGCAAAAAGGTCAGTGAGCGTATGGAAGCGCCAGAAGACTGCACCGTGTATTCGCTTCGGGAGAAGACGGAGCGGGGAGATGCAATGGATCTGGTGAAAGATCTGGACCCGGTGTATCTAGAGATCGCGCAGCAAGTTTTAAAAGAGAGCGAGCGGGTCTTTGGAAAGATCGACTGGAGCATACTTTTTCCCATGGCGGACCATATTGCCTTTGCAGTCAAAAGGATCCAAAATAAGGAGCAGATCAGCAATCCTCTGACCAACGATATCCAGGCGTTATTTCATATGGAATATAAGACTGCTGAGTGCATCCGCTCTATTTTAAGAGAACGGCTCCAGGTAGAGATCGATGAACACGAGATCGGATATATTGCCCTTCATATCCATTCGGCTATCGAAGACGAGAACGTGGCGCTATCCATGCAGATTGCCAGAACTGTACGGGAATGTATCGAACTGGTGGAAAAAGAGACCGGACTTTCCATCGATGTGATGTCTCTTTCCTACAACCGACTGATGAATCATGTCCGGTATATGGTGGCGCGGGCCATGAAAGGAGAACGGCTGAGGCTGGATATGAATGACTATATGTCTGTTAAATTTCCAGATGAATTTCGGATGGCTGCCATAGTGTGTGAGCATCTGGAGAAACATTTAAAAAAACCTCTTGATAAAGTAGAGATCGGCTATTTGGCCATGCATATCCAGCGGGTATCTGCAGAGCAGGAAGTATAAAAAGTTCAAGAGAAGGTACAGCCAGTTGCGGCTGTGCCTTTTTTTGTATCTTTTATAAATGATCGACACTTTTTCGGTATCTTTGCAATTCTTCTTCACTGACATTTGTTATAATTTTATCAAGAAAGGACAGCAGTTTTTGCCGGTCTTTTGGAAGTTGTCCGTAAAATGGATAGGCATTGGAAGCTCCCATAGCGGCGACGATGGTGGGGATCTTAAGCTGCTTCACCAAGGTTTGGATCTCTTGGTATTTTTCGAGTTCACTTTCTTCCTGCCAATGTCCATGCTGTATTTCCTGCCAGAGTTCGGCGCCGGGATAGATGGTCAGCATATTGGCACCGATCAGTGTCGGGTGCAGTTCGTTGCAGATGTCGGCGGTCAATGTGGCGCCGGTCTCCCCGCGTCCGGCGCCAGAGATACCGACTAGGTAAAAGAAACTGTAATGGATGCCTGAGGCGTCCAGACGCCTGCATTGCTTTAAGATATCAAAAGAGACATAGCCTTTGTTCATAAATGAAAGCGCCTGATCGTCAGCGGTCTCAATCCCTATGGTCAGTCCGTCATATCCCATGGCGTGAAGGTGATGAAGTTCTTCGTCGGTCTTTGGTGTAATATCGGTAATTCTTGAAAAGGCGCCGATAGATGTCACGGATGGAAGATACTGGTGAATGAGTTCGGCTATCTTTACCAATTTGGAATACGACAAGGCAAAAGGATTTGCCCCTGTAAGAAATACGCGGCTGACCTTTTGTCCGCTTCTGTGTCTGACTGCCTGAGACACCTCCCGCAGATCGTCTTCCACATCTTGCAGAGGAGACATCCGAAACGGAAATGATAGATCATGATACAAGGTGCAGAATTTACATCTGTGATGGGTACATCCTGCGGTTACTTCTAATAAGAGGGAGGAGGCTTCATAGGGCGGCCTCCAGATGGTTCCGGTGTAATGCATCATATTCACTCCTTTTTCTGTTTTCACCTATTATATCAAGGTACAATGATTTTACAAGTACGGTACTTTTTTATAGTACCTGTTAATTTTGTGTACATTGATTTTTGAGGAAAAATATGTTACGCTTTTGGCAAGAAGGAGGATGATATCCATGAAAAAAAGTGCATTGGCTGTGAAGCGCTGTAAGACGGTCTCTACGATACAGAAGATCTTAGGCGGCAAATGGAAGATAGAGATTATCTACTATATCGCATTTGAAGACCTCCACCGTTTTGGAGAATTGCGCAGGCAGATCGGGGAGATCACGGAGTCAAGCCTGACCAAGCAGCTTAGAGAGTTGGAAGCGGACGGCTTTATCAGCCGTTATGATTACAAAGAGGTGCCTCCTCATGTGGAATATCATCTGACGAAGCTGGGAAAAAGTTTTATTCCGGTCTTTGAACATATGAAGCGGTGGGGAGAGGAATATTTGACAGAAGGAGAGTAAAAATATGGGATTTTTTCGTCGAACAGAGAAAGAACAACCAGTCAAAGAGCTAAAAGCGATGGTTTCCGGCCGTGTGCTTCCGCTCACAGAGGTGGCAGATCCGGTGTTTTCTTCAAAGTCCTTAGGGGATGGGATCGCCATTCGCCCTTGTGAAGAAGTGGTCACAGCGCCCGCAGACGGAGAGATCTCTGTGGTGGCAGAGACAAAACATGCAGTGGGGATGGTACTGAAAAATGGGGCAGAGCTGTTGCTTCATATCGGGTTAGATACCGTATCTTTGGAAGGAAAAGGATTTCAGATGCTAGTAAAACAGGGCAAAAAAGTTAAACAGGGAGATCCTTTGCTAAGATTTGACAAAGCATGGATCGAAGCACAAGGGCATGCCACAGACTGTATTTTGGTGGTGACGAATACCGAAGAGTTTCCGGATCTGCAGATGATAAGCGGCATGGAGGCGGTGCAAAAGGAAACGGTGATCTGCACGTTTTAATATTTCTTGTATATTTGTATACATTGTCGAAACTGCAAAAGATGATACTGCGATTACAGAGGCAGAAGCAGAGTTTGAGCAGGATGGACAGCTTTTTGATGCAAGAGAAGCTTTAATAAAAAAAATGAAGATTTATCAAAAGCAGTCTGAGCAATCAGGCTGCTTTTCATGGCATTAGGGGCTGGTATTTTTCCTGGGTCAATGGTAAAATAAAAAGAAAAAGGGGGAAGCGATTGATGCAGTATTCGGAAGATCCAAGTAAGCAGTACCATATTAATGTGGGAGAAGGAGACGTGGGCAGATATGTGATCCTGCCGGGAGATCCCAAGCGCTGCGTTAAGATTGCAGCTTATTTTGACGATGCAAAACTGATAGCAGACAACAGGGAATTTGTGACTTATACCGGGTATCTAGACGGAGTAAAGGTAAGTGTCACCTCCACGGGTATCGGCGGACCTTCTGCGTCTATTGCCTTGGAAGAACTGGCCAATGTGGGGGCAGATACGTTTATAAGAGTGGGCACCTGCGGCGGTATGCAGACTGAGATTGAGAGCGGTGATTTGGTGATTGCAAACGGTGCGATCCGGATGGAAGGCACCAGCAAAGAATACGCACCTCTGGAATTTCCGGCGGTTCCCAATATCCAGGTGGTCAATGCGCTGATGGCCTCGGCCAAAGAGCAGAATTACCGCCATCATGTGGGGATTGTCCAGTGCAAGGATGCCTTTTATGGGCAGCATTCACCGGAGACAAAACCGGTGGGGTATGAACTGATCAATAAATGGAGTGCCTGGAAGAGCTTAGGATGCTTGGCTTCTGAGATGGAGTCCGCCACACTTTTTGTGGTAGGCAGTGCACGCCGTGTACGGGTAGGAGCGATTTTTTTGGTAGTGGCGAACCAGGAGCGGGAGAAAGCAGGACTTCCCAACCCCGTGGTACATGACACAGATTTAGCGATCCGCACCGCTGTTGGGGCCATCCGCAGACTGATACGGGAGGAGGAGACGCGGTGAACGAGAGTGGAACAAATGCAGGAAAACTGTCAGATGTTCAGATCAAAGAATTGATTCACACGGCTATCGGGCAGCTTGCTTATTCTTATACGCCTTATTCTGATTTTCGTGTGGGAGCTGCTCTTTTGGCGAAAAACGGGAAGATCTACGGCGGCTGCAATATTGAAAATGCAGCTTATACGCCCACAAACTGCGCTGAGCGGACAGCCTTTTTCAAAGCAGTCAGCGAAGGAGTCAGGGAGTTCGAGGCGATCTGTATCGTGGGTGGAAAAGATGGCATCCTAAGCAAATATACCTCACCTTGCGGAGTCTGCCGTCAGGTGATGATGGAATTTTGCAGCCCGGAGGATTTTCAGATTATCTTAGCAGTCAGTGAAGAGGACTATCAGATCTGTCAGCTAAAAGAACTGCTTCCCATGGGCTTTGGCCCAGGAAATCTGGCATAGACTACAATGGAAAGGACAAAAAGAAGATGGGAAAATATAAACGTGTGTTTATTATTGTAATGGATTCGCTAGGAGTAGGAGAGATGGAAGACTCCCCCCAATTTGGGGATGTGGGGGTCAATACTTTACAGCATATCTCAGAATCTGTGGACACTTTTGAGATCCCCAACCTTAGAAAACTGGGGATGGCCAATCTGTGTCCGTTAAAACAGGTGGAGCCTGTGGATCAGCCTCTCGCTTATTATACGAAACTCAACGAAAAGAGCCAGAGCAAAGACACCATGACAGGACACTGGGAGATGATGGGATTGGAAGTGACCACGCCTTTTAAGACCTTTACGGAACATGGGTTTCCGCCGGAGCTGATTCAAGAACTGGAACGGCGTACGGGAAGAACCGTAATTGGCAACAAAAGTGCGAGCGGAACCGCGATCTTAGAAGAACTGGCAGAGGAAGAGATTGCAACCGGGCATATGATTGTCTATACTTCTGCGGATTCAGTCCTGCAGATCTGCGGCAACGAGGAGACATTTGATCTTCAGGAACTTTATCGCTGCTGTGAGATTGCCCGTGAGATTACGATGAAAGACGAGTGGAAAGTGGGAAGAGTCATCGCAAGACCTTATGTGGGTAAGAAAAAAGGAGAATTTAAACGGACTAGTAATCGTCACGACTATGCGCTGAAACCCTGTGGCAAGACGGCTCTGGACGCGTTAAAAGCAGCGGGGCTGGATGTGATCTCTGTGGGAAAGATCAAGGATATCTTTGACGGAGAAGGCATCACAAGAGCCTTAAAATCCAAGAGTTCGGTTCACGGCATGGAGCAGACCATCGAACTTGCCAAAGAGGAATTTCATGGTCTGTGTTTTGTTAATCTGGTGGATTTTGACGCGTTATGGGGACATCGAAGAGACCCCAAGGGCTATGCACAGGAGATTGAAAAATTTGATCAGAATCTGGGCGTTTTACTAGAACTTTTGAAAGAAGATGATCTTTTGATCATCACCGCAGACCACGGCAACGATCCAACCTATCAAGGGACAGACCACACCAGAGAAAAGGTGCCGTTTTTGGCGTATTCTCCGTCGATGACAGGAGGAAAAGAGTTGCCGGAATCTGATACGTTTGCATGCGTAGGGGCTACGGCAGCTGACAATTTTGGGGTGACGATGCCGGAAGATACTATAGGGACTTCCTACCTTGGTCGGTTGGTCTAACCCGTCCTCCTCCCCAAAAAAAACTTCCCCCACTCCCATTTTCCCCACTTTACCGGAGGTGGGGGTTGTGATATAATAGCGCTCAAAGGCGAAAGCCGCCGATATGGCAAAGAGAGGTAATATCGTGGCAGAACTTACACCAATGATGCAGCAGTACATAAAGACAAAAGAAGAATACAAAGACTGTATCCTATTCTATCGTCTCGGAGATTTCTACGAGATGTTTTTTGAGGATGCCAAGGTCGTATCAAAGGAACTGGAACTAACCTTGACCGGCAAAAACTGCGGATTGGAAGAGCGTGCTCCCATGTGCGGAGTTCCTTTTCACGCAGTGGAAGGATATCTAAGCAGGCTGGTCTCCAAAGGATATAAAGTAGCCATCTGCGAACAGATGGAAGATCCAGCCACGGCAAAAGGTTTAGTCAAGCGGGAAGTGATCCGTGTGGTGACGCCGGGAACCAATCTAAGTACCCAGGCATTGGATGAATCCAGAAATAACTATATCATGAGTATCGTTTATGTCAGTGACCGGTTTGGAATCTCATTTGCAGATGTGACAACCGGTGATTATTTTGTTACGGAGACAGATACCCCCCGCAAACTCTTAGACGAGATCTACAAATTTTCCCCACGAGAAGTCATCTGCAATGAGGCACTTCTGATGAGCGGCCTGGATACAGAAGAATTAAAAGAACGGCTGCATCTGGTTCTCTACACGCTGGAAAACTGGTATTTTGACGAAGAATTATGTAAAAAAGAGCTGTTGGGACATTTTAAAGTAAGTTCCCTGCAAGGTCTTGGAGTGGCAGATTTTGCCTGTGGAGTGCTGGCGGCAGGAGCACTTCTTCGCTATCTGATGGAGACACAGAAGACTTCCCTTGGACATCTGACCCGGTTGCAGCCCTATACCTCCGGGAATTTTATGATGATAGACAGTTTCAGCAGACGGAATCTGGAACTTTTAGAGACGCTTCGGGAAAAACAAAAGAGAGGGTCTCTTTTGTGGGTGTTAGATAAGACCAAGACAGCCATGGGAGCACGTATGCTGCGGGGCTATATCGAACAGCCGCTGATTGACAGGCGGCAGATTGAAGCGCGTCTGTCGGTAGTGGAAGAACTGAATAGTCAGTTGATTACCAGAGAAGAACTTAGAGAGTATCTAAATTCCATCTATGACTTAGAGCGTCTGATTGGGCGCATCAGCTATCAGACGGCCAACCCCAGAGATCTGATCGCTTTCAAATCATCCCTTGGGATGCTGCCTCCGATTTTGCTCTTGTTAGGAGAGATGAAAAGTCCGCTTCTTAAGCAGATCTATGAAGAACTGGATACGCTGGATGATCTGTATGATCTGATCGAGCGTTCGATACAGGAAGATCCTCCTACCTCCATCCGGGAGGGCAATATCATGAAAGACGGCTATCACGAAGATGTGGATCGGTTTCGGACCGCCAAGACAGAAGGCAAATCCTGGCTTGCCCAGATCGAGACCAAAGAGCGGGAACGTACCGGGATTAAAAATCTTCGTATAAAATTTAACAAAGTATTTGGTTACTATCTGGAAGTGACCAATTCCTATAAAAATATGGTGCCGGATAACTATATCCGCAAGCAGACGCTCACCAATGCAGAGCGCTATATCACTCCGGAGCTAAAAGAGTTAGAAGATACGATTCTAGGAGCCGAAGAGAAGCTGACGGCCTTGGAATATGAACTCTTTACCGGGATTCGGGATCAGATTGCTGCGCAGGCAGAGCGGATTCAAAAGACTGCCAAAGCCGTGGCGAAGCTCGATGTGTTAGCTTCCCTTGCTTTTGTGGCAGATAAAAACCGTTATGTACGTCCAAAGATCAATGAAAAAGGCACCATTGAGATCAAAGAAGGCCGTCATCCTGTAGTGGAACAGATGATGTCAGGTCATCTTTTTGTTGCAAACGACACCTCTTTGGATAAAGGAGCGAATCGGGTCTCTATCATCACGGGTCCCAATATGGCAGGAAAATCCACCTATATGCGCCAGACTGCGCTGATTGTGCTGATGGCACAGATCGGAAGCTTTGTGCCGGCAGAGAGTGCCAATATCGGCATCGTGGACCGGATCTTTACGCGTGTGGGGGCCTCAGATGACTTGGCCAGCGGCCAGAGTACTTTTATGGTGGAGATGAATGAAGTCTCCAATATCCTGCGTAATGCCACCGCAGACAGTCTGCTGATATTGGATGAGATCGGACGCGGAACCAGCACCTTTGACGGTTTAAGCATCGCCTGGGCAGTGATTGAACATATCGCAGACCGGAGACTTTTAGGCGCCAAGACGCTTTTTGCGACCCATTATCATGAGCTGACGGAGTTAGAAGGTACGATGGACGGTGTCAATAATTACTGCATCGCAGTAAAAGAAAAAGGCGATGAGATTGTCTTTCTCAGAAAGATCGTCAAAGGCGGGGCGGACAAGTCCTATGGAATCCAGGTGGCGAAATTGGCAGGGGTGCCGGACAGTGTGATCGCGCGCGCCAAGGAATTGGTAGAAGAATTAAGTCAGGCAGATATCTCTGTAAAGGCAAAAGATATCGCCTTAGAAGGACGTAAAAAGACCAAGACCAGACAGAAAAAGACTTATGACGAGGTGGATCTGGAGCAGATCTCCCTCTTTGACACGGTAAATGAAAAAGATGTGGTAAAGGAATTGGAAGGGTTAGAGATCACTAACATGACGCCTATGGATGCACTGAATACCCTTTACCGCTTACAGAACCGACTGAAAAACAGATGGTGAGAGAAAAATGGGCAAGATAGCAGTATTGGATCAGCAGACCATCGATAAGATCGCGGCGGGAGAAGTAGTGGAACGTCCGGCTTCTGTGGTAAAAGAACTGGTGGAAAATGCAGTGGATGCCAAAGCTTCTCAGATCATGGTGGAGATCCGGGAAGGCGGCATCGACTATATTCGTATTACAGATAATGGAATCGGGATGGAAAAAGAGGATATTCCATTGGCTTTTTTACGCCATTCCACGAGTAAGATCCGTAAGGTGGAAGATTTAATCGGCGTAACGTCGCTGGGGTTTCGGGGAGAGGCGCTTTCGAGCATCTCTGCGGTTGCCATGGTAGAGCTGATCACCAAGACCAAAGGACAGATGTTGGGGAACCGCTACTATACAGAAGGTGGGATACAAAAAGAATTTGAAGAGGTGGGCGCCCCGGACGGCACCACCTTTGTAGTGCGCAATCTGTTCTATAACATGCCGGCGCGTAAAAAATTTCTGCGTTCCAAGATGACAGAAGCGGCAGCGATTTATGAGATGATGACTCGTTTGGCGCTGTCTCATCCCGAAGTCTCTTTTAAAGTGATGATTCACAACCAGATGAAACTGCAGACTGCCGGCAGCGGACAGTTAAAGGATGTGATCTATCATATCTATGGAAGAGAGATCGCCAAAAATCTTCTGATGGTGGAGAGAAACGAAGGCCCGATCTGTATCCGGGGCTTTTTAGGCAAACCGGAGATCTCTAGAGGGAATCGAAATTATGAGAACTATTTTGTCAATGGGAGATATGTAAAGAGTAAGATCATTGCCAAAGGGATTGAAGACGGATATAAAAATTATATGATGCAGCACCGCTATCCTTTTGTGTGTCTGGATCTTCAGATGGACGGGGCACTTTTTGATGTGAATGTGCATCCTGCCAAGATGGAATTAAGGTTTAAAGACCAGAATCTGGTCTATGATAAGATACAGGAGACGATCAAAGAGGCGCTGTCCGGAAAAGAATGGATTCCAGAGGTAACACTACAGGACACGGGGGTGGGGTCTATGCGGCAAGTACCGGAATTAGACCCAAAACCAAAAGAAGCTAAAGCTGTCGTTTCTGAAAAGCCGGAGAAACAAGAGAATAAAAAAGAAAAGCTTCCTCTGGAAAAGATGTGGAAGACGCCAGAGCCTGTAAAGACACCTGTGACGCCTCAGGCTCAAAATCTGGAATATTTCCTTGCAGAGATGAAAAAGCGGGTGACAGAGCGTCATAGGCAGGAAAGACAGGCGGCAGGAGGTGGAGCCGAGCATCGGAATCTTCCAGGAGAATCCAGCCCTTCGCCGCAGCCTCAGATCTTACAGGAAGAGAATGGATATCAATACGCCGAACAACTGCAGCTTTTTGATGATAAATTGCTGTCTAAAAAGGCAGCGGTCCGCCATGAGATTATCGGGCAGATCTTTGGGACGTACTGGCTGGTGCAGTATGGAGATAAGCTCTATATCATTGATCAACATGCGGCTCATGAAAAAGTGCTCTATGAGAGATTGATGAAATCTCTGTGGGAGCAGTCGTATCAGTCGCAGATTCTGTCACCGCCCGTAATCTTAAATCTGACCATGCAGGAAGAGCAGCTCTATCGAAGGTATCAATCCTATTTTGCAGATATGGGATTTGAGATCGAAGAGTTTGGAGAACAGGCGTATGCAGTACGGGCGGTTCCAGCCAATCTGCCGGGACTAAATAGAACAGATGTTCTGATTGAACTGCTGGACAGTCTGTCTGAGATTAGCGGGAAAGTCAATGCAGAGTCGCTCTTAGACAAAGTGGCTTCCATGTCCTGCAAAGCGGCAGTCAAGGGCAATCACCAGATGTCATCTTTGGAGGCAAAGGCATTGATCGATGAACTGTTGACATTGGAGAATCCCTATTACTGTCCCCATGGAAGACCTACGATTATCTCCATGACCCGCTATGAGCTGGAGAAAAAATTTAAAAGGATTGTGTGATTTGTCTATGAAAGAACCATTAGTAATCCTGACCGGTCCTACCGCTGTGGGAAAGACCAAATTGTCGCTCGCACTGGCAAAAGCCATCGGCGGCGAGATCATCTCTGCGGATTCCATGCAGGTGTACAGGCACATGGATATCGGTTCGGCCAAGATCCGGCCAGAAGAGATGCAGGGCGTTCCTCACTACCTGGTGGATGTGCTGGAGCCTTTTGAAGAATTTCATGTGGTCCGGTTCCAACAGATGGCAAAAGCAGCTATCAAAGAGATCCGTTCCCATGGCCATATCCCGATCCTGGTAGGCGGGACAGGTTTTTATATTCAGGCAATCGTAAAAGATATTGATTTTACCGAAAATGAGGCAAGCCCGTATCGGCAGGAACTGTCAGCGCTGGCAGCAGAAAAGGGTTCTGCGTATCTTCATCAAAGGCTGCAGCAGGTGGACCCCGCTTCGGCGAAGATCATCCATGCCAACAATGTAAAAAGAGTGATTCGCGCGCTGGAATTTTATCAGATGACCGGGGAACCGATCTCTAAGCACAACGAAGAACAGAGAGAAAAGAGTTCTCCTTATCAATTTGCCTATTTTGTCTTACAGGATGACAGGGCCAGGCTCTATGCCCGCATCGAACAGCGGGTGGATGAGATGTTAGAAGAAGGACTACTAGAAGAAGTCAAAGCACTACAAGCGATGGGCCTGAAGCGAGGGATGGTGTCGATGCAGGGACTTGGCTACAAAGAGCTTCTGGCCTGCTTAGACGGAGAATGTACATTAGAAGAAGCGGTGGAACAGATCAAAAAAGATACCCGCCATTTTGCAAAGAGACAGATCACTTGGTTTAAGCGGGAGCAGGACGTGATCTGGATCGATAAAGCGGCGTATGCCTATCAGGAAGAACGGATGTTAGCATCCATGCTAAAGATCTTACGAGAAAAGGAAATCATCAGATGAATTTGGAGAGTATGTATCAAAGCAGGGGGGTAAGCCCCCAGGTCTATGCCTATGGGCAGAAGATCGAACAGGAATTAACGGAACGATTTGCCGCCATTGATGAGACGGCAGAGTATAATCAGTTAAAAGTAATTGGCGCCATGCAAAAGCACAGAGTGAGTGATATCCATTTTGCAGGCACCAGCGGTTATGGCTATAACGATATGGGAAGGGATACGTTAGAAGAAGTCTATGCAGAGACTTTTCATACCGAATCGGCACTGGTGCGCCCGCAGATCACCTGTGGAACTCATGCGTTGGCAGTGGCGCTTGCAGCCAATCTTCGCCCAGGGGATGAACTTTTGGCGATTTCCGGAAAACCCTATGACACGCTGGAGGAGGTGATCGGTATCCGGCCTTCCAACGGAAGCCTGGCCGAGTACGGCGTGACCTATCGGCAGGTAGACCTGTTATCAGATGACAGTTTTGACTGGCAGGGCATCAAAGAGGCTATCCGCGCATGTACCAAGATGGTGCATATCCAGCGCTCTAAAGGCTATCAGACCCGTAAGACTCTGTCTGTTGCCGAGATCCAGGAGGCGATTTCTTTTGTAAAATCTATCCGTCCGGATCTGATCTGTATGGTGGATAACTGCTATGGAGAATTTGTGGAACGTTTAGAGCCTTCGGATGTAGGAGCAGATCTGTGCGTTGGCTCTCTGATTAAAAATCCTGGCGGGGGACTGGCTCCGGCGGGCGGTTATATCGTGGGAAAAGAAGCCTATGTAGAGAACTGTGCCTATCGTCTGACTTCTCCGGGGCTTGGAAAGGAAGTAGGAGCGACTTTTGGGGTGATGCAGTCCTTTTATCAGGGATTTTTCTTGGCGCCGACGGTGACGGCAGGGGCATTAAAAGGAGCGATATTTGCAGCCAATCTCTATGAGCGTCTGGGATTTTCGGTCTTGCCAAATGGGCAGGAGAGCCGTCATGATATTATCCAGGCGATCACTTTTGGCAAGCCGGAGGGCGTCATTGCCTTTTGTAAAGGCATCCAGGCAGCGGCTCCGGTGGACAGCTTTGCAGAGCCAAGCCCTGCGCCCATGCCAGGGTATGACAGCGATGTGATTATGGCAGCCGGTGCTTTTGTTCAGGGTTCTTCGATCGAATTAAGTGCAGACGGACCGATCAAACCTCCGTATGCAGTCTATTTTCAGGGAGGACTGACCTGGGAACATGCCAAATTCGGGATCTTGATGTCTTTGCAGAAGCTTGTGGATGAAGGGATTACCCATGTCCCGTGATCTGACCAAAGGCCCCGTAATGAAGACGATGCTGCTGTTTGCATTTCCGATGATGATGGGAAATCTTTTGCAGCAGTTGTATAATGTGGCGGATACCTTGATCGTAGGACAATTTTTAGGGTCAGACGCGCTCGCAGCAGTGGGTTCTTCCTATACGCTGATGACGTTTTTGACCTCGATTCTCTTAGGGCTTTGTATGGGAAGCGGGGCGGTATTTTCCATCCGCTGCGGAGAGAGAGATCAAGAAGGACTGCTTAACAGTGTGGTACATTCTTGTCTGATGATTGCAACGCTGGCCTGTGTCCTGAATGTGGCAGTCTTTTTAGGGATGGATCTGATTCTTTATTTTCTTCGGGTGCCCGGACAGATCTATGCCATGATGCGGGAATATCTGTGGATTATTTTCTTTGGCATCTTTGCCACTTTTTTATATAATTTTTTTGCTTCTTTACTAAGAGCAGTGGGCAATTCGGTGACGCCTTTGATCTTTTTGGGTGTGTGTGCCGTCTTAAACATCATACTGGATCTTTTGTTTGTGATCTGGTTTTCCTGGGGAGTGGCAGGAGCTGCCATTGCCACCGTGATTGCCCAGTGGGTGTCAGGAGTCGGACTGCTTTTTTATACCTTGCGGGCATTTCCGGAATTTCGTATCCGGCCGCAGCAGATTCGTCTGAAGAAAAAAATATTTTCAGAGATTGCCCAGTTTTCGGTACTGACTTGTCTGCAGCAGTCTGTGATGAATCTGGGGATCTTGATGGTGCAGGGACTGGTCAACAGCTTTGGTCCGGCGGTCATGGCAGCTTTTGCAGCAGCGGTTAAGATTGATTCTTTTGCCTATATGCCGGTACAGGATTTTGGAAATGCATTTTCTACCTTTACCGCGCAGAATTACGGGGCGAGAGAAGAAAAACGTATCCGGGCAGGGATTAAAAGTGCTGTTTTGTGTTCGGTGGTCTTTTGTCTGCTGATTAGTTTTTTGGTCTGTGTATTTGCCAGACCATTGATGTTATTATTTGTCAAGCCACAGGAGAGTGAGATCCTGGCAATCGGCGTACAGTATCTGCGGATTGAAGGCGCTTTTTACTGCGGGATTGGCTGCCTGTTCTTACTCTATGGGTTTTATCGTGCGGTGGGAAGGCCTGGAATGTCTGTGGTGCTGACCGTGATCTCTTTAGGGACGCGGGTGGTGCTTGCCTATGTGTTGTCCTCCGTGGAGTCCATCGGCGTAGTGGGGATCTGGTGGTCGGTTCCGATCGGATGGTTTTTAGCAGATCTGACGGGATTTGCCTGTTATAGAATCTTTCAGCAAAGCGGGGCAAAAGAAATGAGGAAATATAGTTGAAAAGAGTGATAGTAGTCGGAGGCGGAGCATCCGGGACAATAGCGGCGATTGCGTCGGCAAGAAAAGGGGCAAAAGTAACTCTTTTGGAAAAGAATACCCAGGCTTTGAAAAAACTATTGGTGACGGGAAACGGGCGGTGTAATTTTACCAACCGGGATCAGACGCTTACCCATTATCGAAGCCGGCATCCAGAGCGGGTTGCACCCATATTGCAGGCACATACTATGGAGGAAACTGTCTCGTTTTTTGAAGAACTGGGACTTATGGTGAAGGAGAGAAAAGGCTGCCTTTATCCCAACAGTGGGCAGGCGGCTTCGGTGGCAGATCTTTTGCGTCTGGAGATCCGGCGTCTTGGAGTTAAGGAAGCTTATCACACGGAAGTTCTGGACATCAGGAAAAAAGGAGATCTTTTTTTAGTGCAGACCGAAGGCTGGACGTATGAAGCAGAGGCTCTAATTCTTGCCTGTGGGTCTATGGCAGCGCCTAAGACGGGTTCTACAGGGGACGGATATCGGTTTGCAGAAAAACTGGGACATACGGTCTTAGAGCCTCTGCCGGCGCTTACAGGGCTGTACACGCGCGAAAAAGATGCCGCCACGCTTGCTGGTGTGCGGATGGATGCAAAGGTGACGCTGCTGGTGGAGCAAAAGCTCTGCGCAGAGGAAGAAGGAGAGGTGCAGTTTACTTCTTATGGATTGTCCGGGATACCGATCTTTCAGGTGAGCCGGTATGCCTCCTGGGCGCTCTTTGAAGGGAATATGTGTGAGATCTTTCTCGACTTTATGGCACCATACACATGGGAGGATCTGGTGGAGATCCTTCAGAAAAAGAGAGCATATACAGAAGAGAGAAAAGGAACAGATGTTCTGCTTGGGGTGTTCCCGGAGAAGCTTTCTCTGCTGCTGCTTAGAAGAGCCGGGATCTCTCTGAAGAAAAAGAGAAAGGAATGGACAGATTCGGAGATTCATAAGCTGGCGGAACAGATCAAAGGGATGCACTTTGAGATTGTAAGATGCAGAGGATATGAACAGGCACAGGTGTGCACAGGGGGTGTGCCGCTGACAGAGATAAAAGAGACTACCATGGAGTCCGTGAAGGTAGAAGGGCTTTATTTTGCGGGGGAATTATTGGATGTGGACGGTGCCTGCGGCGGGTATAATCTGCAGTGGGCTTTTACAAGCGGAACTCTGGCCGGGAGAGCAGCGGCAGAGGACGAGAAGGAAAGACGAGTGTAGGAGGAGTGAGAAAAATGCGTGAGATTATTTGTTTTCATAATCCCGATGAAAGTAATGGATATCTGAGTAATTGGTATTTGTCTAAGTTTGAGATTGGAGGAAAAGTATTTTCTTCCATGGAGCAGTATATGATGTATGAGAAAGCGCAGACCTTTGGGGATGAGAAGACGGCGGCACAGATTATGCAGACCGACCAGGCAGGAAAGATCAAGAGTTTGGGACGTGCGGTAAAAAATTATCAGGAGACGATATGGAATGGTGTGCGGCAGATCCGGATCTATGAAGGGCTTTTGGCAAAATTTGGACAGAATCAGGAACTTTTGCATCAGCTTTTAGGGACGAGAGACGCTATCCTGGCAGAATGTGCGGTACAGGATCGCATCTGGGGGATCGGATTGTCTATGAAGGATGAGAAAAGGCTGGATCTTAATGCCTGGAAAGGGCAGAATCTATTAGGTTATGCGCTGATGGAGGCCAGAAGGAGACTGGCCCAAGAGGGAGAAGGATGTTAAAGATTCAGCAGTTGAAGCTGCCGGTTGCCCATACAAAAGAGGAGCTGAAGGGAAAGATCATTCAGATGCTTCATATTCAGCCCAAAGAATTGATCGGCTATACGATTCTCAAGCGGTCTTTGGACGCCAGAAAAGACCGGCTCCAATATGTCTACACCGTGGAAGCAGAGGTACGAAAAGAGTCAGCAGTCTTAAGACGGTGCAAAAAAGAGGTAAAAAAGGCAGACCGGGTGTTGTACCAGTTCCCGGCTTCGGGAAAGCAAAAGATGTCTTATCGTCCGGTCATCGTCGGTACGGGACCCGCGGGATTATTCTGCGGGCTGATGCTTGCCAGGGCCGGCTATGCGCCGATTCTTTTAGAGCGGGGTCAGTGTGCCAACGAACGCGTCAAGGGCGTGGCACGTTTTTGGCAGCATGGTATCCTGGATACGGAATCGAATGTACAATTTGGAGAAGGCGGAGCAGGAACCTTTTCCGACGGGAAATTAAATACACTGGTTAAAGATCCCGCAGGACGCAACCGAAAAGTGCTGGAACTCTTTGTGGAAGCCGGAGCGCCAAAAGAGATTTTGTATGAGCAAAGACCCCATCTAGGGACGGATCTTTTGATTGGGATTGTCCGTCATATCAGAGAAGAGATCGAGAGGCTTGGAGGAGAGGTGCGCTTTCATACCCGGCTTGTAGATCTTTTAGTGGAACAAGAAGTTCTTAGAGGCGTCGTGATAAAACATGAGGGACAAGAGCCAGAGGTCCTGATGACAGAGCAACTGGTCTTAGCCATCGGCCACAGTGCCAGAGATACCTTTGCCATGTTAAAATCGCGTCAGGTGCCCATGCAGGCAAAAGCGTTTGCTGTGGGCGTTCGGATGGAACATCCGCAGGAGATGATCAACCAGCTTCAATACGGAAGCGGCTATCCTTCGTTTTTACCGGCGGCTTCCTATAAAGTGACAAGAAAGACCAGAAGTGGCCGGGGAGTCTATTCGTTTTGTATGTGTCCCGGAGGCTATGTGGTCAATGCTTCTTCCGAGGAGGGGGCTTTGTCGGTCAATGGGATGAGCTATCAGGCTAGAGACAGTAAAAATGCCAATAGTGCGATGATCGTCACTGTGACGCCGGAGGATTATAAGGGAATAGATGTTCTGTCTGGCGTGGAGTTTCAGAGAAAGCTGGAGCGTGCGGCTTATCGGATGGGAGAAGGCAGGATTCCGGTGCAGACCTTTCAGGATTTTTGCCAGCATACGCCGTCTGTAGCGCTTGGAGCCATTGAGCCGTGTATGAAAGGGGCCTATACGCTGTCGAATGTGCGCGAAATATTTCCACCGGAGTTGTCAGAGGCTTTAGAGGAGGGAATCAGAGGCTGTGATGCGCTGCTGTCCGGCTTTGCGAGAGCAGATGCTCTGTTGTCAGGTGTGGAGAGCCGTACTTCGTCTCCGATAAGGATTTTAAGAGGCGAAGATCTGGAGAGTCCTATCCGTGGACTTTATCCTTGCGGTGAGGGAGCAGGCTATGCCGGCGGTATTACTTCTGCTGCCATGGATGGATTAAAGATTGCAGAAGCGATTGCAAAAAAATATGCGCCGTGTTATGATAACTGATAGCTTTAAAAAATCCGGAGGTAGCATATGCTATGAAAAATTCAAAAAATGGCTGGACATTACTTCTGCTGGTTTTGGCAGGAATTGTGCTCGGCGGATTCGTCGGCAGTCTGGCTGCTGGTGTACCTGGGCTGTCCTGGCTGGATTATGGACAGTCATTTGGGCTGGAGAGTCCGATCATCTTGTCACTTGGACTTTTGGTTCTGACCTTTGGTCTGACCATCAAAGTGACTATTGCCAGTACCATTGGGATGATTCTTGCGATTTTTGTCTATCGCTGGATATAGATTGCAAAAAAGAAAATACTAAAAAAGATAACTGACGGAGTATCTGGAGAGAAATAACGGAGGTTATCGAAAATGAGTGAAAAATTTAACAATCTGCCGATGGAAGAGCGTCCTTATGAGAGATGCATCCGTCACGGAGCAGAAGGTCTGAGCAACCGGGAGTTGTTGGCTGTTCTTTTACGGACTGGTACAAAAGGACGTACGGTGTTAGAACTGGCGGGTGATCTATTAAAACTGGTGCCGGAGAAGGAAGGCTTTACCGGACTTCGCAGACTGAATCTGGAAGAATTATCCAGTGTGCCGGGGATTGGGACGATTAAGGCTGTCCAGGTCAAATGTATGCTGGAACTGGCCCGCAGGATGGCCAGAGAAGAAGCCAAGACAGGCGTCTGCTTCCAGACTCCTGCTTCTATTGCAGAGTATTACATGGAGGATTTAAGACACAACGAACAGGAAGTGATGCTGCTTTTGATGCTGAATCAAAAAGGCAGACTTTTAAGAGAAACATATCTGTTCAAAGGGACAGTCAATGCCTCCATGGTATCTCCGCGGGAGATCTTCTTAGAGGCGTTGTCTTCAAGAGCCGTACAGATTATCCTTTTGCACAACCACCCTAGCGGGGACGCCAGGCCAAGCAGAGAAGATCTGCAGGTGACAAGGAGGGTGGAAGAGGCCGGAAAGCTTTTAGGGATTACCCTGACCGACCATATTATTATCGGAGAGCACACTTATGTGAGTTTTCGGGAGAAACATTACCTGTAGTCTACAGAGAAAGAGGGAAAAGATACAATGAACAATCACAATTTTGGATGCGATTTTGGTTCTTATCATCTGAAAGTTTACCATAAGGAAGCAGATGAATATATGATTCAGCACAATATGGTGGCTGTACAGGACAAAAAAGGCATGCTGGCCTACGGAGATGAAGCGTATGCCATGTATGAAAAAGCGCCTTCGGATATCCATGTGACCAATCCCATGTCCAACGGCAATCTGGCGAGCATCAGCAATATGCAGGTGTTTTTGAGGAACCTTTTGGAGAAAAGCATCAAAGGTCAGTTAAAAGGTGCAGACTATTTTGTGGCTCTGCCCACGGATATGCAGGAGCGGATCTTTACGACGCTGATTCAGGATTCCAGCATGAAGCCCAAGAATGTCTTTCTGGTGGATAAGCCTGTGGCTGCCGGACTCGGACTTGGGATCAATGTAAAAGAAGCCCAGGGCGTGATGATTGTCGATATCGGAGCAGAGACGACGGAGATCTCTGTGCTCTCTTTGGGAGGCATCGTGATCAGCCGTCTGATTCAAAACGGCGGACGTTCCATTGATGATGCGATCCAGAGTGCCATCCGAAAAGAGTTTAACTTCTTTATCGGCAGCAAGACAGCGGAAGCCATCAAAAAAGAGCTGGCCTATGCGATTGACCCGGAGGAAGCTGTGATGCCCATCTGCGGCCGCAATATGGTGGTAGGACTGCCCCAGATGATGGAAGTCAGCGCTACCTTTGTCTATGATGCCATCCAGGAGCAGTTGAGCATTATTATGGATGCAGTCAAGACCATTTTAGAGCGCACGCCGCCAGAACTCGGCGTGGATATTATCCAGAATGGCATCTATCTGACCGGCGGTTCTGCCAAGATCCGGAAACTGGATGAACTTCTGGCACAAAAATCCGGTATCCGTGTGACGGTGGACGAAGAGCCGGAGATGAGTGTGGCAAAAGGACTGGCAAGAGTGATGAATGAGAGGGAGTTCCGTCCGTTGGCGTTTGTTACCAAAGAGCAGAAATATGAATAACGGCAGGAGCTGTAATTGATGAGACGAAAAGAGCATTTTACCATACCGGGTAAATATATATTATTTGCACTGACGGTTTTGTGTGTAGGAACCATGTCGGTATCTTTTCTGACGGATTTTGACGGAGGCTTTTTAAATACAGTCTCTGGATATGTATTGATGCCCGTGCAGAGAGGAATCAACTATGCCGGCGGATGGATGCGCAGCCGAGTGGAGAATCTGGAGGAATTAAGAGTCGTCAAGGAAGAAAATGAACAGTTAAAAGAGCAGCTTGCAGAGCTTACTCTGGAGAATAACTCCATGCTGCAGGAGCGCTATGAACTGGAGGAGTTTCGAAAGATCTATGATCTGGACAATGAATATAAGAGCCTGAATAAAGTGGCAGCCAACGTGATCGGAAAAGACACCGGCAACTGGTTTCATATGTTTCTGATTGACAAAGGCTATGATGATGGGATTCGGGTGGACATGAATGTGATCGCAGACGGAGGTCTGGTGGGAATCGTCACAAAGACCGGGCCGGACTGGGCACAAGTCCGCTCCATCATCGATGATATGAGCAATGTCAGTGCCATGATCTTAAAAAATTCCGATCTGTGCTATGTGCGCGGCGATCTGAAGAGGATGACGGAAGGGACGCTGCAGTTAAATGACTTACAGGACCCGGACAATGAGGCTGAACAGGGAGATAAAGTGGTGACTTCTCATGTGAGCGCCAAATTTCACAAAGGAATTTTGATTGGATATGTGAATGAAATCTCTACAGATGCCAATAATCTGACCAGGTCCGGAAGTCTGACGCCAGCGGTGGACTTTGAACATCTGAATACGGTGCTTGTCATCACTGATATGAAACAGCAAGTCGATACAGAGGCAGCAGACAATGAAACAAATGGATAGAGAGGAAGGAATACAGATCCTATGAAGCGTAAAATTGTGACGATACTTTTGATCCTGATCTGTTTTTTGTTACAGAGCACCGTATTCAAGACGCTTGCTATCGCTTCCATCAGTCCCAATCTGATGATCATTGTCACCTCTGCCTTTGGTTTTATGAGAGGAAAAAAAGAAGGACTGTGGGTGGGCTTTGTCTGCGGGCTTTTAGAAGATATATTCTATGGAAGACTGTTGGGGATGCATGCCATGATCTATATGTACATAGGTTATGCCAACGGATATTTCAATCATATTTTTTATGGGGAGGATATCAAACTTCCCATTTCTCTTATCGCTGTCAGCGAACTGGTGTACGGATTTGGGATGTATGTGATTATGTTTGTCATGAGAAGCCGCTTTGCATTTACGTATTATGTGACAAGGATTATCCTTCCAGAGCTTTTGTACACCATTATCATTACACTGGTTTTCTATCGGATGATCTATGCGGTCAACCACAAGCTAGAAGATCAGACTTAAGGAGTTGATGACTTGTTCGATGAGATCAAAGAGTCTTTTATAAATTTTATTACGTCCCGAATCTTTGTGCTGATGGTGGTCTTTTTGGCATTTTTCGGGCTTCTTCTGGGAAGAGTCTTTCTCCTGCAGATTATCAATGGAGAGAATTATGCAGAGAGCTTTACCATGAAGATCAAAAAAGAGATCAATATTGCCAGTACCAGAGGAAAGATCTTTGACCGCAACGGGGAGATCCTGGCAGATAATATTCTTTCTTATTCTGTTACCATTGAAGACAATGGTACGTATCAAAGCAACCGGGAGAAACAGGCCGCGCTGAACCGGATTATCTTAAAAGTAATCGATATCGTAGAATCCCATGGAGATAAGATTATCAATGATTTTGGTATTATCTGTGAAAATGGCAGATATGTGTTTACGCAGGAGGGGACGGCACTTTTGCGATTTAAAGCAGATGTGTACGGACGCAGGACCATCGATGAATTAGAACCAAAAGAAGCGGCTGCCTCTGCGGAGCAGATGATGGACTATTTGTGCGGCTCTGACCGCTATTATATCTCCAGAGACGCCTATACAAAAGAGCAAAGAGCTGCTTATCAGATCCCGGAAGAAGAGCTGTCGCTAGAAGAGAAGCTTAAGGTGGTCAATGTGCGCTATGCTATGAGTCTCAATGGCTACAAGCGTTATGTCGTGACTACGATTGCTTCTGATATCAGCAATGAGACTATGGCAGAGATCCTGGAAAATACAGATGCTTTGCAAGGGGTGGAGATCGCGCAGAACAGCCTTCGGGTGTATCCGGATGCCAAATATTTTGCTTCCCTGATCGGCTATATCGGAAAGCCTTCCCAGGAGGAGCTAGACAGCCTTTTACTGGAAAATGAAGCTTATGAGATGAATGATATTGTGGGAAAAGCAGGCATTGAACAGTATATGGAGACAGAGCTTCAGGGGATCAAAGGCAATCGGGTGATCTATGTAAACAGTATGGGCAATATCTTAGAGGTGGAAAAGGAGACACAGCCGGAGTCCGGAAAGGATGTCTATCTGACCATTGATAAAGACCTGCAGATGGCAGTTTATGATATCTTGGAGCAGCGCTTAGCCGGAATCCTCTTATCTAAGATCCGCAACATCAAGGAATATGTGCCAGGTCCTAACAGCGGGGCTGCGGATATTGTGATCCCGATCTACAGTGTCTATGATGCGCTGATCAAAAATCATGTGATCGATACGACGCATTTTACTGCTGAAGATGCGACAGAACTGGAGGTCTCTGTGCAACAGAGGTTTGAGACGCGTCTTGCAGGCACCATAGAACAGATTATGTCAGAACTTCGTTCTGATCAGCCCAAAGCCTATGAGAATCTGACGATGGATATGAAAAATTATATGAGTTATATCGTATCCGACATTTTGATGGGAGACAGGCAGATCCTGGTCAAAGATTTGGTTGACCGCTCCGATGCTACTTATATTGCATGGACGACAGATGAAGTGATCAGCTTAAAAGAATATCTGGAATACGCAGTCTCCATGAATTGGGTGGATGTATCCAGCTTAGAAGTGGAATCTTCTTATCTAAATTCTGAAGAAATCTATGAGATTTTAATG
>CAJUGG010000009.1 GCA_910585995.1 uncultured Lachnospiraceae bacterium
ACGTTCTTTTTTTCATCTTCTGTCATAAAAATGAAAAAAATAGTTCATAATAGTTAATAAATCTGTAATATTTATATTGACTTTTGGTCTTACATCGGGCTATAATGCCAACTTGTAACACAAAGAGCAATAGGAAAAGGAGTGTATGTATGCGTAGATGCTATCGGGGTGCTGCGCTTGTCCTGGGGGGAGTCCTCATGACTACAAGCTTTGCATCCTCCGACTCTTGCAGCAGAGGGATCATCAAGGTCTATGCTGCACAGGATTCTCTCAGTGAAGAGCTGACTACCGCTTTTCAGGAAGAAGTCCAGACAGGGGAAGAAAACGTCGAAACAGAAATACCAGCAGAGGGAGAAGAAGCAGTGACAGAGCCTGAGGAGGCTTTGGAAGTGCAGCCGGAGGAAGAGCCGGCAGAAACTTCGGCAGGGACGCCGGAGGAGGCAGAAGAGGAAATACCAGAAGAGACAGAAGAGGAAATACCAGAAGAGACAGAAGAGAATGTCGAAGCTCAGGAAGCAGAACCTGTAGTTTCGGATCAATGTTATGGTTTAGATGGACAGGAGTATGAGATACTTCTAAAAATAGTAGAGGCAGAAGCCGGAGGAGAAGATACCACCGGTAAGATGCTGGTGGCCAACGTGGTGATGAACCGCGTAAGAAGCGGCCAATTTCCCAATACCATCTATGAGGTGGTCTACCAAAGAAGTGATGGAAAAGCACAGTTTTCTCCCACTGCGGACGGAAGAATCGACCAAGTAAGCGTCTCTTCCGATACGGTTGAGGCCGTATCAAGGGTCATGAATGGTGAAGACGTATCCGCTGGAGCGATGTATTTTCGCGCAACCAGCAGCAGGGAAGACTGGTTTGATCAGTCATTAAACCGAGTCTTAGAGCATGGAAATCATATTTTTTATGCCATGTAGAGAAGAAAGGGGCCGCGGCCTCTTTCTTTTTTTGCACAGTTATGTTACAATGTGCCCGGATATAATAGATTGCAGAGAAAAGGATGAACAAAGATGGAATTATTATACAAAAGTACAAGAGGCGGCGAAAAAGGGGTGACGGCGTCCCAAGCGATTCTTCAGGGACTCGCCAAAGACGGAGGCTTGTTTGTGCCATACGAGATCCCAAAGCTTACGCTTACGCCAGAGAAGCTTGCAAAGATGTCCTATCAGGAGACCGCTTATGAAGTGATGAAGCTGTTTTTAACAGATTTTACCGAGGAAGAATTAAAGCACTGCATCAAAAGTGCCTATGATGACAAATTTGATACCGAAGTGATCGCACCTCTGGTAAAAGTAGATCAGTCTTATTATCTGGAACTGTTTCATGGGGCGACCATTGCATTTAAAGATATGGCACTGTCGATTCTGCCCCATCTGATGACGACGGCAGCCAAAAAGAATCAGATCACCCGCGAGATCGTCATCCTGACGGCAACATCGGGAGATACCGGCAAAGCAGCGCTTGCCGGCTTTGCGGACGTCCCCGGCACCAAGATTATCGTCTTCTATCCCAAGGACGGTGTCAGCCCCATCCAGGAGAAGCAGATGGTGACGCAGAAAGGAGGCAATACCCTCGTCGTGGGCATCAAAGGCAATTTTGACGATGCCCAGAGCGGAGTCAAAGCCATCTTTGGCGACCGCGGACTTGAAGAGGAACTCAGAGAAGCAGGTGATCAGTTCTCCAGCGCCAATTCTATCAATATCGGACGCTTAGTGCCGCAGATCGTATACTATGTCTATACCTGGGGGAAACTTTTGGAAAATCAGGAGCTTACGGAGAATGAGCCGTTTAACGTGGTAGTGCCCACCGGCAACTTTGGCAATATTCTGGCGGCTTACTATGCAAAACAGATGGGCGTTCCCATCCGGAAACTGATTTGTGCATCCAATGACAATAAAGTGCTCTATGATTTCTTCCAGACAGGCACGTATGATAAAAACAGAGACTTTATCCTGACCTCTTCTCCGTCCATGGATATCCTGATCTCCAGCAACTTAGAGCGGCTGATCTACCGCATCGCAGGGGCAGACGCCGAAAAAGATGTGGCCTTGATGCATGCGCTGACAAAAGAAGGCAGATATGAGATCACGCCGGAGATGAGGGAAAAGCTTTCCGATTTTTGCGGGTACTATGCGACCGAAGCAGAGGCGGCAGAGATCATACATCAGACCTTTGCGGACGCCGGATATGTGATGGATACGCATACAGCGGTTGCTGCCTGTGCCTGCAAAAAATACCAGGAGGAGACCAAAGATCAGACCAAGACGGTGATCGCCTCCACTGCAAGCCCATACAAATTTACCAGAAGCGTGATGGAAGCCATCGACAGAGAAAAGTACGGCAAGATGGGAGATTTTGAACTGGTGGATCAACTGTCTGCCCTCTCTGGCGTGGCAGTTCCCCGCGCGATCGAAGAGATCCGTACGGCGCCTGTTCGTCATAACACCGTGTGCGAAGTGCAGGATATGAAGCAAGTGGTCAAGAGATTTTTACAGGCAGAATAGGAGTATCAGATGAGTACAAGTGGATTTTGGCAGTTTATGGATCTGGCGATCTTAGCCGTTGGCGTGTATGGACTCTATGCAGCCTGGGTGCTGAAGAACCAAGGCAAGATTGTCAAACTGTTTCTGACATTTAAAGAGACGGACATCGGCGCCTGTAAAGACCTGCAGGGATTTGCAAACTGTATGAGTCCCAAGCTTTCAACCTGTGCGGGTGTGATGCTTCTCTACGGGGTGATCTCCATACTGAATTTTTATGTGATTGACATCCATACGCTCTACTGGATCATGATGCTTGTGTTTCTGGTTGTACTTTTTTGGTATGGGATGGAAGTAAAAAAAGCACTCAATCAATATTTTTAGAGATTTTTAAACTTGACTTTTTTTTCACAAAATGTATAATTAGCATTGGTAGGGTTGAAGCAGGCACCATTGGGGCGCAGTTGCTTCTATACGGAACCCCCAGAATAAGATGAGGAGGACACAGTAATGTCAACAAAAGCGTATTATCCGCTCAGTGAGATTGGCAAAGGAAAGCCAGGTTTCTCAAAAACACGTTCCATTATTGAGGCAGCATTTTACGGAAATAATGTAGTAAAGGTAAACACGTTAAAAGAAGCTTATGACTTAGCTAAAAATTCTCCCGGAACTATCGTAACGGATATGCCGGTATACAGAGGTGAAGAGTTCGGTCTGGAAAGAGACGCAAAGGTTCTTCTGTTTAACGACGGTGCAGTGACTGGTCGTTATGCAGCAGCACGCCGGATCAAAGGCGAGCCTGGCGTAAATGAAGAAAAACTGGATAAGATCGTGATGGATGCGATCTATGAGACCCGCTGGAAAACCATGTATCATGCGGAGTGCTTTGTGGGACTGGACCCGGAATTTATGGTAAAAGCACACCTTCTGATTCCGGAAGGAGAAGAGAACCTTCTCTATAACTGGATGATCAACTTCCAGTATATGTCTGATGAGTATGTGAAGATGTATAAGAGATCCAAGCCGGTTGGTGACGGCGTAGAGCCGGATATCTATATCTTCTCTGACCCGCAGTGGACTCCTGTAGAGCGTCCGGATTTAGACTTCAGCTGTCTGAGCGACCCGTTGACTCTGTGCTATTTTGATACCAACCAGAACTGTGCAGCCATCCTGGGTATGAAATACTTTGGCGAGCATAAAAAAGGTACGCTGACTATGGCATGGGCACTGGCAAACAGAAACGGTTATGCAAGCTGTCACGGCGGACAGAAAGAGTATACACTTGCAGACGGCAGAAAATACGTAGCATCTGTATTTGGTCTGTCAGGCTCTGGAAAATCCACTTTGACACATGCAAAACACGGCGGAAAATATGGCATCACTGTACTGCATGACGATGCATTTATCATCAATACCGAGACCTGTGCGTCCGTAGCTTTGGAGCCGACCTACTTTGATAAGACCGCAGATTACCCGACCGGATGCCCGGATAACAAATATCTGCTGACTGCACAGAACTGCTCCGCTACGATGGATGAGGACGGCAAGATTCAGCTGGTAACAGAAGATATCAGAAACGGCAATGGTCGTGCGATCAAGTCCAAATTGTGGTCTCCGAACCGCGTAGACAAGATCGATGAGCCGGTCAATGCCATCTTCTGGATTATGAAAGACCCAACCATCCCGCCAGTAGTAAAACTGAATGGTTCCTCACTGGCTTCCGTGATGGGTGCTACACTGGCGACCAAGACTTCTACCGCAGAGCGTGTGGCAGCAGGAACTGACCTGAATGCACTTCGTATCGTACCGTACGCGAACCCATTCAGAACCTATCCGCTGGTAAATGATTACGAGAAATTCAAAAAACTGGTAGAAGAGAAGAGCGTAGACTGCTATATCGTCAATACCGGAGATTTCATGGGCAATAAAGTAAAACCTGCAGATACCCTTGGCATTTTAGAGGCGATTGTGGAAGGCACTGCGAAGTTTGAGAAGTGGGGTCCGTTCGAGGATATTGAGATCATGAATGACTGGCCAGGAAAGACTGGAGACTTCACCCCGAATCTTCAGGATGCAGAGTATGTGTCTGCTCTGAAGAGCGCTATGCAGAATCGTGTGGATGCAGTTGCTAAATTTGCTACTGAAAAGGATGGTTATGACAAACTTCCGGATGAAGCACTGGCAGCACTTGAGAAATTAGTAAAAGAATTAAATTAAAACATGAGGGGCGTTGCCAGAGGCAGCGCTCTTTTTCCGAGATGCAAAAGTCATAAATGTCAGGAACAGGACATACAATGAAGCATAAGTCCCAAGTAAACAGGGAAAAAGTAAATTTGACGAATTTTGACTGGAACAGATGCTGTATTTTTGTCAGTTTTTCCAGAAATTTGAAAAAATGGAAGAAGATTTTGTGCACTGTAGTTGTCAAAACAGAGAAAATAGGTTATACTAGAGTTACAGATTTCCTGGGGTGTTCGACGGCCCTGTCATTTTGAACCTACATTTACGTTTATGGGATTCCAATATCTCAAGTTGGATGTCACGCCTCCGTCCTACGGGACGCCAGTGGAAGGCTGAAGACTTGTTGAGGTCACCCACCTAGCTTTTGGCTAGGCGTCAAAATACAGGGAACGGCACTTTGGGAATCAGAAGATACCGGGTATTGCATAACTTGCAGTACCCGTTTTTCATGGCCATCATAAGGTGGAGGATGGGAGGAAACTAGATGTACAAAAAGCGTCTAAGACAAAAGGCGATGCTTTTGGTGGTTCTTTTGGGCTTTTTTATCATATTGATCATGCCAGGACCTAAGACTGATACACAAGATGAGGTTCCAGAAGAAGGAGAACGGCTGGTGCTTCCCAAGGACGAAGAACATACCGTGGTGCCAGAGGAGGTATGGGAGATGCCGGGGGCAGATGCGAAGATCCGTGTGCTGATCCTGGCTGAGGACGGCGGCATCTATCATAAAGACCAGACTCTAAAAAGGAGCTATCCGGGAGAACTTCAGTATTATGAAGAGAAGGAGGGCTGGGTGATCGTCAATGAAGTGCCTTTAGAAGAGTACCTGTGCCGCGTGGTGCCCAGTGAGATGCCCTCTTCCTATGCCAGAGAGGCTCTGAAAGCCCAGGCAGTCTGTGCGCGTACGTATGCCGTCTGGCAGATGCGGGAGTACGCCTATCCGGCCTACCAGGCTCATGTCAATGACAGCGTCTCTTATCAGGTCTATAATCAGATCGACTGTCAGGAGTCCACCAATGAGGCAGTGGAGGCCACTAAGGGGCAGATTATGTTGTATGAGGATGGTCCGGTAAAGGCCTATTATTTTTCCACATCCTGCGGAAGCACGACAGATGAAAATATCTGGGAAAAGGGCGACCATACGCAAAGCCCCTACATAGCCAGCAGGCGGGTGGGTACTTCCACCACCGAGCGGGATCTGACCGATGAAGAGATATTTTCAGAATTTATCCGAAAAAAGCATGAAGGGGACTTTGAGATCTCGGAACCCTGGTATCGGTGGAGCTGCTATGTGCCGCTGGAGCAGATCCAAAAAAATGTAGAGACCTGGGCAAAAGCAAGAGCGGAGCGCTCCCAGGACGGGATTCTCTTAGAAGACGGGGTGGAATATGTTCAGGAGGAAGTGGATACCATAGGAGCAATCCAAAGTGCCAGAATCATCAGGCGCAACCACGGCGGAGTGGTGCATGAGATGCTGCTTACCGGAGAAGAGGGGACATTAAAGATTAAATATGAATATAATATCCGTCTGATGCTTGGCATCCCAGGAGGAGAGATACAGAAAAATGACGGGAGCACCGGAGAAGGAAGCAATCTGCTCCCCAGCGGTTATTTTGTGATGGAAGAGGTCAGAGAGGATCAATCATTAGTGGGATATCAGATCTATGGGGGCGGCTTGGGACATGGAGCTGGTATGAGTCAGAACGGCGCCAGAGTGTTGGCAGAACAGGGATATGGATATGATGAGATCTTACAGTTTTTTTATCATGAGATACGGCTTGCAAGGTTGGAATAAACAGTAGAAAGAGACAGGGATGAAGCCATGATACGTTTGATAACATCCATACTGGATATGAAAAAAGAGTTAGAGAAAAGCCACGTGGGAGCCTATGCGGCCCAGTCGGCTTATTTTATCATGCTGTCTTTTCTGCCGCTGATTATCCTGCTCTTGTCCGTGATACAGTTTACGGGGCTTGGAAAAGCAGATATCTACGAATTGATCCGGGATGTGATCCCCTATGGCTTTCAGAGCTGGCTTTTGGGGATCTTGGATGAGATGTACAGCCGGACGGTGGCGACGGTATCGATCTCGGCTCTAGTGACGGTCTGGTCTGCGGGAAAGAGCTTTATGACGCTCAATAAAGGGATGAATGTGATCTGCAAGGTGGAGCGTAAGCCCAACTATGTGCTGATGCGTATCCGGGGAGCGATATTCGCACTGATGTTCGTATTGTTGATTGTGGTGACATTGCTGCTGATTGTGTTTGGCACATCGATCCATGAACTGTTCGCGGTATATTTTCCATTTTTGGCGATCTTTACCAGGGTGATCCTGTCGTTTCGTCTGGTGCTGATGTTAGCGCTTTTTACGCTGTTTTTTGCCTTGCTTTACATGGTGCTTCCCAACCGAAGGGCGGGCTTTGTAGAGCAGTTTCCAGGGGCGCTTTTCGCAGCGGCAGGCTGGTATCTGTTTTCCTACGGATTTTCCATCTATATTGAGTACAGCCATGCCTTCAATATGTACGGAAGCCTGACCACCCTGATGCTTCTGATGTTCTGGCTGTACTTTGTGATGTATATCGTCCTGATCGGGATGGAGATCAACCATATGCGGGAAGAGCGGACGGAGGAAAGGTTGTGGTAAAAAACTCTTGACTTTATTCACAGCTCTTGCTATAGTAGTCAGTGATATGAAACATGCTTAGAAAGTGCTAGTAACGTTCTGTTTTCCGACAGAGAGGAAGGGTCATCGGCTGGAAGCCCCTCCGGGTTCAGGCAGGATTGTGAATTTCCCACTGGAGCAGCATCCCTGAATCTTAGTAGGGGATGACGTGCCTGCACGTTACGCAGTTTGAGTGCCCGGCCCCGGCCGGGAATCAGGGTGGTACCACGGATTATAAGTTTCGTCCCTTTATTGGAGACGGGACTTTTTTTTCGCGGTAAATGACAGTGGGAAGTTGCGGAACTAAAAAAACAGCAACGGACCGGACAAGCCCCAAGAGGATTTACAGACACGAAAGTAGCTGGAAATGCTCTTAGATAAGGGGGCTTGGGAGGGGAGTTGCGGAACTTAAATAGGAGCCAAAAAGATGAAAGAGAGACTGCAAAAAATCAGAGAAGAAGCGATTGCAAAGATCAAAGCTTCACAGAATCTGGAAGCGTTGAATGATGTACGTGTATCCATATTGGGCAAAAAGGGAGAGCTGACAGCCCTGTTAAAGAGTATGAAAGAGGTCGCGCCGGAGGATCGTCCGGCTTTTGGACAGCTGGTCAATGATACCAGAGCAGAGATTGAGAAGGTCTTAGAGGATGCGAAAAAGCAGATGGACCAGATCATCTTAGAGAGAAAACTTAAGACGGAGGTGATCGATGTCACCCTTCCGGCGAAGAAAAATCGGGTCGGACACAGACATCCCAATACCATTGCCTTAGAGGAAGTGGAACGGATCTTTATCGGGATGGGCTACGAAGTGATCGAAGGCCCGGAGGTAGAGTATGACCTCTACAATTTTGAAAAATTAAATATCCCGGCCAATCATCCGGCCAAAGACGAACAGGATACCTTTTATATCAACAAAGAGATCGTCTTGCGGACCCAGACCTCTCCAGTACAGGCCCGCACGATGGAGAAAGGAAAGCTACCGATACGGATGATCTCCCCAGGCCGTGTATTCCGCTCCGACGAAGTAGACGCCACCCATTCCCCGTCCTTCCATCAGATCGAAGGACTGGTGATTGACAAAAATATCACATTCGCAGACCTGAAAGGAACCTTGGAGGAATTTGCCAAAGAATTATTCGGAGAAAACACCAAGACCAAATTCCGCCCCCACCATTTCCCATTTACTGAACCGAGCGCAGAAGTAGACGTCTCCTGCTTCAAATGCGGAGGCAAAGGCTGCCGCTTCTGCAAAGGCTCCGGCTGGATCGAGATCTTAGGCTGCGGCATGGTACACCCCCACGTCTTAGAGATGTGCGGCATCGACCCCGACGAATACACCGGCTTTGCCTTCGGCGTAGGCTTAGAGCGCATCGCATTATTAAAATATGAGATTGACGACATGAGACTCTTATACGAAAATGACATCCGTTTCCTGCGCCAATTCTAACCATCACTCATAAAAACTATAGCAAGACTAAAATAAAAAACGCCAAACTACTATAAACAAAAATCAAATTCTAAACAGCATCTGCTCCACAAATGCCCGTAAGGATGTTTTGACGCGTATGCGGCGAAACATTCTTACAGACAAGGGGCATTTGCGGGGCGGATGCGGAACTATCATAAAAGCGGAACTATCATAGGAGGTTCATAGATGAATACATCATTATCGTGGATAAAAGCATATGTACCCGAACTGGATGTGACAGCGCAGGAATTTACGGATGCCATGACGCTGTCCGGTTCTAAGGTGGAAGGATACACCAAATTAGATGCGGATCTGGAGCAGATCATAGTCGGACAGATCACAAAAATCGAGCGTCATCCGGACGCGGACAAACTGATTATCTGTCAGGTCGATATCGGCAGGGAAGAAAAGATCCAGATTGTCACTGGCGCACCCAACGTAAAAGAGGGAGACAAAGTCCCGGTCGTATTGGATGGAGGCCGTGTGGCCGGAGGACATGACGGCAAACTGACGCCCGGCGGCGTCAAGATCAAAAAAGGAAAATTAAGAGGCATCGAGTCCAACGGTATGCTCTGCTCCATCGAAGAGCTGGGTTCGAGCCGTGATCTCTATCCGGAAGCGCCAGAGCTGGGCATCTATATCTTTCAGGAAGATGTCCCCGTCGGTGCAGACGCGATAGAGCTTTTAGGCCTTCGGGATGTGGTATTTGAGTTTGAGATCACCTCCAACCGTGTGGACTGCTACAGCGTGTTAGGGCTTGCAAGAGAAGCCGCAGCGACGTTTCAAAAAGAATTTCAGGTGCCCAAAGTCCAGGTGACAGGCAGCGGGGATGATGTCCACAATTACATTAAAGTAGAAGTCAAAGACACCGAACTCTGCCCCAGATACTGTGCCAGAGTGGTAAAAAATATCAAGCTGGCACCCTCGCCCAAATGGATGCAGAGAAGGTTAGCTTCCGTAGGCATCCGTCCCATCAACAACGTGGTGGATATCACCAACTATGTGATGGAAGAGTACGGCCAGCCGATGCATGCCTATGATCTGGACACCATTGCCGGCCATCAGATCGTGGTCCGCCGCGCAGAAGAAGGAGAAAAGTTTGTCACACTGGACGGACAGGAGCGTACCGTAGATGATTCTGTGCTGATGATCTGCGACGGGGAAAAAGCCGTAGGTCTGGCTGGTATTATGGGCGGTGAAAACTCCATGATCACCGATGAAGTGCATACGATGTTGTTTGAAGCAGCCTGCTTCGATGGGACGAACATACGTTTGTCAAGCAAAAAGATCGGACTTCGCACCGAAGCTTCCGGCAAATTTGAAAAAGGATTGGATCCCAACAATGCAGAAGCAGCCATCAACCGGGCCTGCCAGCTGATCGAGGAGTTGGGCGCTGGTGAAGTCGTGGACGGGATTGTGGATGTCTACGAGACCAAAAGAGAGCCTGTCCGTGTTCCGTTTGAACCAGAGAACATCAATGCTTTATTGGGAACCGAATTGTCCAAAGAACAGATGTTGTCTTATTTTAAACCATTGGAGCTGACCTATGACGAGACTTCTAATCAGTTGATCGTGCCCACCTTCCGCCAGGACCTGCTGCGCACCGCGGATATTGCAGAGGAAGTGGCCCGTTTCTACGGCTATGACAGTATCCCGACTACCCTTCCCAGAGGAGAAGCGACCACCGGAAAACTGCCGTTTTATCTGCGGGTGGAGGCTGTGGCAAGAGAGATCGCGGAGTTCTGCGGATTTTCTCAGGGGATGCATTACAGCTTTGAAAGCCCCAAAGTATTTGATAAATTGCTGCTTCCCAAGGATGCCAAAGAGCGTCAGGCAGTGGTGATCTCCAATCCGTTAGGAGAAGATTTTTCCATTATGAGGACGATCTCCCTGCATGGGATGCTGACCTCTCTGGCGACTAACTACAACCGCAGAAATAAAAATGTCCGTCTCTATGAGCTGGGAAATATCTACCTCCCCAAGAGCCTGCCTCTGACCGAGCTTCCCGATGAACGGATGCAGTTTACGCTGGGGATGTATGGCGATGGAGATTTCTTCACAATGAAAGGAGTCGTGGAAGAATTTCTCGATAAGATCGGTATGCATAAAAAAGAGACGTATGATCCCGATGCTAAGAGACCCTATCTGCATCCGGGACGCCAGGCGGATATTATCTATGATGGAGAAAAGATCGGATATCTGGGAGAAGTGCATCCAAGTGTCGCAGCGTCTTATGGGATCGGCGAACGGGCCTATGTGGCGGTACTGGATATGCCTTCTGTCGTGGAGAAAGCCACGTTTGACCGCAAATACGAAGGGATCGCCAAGTTCCCGGCTGTGACAAGAGATATCTCCATGGTGGTGCCAAAGAACGTGCTGGTGGGACAGATCGAAGAGATCATCGCGATGCGCGGCGGAAAGATCTTAGAGAGCTATGAACTCTTTGATGTCTATGAGGGCGCACAGATTCAGGAAGGATATAAGTCTGTAGCTTATTCCATCGTATTCCGCGCCAAAGACAAGACCTTAGAAGAGGCCGAGATCACAGCCGTGATGAAAAAGATCCTGCATGGCCTTCAGTCTCTTGGGGCAGAACTGAGACAATAGAGATTGAGGTTAGGTATGAATCTGCACGATTTTTATTATGAACTTCCCAGGGAACTGATCGCACAGGACCCCTTAGAGGACCGCTCCAGCTCCCGGCTGATGGTGCTTGACCGTGAGACAGGGAAGACAGAACATCATATATTTACGGATATTTTAGACTATCTTAATCCAGGAGACTGTCTGGTGGTAAATAACACGAAAGTCATCCCAGCCCGCTTAATCGGCAGCAAAGTGGGAACCGATGCGAAAGTGGAAGTGCTGCTTCTGAAGCGGGAGGCAGACGATGTCTGGGAGACGCTGGTAAAACCAGGGAAAAAATTAAAACCAGGCGCCAAAGTCAGTTTTGGCGAGGGACTGTTGACCGGAGAAATCTTAGAAGTGGTGGAAGACGGCAACCGAAAGATCCGGTTTACGTACGAAGGGATCTTTGAGGAGATCTTAGATCAGCTGGGGCAGATGCCCCTGCCGCCCTACATCACCCATCAGCTAAAGGACAAGACCCGCTATCAGACCGTCTATGCCAAACACGACGGTTCCGCCGCGGCTCCCACTGCGGGACTGCATTTTACTCCGGAACTTTTACAGAAGATTCAGCATCAAGGGGTGCAGATTGCCCATGTGACGCTGCACGTGGGCCTGGGAACCTTCCGGCCGGTCAAAGTGGAAAATATCCTGGATCACCATATGCACTCGGAATACTACATGGTAGAAGAGGACCAGGCGAGGCTGATCAACGAGACCAAAGCCCGCGGCGGCCGCGTCATCGCCGTAGGCACCACAAGCCTGAGGACCTTAGAGTCCGCCACCGGACCCGACGGCATCCTGACCGCCGGCAGCGGCTGGACCGATATCTTCATCTACCCCGGCTATTCCTTCCGGATGATCGACGCCTTGCTGACCAATTTTCATCTTCCGGAATCCACCCTTTTCATGCTCGTATCCGCCCTGGCCGGACGTGAGACCATACTGGAAGCATATGCAGAAGCAGTTAGAGAAAAATATCGGTTCTTCAGTTTTGGAGATGCGATGTTGATCCTGTAAATTTTGAAATGACGAAAGTATATTGCAAATCAAGATGGCGTATGCTATAACGCTGTCAGGCAAAAGAAACAGAGAGTCCATGTTGACAAAAGAATAAATCCCCGGACCGTGAGGCAACACAGTCCGGGGATTCTTCTTTACTTTTATACTGGTAAAGCACCCAGTAGGTTATTCGTTGTCATTATCATCACTATCTAACTCACCAAAAATTGTAAACAAATTGTGACATATAGTGACAGAAATACCCTGAAGTGATAAGGTATGGATACATTGATCATTGTAGCTTCTAAGATCCGGAGATCTCCGATAGTTCCCAGGTGTGTTGTAACTAAATATAGTTGTGTATTTCATGGAGGAATGTTATATTGTATGTAGAGGAAAAATGTATAGAAGAGTTAAAAATACAATGGCATCCAGCTTTTTGTTCTGCAATGGAACTGATCCTGGAAGAAGATAAAAAATATCTGGAATTTATACGGGAATACAACCTGAACACCAAGCCGTTGCAAGTAGATCTGTTGGTCATTAAAAAAGCAGCAGGATATATCGTAAAAGATAAGATCGGAAAGATCTTCCAGGAACATAATATCTTTGAGTATAAATCTCCCAATGATGAGATGAATATTGATACCTTTTACAAAGTAAATGCATATGCAGCCCTTTATAAAGCCTCCGCCCGTCATGTAGACGAGATCAAAGCAGACCGTGTCACGATCACTATGCTCCGGGAAGGCAAGCCAATAAAATTGCTTCAAAATCTCGAAAGCTATGGATTTACAATCGAAAATCCATATAAAGGGATATATTACATAAAAGGAAGAACCTATTTTCCGACCCAGATCATCGTATCGAAGGAATTGACCGGAGAGCAATATGTCTGGCTGCAGGCATTGACCAAAAAGTTAGATCAGGCAAAAGCAGAGCGATTGATTCGACAAGCAAAAAACAGCAGATCGCAGGAAAACCAGGAATTGGAAGACTCGGTTCTGACCGTGAGTGTCAGAGCGAATCCAGAGTTATTTGGCAAGGTAAAGGAGGATGTAGAGATGAGTGAGGCTTTATTAGAACTGATGGCAAACGAGATCAATGAACGTGTTGCAATGGGGGAGAAGCGAGGTGAGATCAGAGGAGAGAGGCGAGGAGCAATCAAAGGACTGCAAGCACTTGTAGATATTTTGAAAAATATGGGTCTGGACTTTGAAACCGCCTATCAGTCAATCATTAAAACAGAGGCGTATGCAGGGATACCGAGAGAACAAATCATGGAGTATTGGCGATAAGGTTGTATCATACAATCCCCGGACTGTGCTGCCTATGGTCTGGGGATTGTGTTGTTTTATGTGAAATACTGCCAAAAATTGTAAACAAATTGTGACATGTAGTGACAGGAATGTATTGATATGATAAGGTATGGATACAGTGATTGCTGCAGCTTCTAAGATCCGGAGATCACTGATCCTTTTGAAGAAGGAGAATATGCGGAAGAAAAAGAAGGAATACTGGATGTAAAGATCTATCTGAATCATGGACAGACGATCAATCTGGAGATGCAGAATCAGTTTCAGGCGGACTGGAGAGAGCGGAGTCTCTTTTATCACTGCCGGATGTTTACTGCTGATTTTCCCAGAGGGGAAGTCTATGAAGCCCTGGCGCCGTGTATCCATGTAGGGATCTTGAATTTTACTCTCTTGAAGACGCCAGGTTTTCACCACTGCTTTCAGCTCATGGAGCAGCAATCCCACGAAATATATAGTGACAAATTCATCATGCATGTGATACAATTAAAGCAACTAAACGTTGCACCCAGTGACAGAGATCAGGAGCTGTACCGCTGGGCCAGATTGATAGCCGCTAAAGACTGGGAGGGGATACAGATGGCAGAGTCCGATATGGCGAGCATGGTAAACTGGGCGAACCGCCAATTCCAGGAAGGCACGAATCAGGGCAGACTAGAGGGACTAAGAGAAGGCAAGATAGAGATCGTTCTGCGTATGCTAGATCAAGGATTTGCCTGCGAAGACATCTCTAAGCTGACAGATCTTCCTCTGTCAGAGGTTACTAAAATGAAAACACAAAGAGAATAAAAGCAAACAAAACCCCGGACTGTGTTGCTCCACGGTCCGGGGGTTTTTTGTGTCTGGGGTGGAGGATGCTTTTGTTTTCTTCCCCTCCCGCCTTGACACTCCCCCTTTCTTTCCGATAATCTGTTGTAACAAATTAAAAAAGGAGAGATCTATGATGACAGTATTGGAGAGATTTGAGAGACAACTGATAGCAGAGGAGAAAAGTACAACTACGATTGCCAAGTATGTACGGGATACGAGAGAGTTTCTATATTATATAGGAAGCAACACGAATATCTGCAAGGAACAGGTGATCGCTTATAAACAGGATCTGTCCAAACGCTACCAACTGACCAGCGCCAATTCTATACTGGCCGCGGTCAATGCGTATCTGCGTTTTGCAGGCTATAGTCATTGTGTGGTGAAATCTTTTAAGATACAGAGGGAGACATTTCGCGAGCGGGATAAAGAATTGTCGTTAGAAGAATACCAAAGCCTCCTGCGGGCGGCCAAAAAGAAAGGAAATATACGGCTCTTTTTTCTGATGCAGACGATAGCGGCTACGGGAATCCGCGTCAGCGAACTGCCTTTTGTCACGGTGGAGAGCCTGCGCATCCGGCGTGCTCGTGTCTCTTTAAAAGGCAAGAGCCGTTTTGTGATCCTGCCCAAACAACTGTGCCAGGAATTGAAACAGTACGCCAAAGAGCAGAAGATCGTATCCGGCAGCATCTTTATCACGCGTTCCGGGAGGCCTTTAGACCGCAGCAATATCCTCCATGAGATGAAATCCCTCTCCAAAGACGCTAAAGTCAACAAAGAGAAAATATTTCCTCATAACCTGCGTCACCTCTTCGCTGTCACCTACTACCAGACAGAACAAGATCTCTGTCACTTAGCCGACCTGCTGGGACACTCCAATATCAACACGACCCGCATGTACACCATGGTAAGCTGTGAAGAACAAGAACGGCAAATCGATAATCTGGGGCTTCTCGCCTGAAGTCTGTCTTATACCTCATAATGTTTATTATGTGGTAAAAAATGCAATTCATATCTGTGTTTCTACACTATTACTTTCTATGACGATTCCTAGAATATTTCTTCTAACATCTATTTTTATGTAATTTTCA
>CAJUGG010000010.1 GCA_910585995.1 uncultured Lachnospiraceae bacterium
CCAGAAATATCTCCAGGTCCAGGGTACTGGAGAAGCTGTAGCGGAACATTCAAACAGCGGAAGCTTATCCAGTACCCGGAAGTATTTCTGGATGGGAAACAGCCAGAAATATTTCCAGATCCAGGGTACTGGAGAAGCTGTAGCGGAACTCTAATAGGAGGATAAGGAATGAATAGAGAAAAGGCAATGTTAATGCAGATTGAGGTATGCAAGACGGCTCAGGAGATGTATCACAGTGGATTGGTAGCCGGGACTTGGGGGAATATTTCGGCGAGGATTGATGAGGATTATATGGTGATCACGCCGTCGGGAATGGATTATGAGAAGTTATGTCCGGAGGATATGGTGATTGTCAATATGAATACATTGGAGTATGAGGGCAACCTGAAGCCTTCGATTGAGGCAGTGGTACACTCGGCAGTCTACAAGGACAGACCCGAAGTGAACGGCATTATGCATACTCATTCGACGTATGCGCTCACGATTGCGACTGCAAGAAAGGAGATCCCGCCGATCTGCGATGACCAGGTACAGATCTTAGGCGGAAATGTCCGGCTGGCTGCCTACACGATGCCTGGGACAAAGGAGATGGCAGAGGAAGTAGTGCGTGCCCTAAAAGAGAGAGCCGGCGCTTTAATCGCCAATCATGGCGCGATCACCGTAGGCCGCACGCTTGCAGAAGCTTACACAGGCTCTGTGGTTCTCGAAAAGACGGCCAAGATCTATATCAACTGTCAGAGTATCGGCGGCCCGGTCGAGATCTCTCAGCAAGATATAGATTTCTTCCACGATTTCTTTATGAATAAATACGGCCAGCGTTAGTTATTGTCATACAGGGGCTTAGGATCTGCACATGCAAAATCCTAAGCCCCTGTACGGCTCTTATATGATATCAAACACTTCATACCCAAATAGGTGTAAAAAAATATGATTGGCAAAACAACAGAAAATACCGCTAATAGTCAAGATTTCCTGAGTTTCGATTTCTAACAGTTACTATTTTATCAAATTCTTTCTTTTGTTCAGCATTAATAAATTTTGCTCACAATTCGCAAATTAAGCCTGTATTTTGGAAATAAGAGCTTCTTGTAAAATCTGAGAGAAATTCAGATCCATTTGCCATTGCCGCTTCATTTAGCCATTTAGGAAGATCAGGAAAAGAAATCTAGAAACCACCTTCTTCTGTTTTGTGAAACAGTACAGGATAAAATAATTTTTTCATATGAGACCTCCAATTTGATTGTGGCCGGAGCTATTTTAGTACCGCCTGTTTTAATATAGCCTGTTCCAATGTGAATTACAGCGATCTGAAAAAATTATCTTCTAATTTCAAAGCGGTATATAATGCCCCAAATGAAATCGCCGCCCTTTCAGAGTTGGAGGACATGGAAGAAAAATGGAGACGGAAATATCCCTATGCGATCAGCAGCTGGGAAAACAACTGGGATCAGGTGCTGAAAACGTATTCAGAAAGTTTTCATAGAAAACAGAAAGAGACCTGTCAGGATTCATAACCCTCACAGAAAAATTCAATCTCTTCTCCCACAGGGCCAAGAATAAAAGCGATTCTTGCCGGGACGGGGGGATTGGACTCGATGATAATATTGTTAGGCTCCATAGTGACAGAATAGCCTGCTTTTCTCACGGCTTCGACACATTGGTCCACATCTGTGGTTGCCAGGGCAAAATGCCTTACGGCGCCTTGTGGAAGCGGGGATTCGGCATTGGCAAATACCTCGATCAGGCCGGCGCCCGTGTCAAACATCATCCCGGCAGTTTCTCCCTCTCCCCAAGTCCTTACAAGAGGCATCTTTAATACCTCCTGATAAAATATCCTGACCTTCTCCATCTCACTCTGGTCACATTTGATACATACATGATGAATCCCTTGAATTAGCATAGTTGTTCTCCTATTAAAGTTCCTCTCCAGCCCCAATAATGCCCCTGAATCTGGAAGAATTTTTTGCCGCTGTTGCGTCCCAAAATCCTTCCGGGCATTATTTGGGCTTACGCTGATTAGAATTTGTATTTAGTAGTTCTGTATTTTATGGTAACATTTACAAAAAATGCTGTCAAGATTTTGCATGGGAATAAAAGCCGAATTTTGTAAATATGAAAATATTTTACAAGACAATCAAAGTATTTGGGAGTAAAATAGGTTAGAAAATTCGATCTGATCTGGAAAGGATGACTGACAATGGAAAATACGAAGAATAGAGTATCAATCGGACATTTGGCGGGGTTATTTACAATTGTCATTTGGGGAACTACATTTATATCTACTAAAGTTCTGCTTGTGGAGTTTCAGCCGGTGGAGATTTTGTTTTTTCGTTTTGTGATGGGGTTTTTGGCGTTGCTTTTGGTGTGTCCGCATAGACTGCGGGGAGTGAGCCGCAGGCAGGAAGGGATCTTTGCGCTGGCAGGGCTGTGTGGGATCAGTCTGTATTATCTGTTGGAAAATATCGCGCTTACCTTTACGATGGCTTCAAATGTGGGAGTTATGATCTCGGTTGCGCCATTTTTTACAGCGCTCTTGTCGCATCTGTTTTTGAAATCGGAAGAGAAGCTGGAGATTCATTTTTTTGTGGGATTTTTTGTGGCTATGGTGGGGGTTGCCTTGATTAGTTTCCATGGCTCCAGACTGGAATTGAATCCTCTGGGAGATCTGCTGGCAGTTTTGGCTGCTTTTGTATGGGCTTGTTATTCCCTGCTGACGAAAAAGATCAGCAGTTATGGCTATCCGGTGATCCTTACCACACGCCGGACATTTTTTTATGGAATCCTTTTTATGATTCCTGCTCTGTGGATTTTTGACTTTCAGTTCCGACTGGAACGTTTTGCCCATGGACTCTGTCTTTTTAATATTGTTTATCTGGGGCTTGGGGCCTCAGCTCTTTGCTTTGTTACCTGGAATTTTGCAGTAAAAGTGCTAGGTGCAATCAAGACCAGTGTCTATATCTATATGGTGCCAGTGATCACGGTCGTGACCTCTGCACTGATTCTTAGAGAACCTGTGACAGGGGCGTCGGCTCTGGGGACAGTGCTGGCGGTTACAGGACTTTTTCTTTCGGAGTATCATGGGAAAAAATAAGAGGTTTATTCTTCCTTGTGCCTGCCTCTCTTTCGGCAGATACTTGGGAAGCTGTACTAGACAGCTTCCCATGCTTTTGCTTTGCGTAAATCTCCAGTAGTTCGGCAGATCAGCGGGTCAAAGATCGTAAACATAGCCGGCAGAAGTCCGAGCACGACGATGGTGCTGATCACGGCGCCTCTGGAGAGCAGGTTGGTGATGGCACTGATCATGTCGATGCTGGAGTAGAGACCCACGCCGAATGTGGCGGCGAAGAAGCTGAGTCCGCTGGTGATGATTGGCTTGGTGGATGTGCGGTGCGCGATGCGAATGGCTTCTTTTTTGGGTATTCCCTGCGTGCGCTCTGACACGTAGCGGTTGGTCATCAGGATGGCGTAGTCGATGGTGGCGCCAAGCTGTATGGTTCCGATGACAATACTGGCCACAAAAGGCAGTGGTGTATGCGCATAGTATGGAATAGCCATATTGACAAAGATAGCAAATTCGATGACCATGACCAGGATAAAGGGCAGCGAGATGGATTTAAATACGATCATAATAATGAGAAAGATCGCTGCCATAGAGATCGTGTTGACAGTCTGTAAGTCCACATCGGTTACATCTTGCAAATCTTTCATCAGCGGAGCTTCTCCGATGATCATGGCATCGGCATCATAGGATTTCAGGATGTTATTGATCGAGGCAATCTGTTGATTGGCCGGGTCGGTGGCAGTGGGATAGTCGGAGCAGACAAATGCCAGTTCCCGGTCGTTGCTTCGAAAGATCTCTAAAAGATCGGAAGGAATAAAGCTCTCTGGAAAGGAGCTGCCAAGGATAGAACTAAGTCCCAGTGCCCACTGCACCCCTTCTGTTTTCTTGATTTGGTCGATCATATCGCTTTTATCCATGGCCTCGATGTGGCTGTCAAACATCAGCATGTAGACAGAACTCATATTGTAGTCTTCGGAAAGCTTGGTATTGGCCACAGAGCTTTCCAAGTCTTTGGGCAGGCCGCTGTCGAGGTTATAATAGAGGTCTACGTTGTCATTGCCATGTTTTGCCGGCAGTAAAAGGACTAAAAATAAGAGCAGCCATAATTTATTAAATTTGGTTATAAAATCAGACAGGCCTGTCAGAGCGGGGATAATGGGTTTGTGAGTGGTCTTTTGAATGGCCTTTTCAAAGAGCAAAATCATAGCCGGCAGTACCGTAATACAGCAAAATACACCCATAAACACGCCTTTGATCATAACGATACCCAGATCCCTGCCAAGGGTAAAGGTCATAAATAACAATGCAGCAAAGCCTGCAATGGTGGTTGTGGAGCCGCCTGCGACAGAGGTAAAGGTACGGGAGATGGCTTCTGCCATAGCATCTTCACGGTGGTCATAGGACGGTTTTAGCTCTTCATAGCTGCTTAACAAAAAGATCGAGTAATCCATCGTAACACCTAGCTGCAGCACAGCCGTCAGTGCCTGCGTGATATAGGAGATCTCTCCTAAGAAAATATTGCTGCCTAGGTTAAAGATCACGGCCATACCAATGCTGGTGAGGAATAAGACAGGCACAAAAGCAGATTCGAGCGTCAGCATCAGCACCAGCATGGATAATAAAGATGCAATCAGGACGTAGACAGGCATCTCTTTTAGTGCTAAGTTTTTAATATCCGTAACGATGCCGGACATACCACTGATAAAACATTCTTTACCTACTTCGGCACGCATGGTGCTGATGGCATCCATAGTGGCATCCGCAGAGGTAGTCTGGTCAAACAGTGCGATCATCATGGTGGAATCCTCGGTAAAGAGGGCATCTTTGAGATCAGAAGGCAACATCATCTCCGGGACGGAGATATCTAACACATCATCATACCATAGGACATCTTTGACATGGTCGATGCCTTCGATGGTCTCTTCTAAATGTATCACATCCTGATGCTCCATACCTTCGACGATCACCATAGAAAAGGCACCCATACCAAAATTGTCTACGAGGATATCCTGTCCGGCCACGGTCTCTAGGGTGTCCGGAAGATAACTTAGGACATCATAATTGATACGAGTGGCTATGTATCCCATGGCTGATGGAATCAAGAGCAGGAGGGATAATAGGAAGATCATCGCTCTGTGTTTTGCAATAAATTTTCCAAAATGAACCATCATAATATAGTCGTCACATCCTTTACAAATTTTAATAATGAACGTTGGTCATTTTCTAAAAGGCATTGTAACACAGAAATAGAGAAGATACAAGAGCGGATCTGTAAAATATAGCAAGGCTGTGTCAAGTAATTTATAAAAAACAGCAACGAACCGGACAAGCCCAGGGAGGATTTAGTGACGCGAAAGCGGCAGTAAATGCTCCCAGAAGAGGGGGTTTGGAAGGGGAGTTGCGGAACTTTAATGGAGAAAAAGAAATGATTAGAGAGAGAATTGAGAGACTGAGAGAAAAGATGCGCGAGGCAGGAGTGGGAGTGTACGTGATCCCTTCTTCGGATTGTCATGAGTCGGAGTATGTCTGTGAGCATTATCGGGCGAGGGAATATATGTCTGGATTTACGGGGTCTGCGGGGACGCTGGTGGTGACGCTTGAGGAGGCGGGACTTTGGACGGACGGAAGATATTTTTTGCAGGCGAAAAAGCAGCTTATGGGTTCCGGGATTGTGTTATATCAGATGGGAGAGGAAGGAGTGACTCAGATCGAAGACTATGTGGGAGAGCGGCTGGCAGGCGGGGGAAAACTGGGATTTGATGGGAGAGTGATGGGAGCTTTTGGGGCAGAAAAGTTTGTGAAAAAGGCGCAGGAGAAGAATGTTGAGATTTTGGAGACAAGAGATCTTGTGGGGGAGATTTGGGAAGACCGGCCAGAGATTGCGGATGCGCCTGTGAAAGTCTTGGAAGAGCGATACACAGGAGAAAGCGTTCAGAGTAAGATGGAAAGGGTACGACAGAAGATGAAGGAAGAGGGTGCAGACGTACATGTGTTGGCCTCTCTTTGTGATATTGCGTGGCTTCTGAATGTAAGAGGAGAGGATATTCCATGTGTTCCGGTGGTGTTGTCTTTTCTATGTATGAATCAGGATAGCTGCAGGTGGTATGTACGGAAAAGTGTGGTGTCAAATGAGGTGTTAAAGCATCTGACAACGTGTAAGGTAGAGATTCGGGAATATGAAAAGATCTATGAGGATTTGTCCAGGATACTGAAGGAGCAGAGTGTATGGATTGATAAAAAAAATGTAAATGTACGGTTGCTGACAAGTCTGCCTGCGGGAGTGCGGATAGTGGATCAGAAGAATCCCGAAGAACTTTTGAAGGCGGTGAAAAATGAGACAGAGCTTCAGAATCTTAAAGAGGCACATCGTAAAGAAGGGATTGCTTTTACAAAATTGATGTATTGGGTGAAGACGAAGGCTAAGACAGAAGAGATTACAGAGCTGTCGGCAGCGGCGTATTTGGATGAAAAGCGCAGAGAACAGGAGCATGAAAGAGGAAGGAGCTTTGCACCGATCTGTGCTTATGGGCCTCATGGGGCGATTGTGCATTATGAAGCCACCGAAGAGCGAAATGTAAGAGTAGAACCAGGAGGGCTGTTTCTGGTGGATGCAGGGGGGCATTATCTGGAAGGGACGACCGACACCACGCGGACATTTGTAATTGGGGAGGTGAGTCAGGAACAGAAAAAGATATATACGGCAGTGCTCAGGGGAAATCTTAGACTGGCGTATGCCCGTTTTTTGCAGGGGTGCACCGGATACAATCTGGATGTGCTTTGCCGGGAACCGCTCTGGCAGATGGGCATGGATTATAAACACGGAACCGGGCATGGTGTAGGGTATTATCTAAGCGTGCACGAGGGTCCCAACGCGTTTCGGTGGAGGTTTTCAGAGGATGAAAAAGCAGTAGCACTTCAGGCCGGGATGGTGACGACAGATGAGCCAGGCATCTATATCGAAGGAGAGTATGGGATTCGCTTAGAGAATGAATTGGTCTGTGTAAATGGAGAAAAAAATGCTTATGGGCAATTTTTAGAATTTGAGATACTGACCCTGACCCCTATGGATCTGGATGGGGTGCTGCCAAAAGAGATGACGCAGACCGAGCGGGAATGGCTCAATAGATATCATAAGAGAGTCTATGAAGAGATCGCACCTTATCTGGAGCATGAAGAGCGGGAGTGGCTCAAGGAATATACACGCAGGATTTGATTCGTCGGATTGCTTAGAAAAGCGGCAAATAAACAGTGTGAGACTGTGATATTTCCGGATTGACAAATGGGAGGAGCAAATCCTATAATCTCTTTCGTATGATAGAGAAAAGAGGTTATGGCAGATGACAAAAAATATGACGACTGGTTCGCCGATCAAATTGATTGTAGGTTTTGCAATTCCCATGTTTTTGGGGATGTTATTTCAGCAGTTCTATAGCATGGTAGACACTATGATTGTAGGACGGTATTTAGGAGTCAATCCGCTGGCAGGAGTGGGTTCCACTTCTTCACTGAACTTTATGGTAATCGGCTTCTGTATGGGAGTATGCAATGGCTTTGCGATCCCTGTGGCACAGATGTTCGGGGCAAAGGAGGAAGAAAAGCTTCGCAGGTTTGTCACCAACAGCGCCTGGCTGTGTATTGGATTTTCTGTGGTGATGACGCTTGTAGTGGTCATCTTGTGCAGGCCGATCCTTCAGCTTATGAATACTCCGGCAGAGATCTTTGATTATGCCTATCTGTATATTGTGATTATTTTTGGAGGGATTCCCTGCACCTTTTTGTACAACCTCGTAGCGGGCATTATCCGCTCGCTGGGGGACAGTAAGACGCCGGTGGTCTTTTTGGCGATCTCATCCCTGATTAATATTATACTGGACATTGTCTCGATCTTAGGACTGCATATGGGAGTGGAAGGCCCTGCATTAGCTACAGTAATCTCACAGGGAGTCTCTGGTCTGATCTGCCTTTTCTATATGAAGAAAAAATATCCGATTCTGCACACTACCAAAGAGGAGTGGAGGATGGATGGAAAATATATGAAGAGGCTGTGTTTTATGGGGATTCCCATGGGACTGCAATATTCTGTAACAGCTATCGGAACCTTGGTGCTTCAGGCAGCGATCAACGGCATGGGAGCAGCAGTGGTGGCCGGCGTGACAGCGGCACAGAAGATCAATGCATTTATCTCCTGCCCGGTGGAGGCCCTGGGACAGACGATGGCACCTTATACGGGGCAGAATATGGGGGCTGGTAAACTTGAGCGTATCGGACAAGGATTACGGGCAGCTTCTTTTGTGGGCTTTGTGATGTCAGCGCTATGCTTTCTGACTGCATATCTGACAGGAGAGAGACTGGTGCTTTTGTTCCTGGATGCAAAAGAGGCGGAGATTATTGCGTATGCTTATCATTTCCTTTTGTATTGCACAGGATTTTACTGCCTGTTAACGTTGGTTAATGTGGTGCGGTTTACCATACAGGGCATGGGATTTTCGGTATTTGCAATTATCTCCGGGGTGATGGAGATGATCGCAAGGGTACTGGCAGCTGTGGTGATTGCCGGAAGATTTGGTTTTGTGGGTATCTGTCTGGCACATCCGATGGCATGGCTTTTTGCAGATCTTTTTCTCATCCCTGCGTTCTTCTTTTGCAAGAAAAAGATAGTGAAAGAGATGCCAAAGAAGGAAGCCGAAATTCTAAAGAAAGAGTTCACTTTGGCAGTCAATAAAAATTCGTAATAGTTCAGTCATCTTCTGTAAGAAGAACATGATTTACTTTTCTTACAGGGGATGGCTGAACTGTTATAAAAATTCTTAAAAATCCCGGTTGTTGCTGGAAATTACATATATAATATGATATAATGTCTTATATTCTGGAGGTGTTATTTATGAAACATGGAGGTACAAAAGTAAGGATATCTTTTAATTCTCCGGTGATCCTGACATTTGCGATTATTTGTCTGATTTCTCTGGCGCTTGGAGAGCTGAGTGATGGAAAGACGACAGAGATGTTTTTCAGTGTCTATCGCTCGTCTTTGACGAATCCGGCAACTTATGTAAGGTTTGCAGGTCATGTATTCGGACATGCCGGATGGGATCATTTTCTGGGAAATATTATGTTGATTTTAGTGGTGGGACCACTTTTGGAGGAGAAGTATGGTTCTTCGAATATGATATTTATCATATTGGCCACGGCACTGGTGACAGGGATTGTCAACTTTGTATTTTTTCCTCATATTCGTCTGTTAGGAGCCAGCGGTGTTGTATTTGCGCTGATTCTGTTATCTTCGTTTACAAGCATTAAGGAAGGTTCCATTCCGCTGACATTTATTCTTGTGGCGGTGATCTATATCGGCGAACAGATCTATGCGGGCCTGTTCGTACAGAGCAACGTCTCGAATCTGACTCACATCTTAGGCGGCCTTGTAGGCGCAGGCTTAGGATATGTGATGAACAAACACAAGATGAATCGATACTAGAATGGCAAAACTAAAAAACAGTCACTACCCGGAAGCGTCCAAAAGGACTTTCTAGCAGCAAAGCGGCTAGAAAGTGCTTTTAGAAGAAGAGGAGCTAGAGGGTAGTGACGGAACTTAAAAACAGTCACTACCCGGAAGCGTCCAAAAGGACTTTCTAGCAGCAAAGCAGCTAGAAAGTGCTTTTAGAAGAAGGGGAGCTAGAGGGTAGTGACGGAACTTAAATAGGAGGTATTGGACTAAATGGCGATTAATTTGCAAAAGGGACAAAAGGTTAGTTTGAAAAAGAGTTCTTCGGCGGGGCTTGGAGAGATTTTAGTGAATCTGAACTGGAATGCAAAGCCGCCGAAAAAGGGATTTTTTGCAAATTTGCTTTCAGGATCATCTGCAATTGATCTGGACTTGGGATGTCTGTTTGAGTTGAAGGATGGAAGCAAAGGTGCGGTACAGGCATTGGGGAATGCATTTGGCGCATTGAATCGTCCGCCGTTTATTGCTCTGGATGGGGATGACAGAACAGGTGCAGCAGTGGCGGGAGAGAATTTGCGGATTAATGGGAATGAGATTAAGAATATCAAGCGGATTCTGGTGTATACGTTTATTTATGAAGGGGTTGCAAACTGGCAACAGGCTGATGCTATTGTGACACTGAAATATCCGGGTGCAGAGGATCTGATTGTAAAGATGGATGAATTTAATTCTTCTCTTGGGATGTGCGGTCTGGCACTTCTGGAGAATGTGAATGATGAGACGTTCAGCGTGGAGAAGATTGTGCAGTTCTATCAGGGACACAGGGATCTGGATGAAGCATTTCATTGGGGACTGAACTGGAGAGCTGGACGGAAGTAGTGGAGAGGAACGACAAGGACCTGCCGCGAGATGGCACGCAGGGGCCTTATATAAATGTCTGCATGAAATGTATCGGACAGTCGGTGCAATTTCACACAGCACTATTTATATAAGGCCCCTGTGCGCCATTTCGCGGCAGCTTCTTTTCTGAGGCTGGATAGCGGTGTGGATGGGGAGAGGAGTGAGAGAGATGGAGAACAAGAAGATTGCGAGGCTTGGGTTTTTGACGGCGGTGGGGTTGATGGCGAGTTATATTGAGCTGTTGGTGCCAATACCAATAGGGATTCCGGGGGTGAAGCTGGGGCTGGCGAATATGGTGGTGGTGTGGGCGCTGTATATGCAGGGGCCTTTGGAAGCGCTTTTGGTGAATGGGATGCGGATTATGCTGTCGGGGTTTTTGTTTGGAAATCTGTCGATGATTTTGTTTAGTCTGGCGGGAGCTTTGGTTAGTTTTGGGGGGATGTGGGGAGTGAAGAAGAGTGGGAAGTTTGGAGTGGTGGGGGTGAGTGTGGTCGGGGGTGTGATGCATAATGTGGGACAGCTTTTGGTGGCGGTTGGGGTGCTTGAGACAAGTGGGATTTTGTATTATTATGGGCCGGTGCTTTTGGTGGCGGGGGTGATTACGGGAATGGTGATTGGGGTGGTGACGGTGGAGGTGCTGAAGAGGGTCAGGTGACAGCACTATTTTATTAAGAGAAGGGGGACGGAACTGCCCCGCGAGAGGGCTGCTGGCCTTGTGGCAGACGTAAAAATGTCCAACGTTCATTTTTTTATAGCTGGAGTATTGCATATTTTGGAAATATTGGGTAAGATAAAAGAAAGTAAATTGTAATAGAAGGGGGGATTTTGGATGGAATTTCAGAAATTTTTGGAAGGAAATGTGTTTGATGCGTATGAATATTTTGGGGTGCATATGGAAGGGAACGGAGCGGTGTTTCGGATCTATGCGCCGAATGCGCAGAAGGTGGAGTTGCAGGGAGATTTTAATGATTGGGAATTTTGGCAGGTGGAGGCGGGCAGTGAGCCGGGCGTGTTTGTGTGCAGGGTTCCTAATGTGAAGGCAGGGATGTACTATAAGTATCGGATTACGGGGCGGGATGGGAGAAGTGTGATGCACTGTGATCCTTATGGGATGTGGATGGAGCTGAGGCCGGGTTTTGCGTCTCGTGTTGTGGACAGGGATTATGCGTTCCGGGATCAGAAGTGGATGAAGGAGCGGGATAAGAACTATAATAAGCCTATGAATATCTATGAGGTGCATGCAGGGTCCTGGAGGAAGAAGGAGGATGGTTCCTGGTATGATTATGAGGAACTGGCCGGGGAGCTGATTCCTTATCTGAAAAAGATGGGATTTAATTATATTGAGTTTTTGCCGCTGTCGGAGCATCCGGCGGATTGTTCCTGGGGGTATCAGAATACGGGATTTTTTGCGCCGACTTCCCGATATGGCAGTCCTTTAAAGCTTAAAAAGCTGGTGGATCTGTGTCACCAAGATGGGATTGGCGTGATTATGGATTTTGTGCCGATTCATTTTGCGACGGATGACTATGGTCTTTTGCAGTTTGACGGGACACCGCTCTATGAATTTCCGCATCCGGATACGGCATACAGTGAGTGGGGAACGATGAATTTTATGCACAGCCGCGGGGAGGTGCGGAGTTTTTTGCAGTCGGCGGCGGATTATTGGCTGACAGAGTTTCATTTTGACGGGATTCGTATGGATGCGATCAGTCGTGCGATCTACTGGAATGGAGACCCGGCCCGCGGAGTGAATGAAAAGGCAGTGGATTTTTTGCGGAATATGAATGCGGGGCTTCATAAGAGACATCCGGAGGTGATGCTGATTGCAGAGGATTCTACGGATTTTCCAAAGGTGACGGCGCCTACAGAATATGATGGTCTGGGATTTGATTATAAATGGGATATGGGCTTTATGAATGATACGTTGCGTTTCTTTCAGACAGCCCCTGTGTATCGGCCTTATGACTACCATAAGCTGAGTTTTTCCATGATGTATTTTTACAGTGATCTGTTTTTGCTTCCGTTTTCCCATGATGAGGTGGTGCATGGCAAGGCGACGATTATCCAGAAGATGTGGGGGGATTATGATTTTAAATTTCCACAGGTAAAGGCATTCTATACGTATCTGTATACGCATCCGGGCAAGAAGCTGAATTTTATGGGAAATGAGTTCGGACAGTTCCGGGAATGGGATGAGAATCGGGGGCAGGACTGGGAGCTTTTGTCTTATCCTCTTCATGATGCCTTTCATCATTTTTATGAGAAATTGTCCAATCTGTATGTGACGGAGCCAGCACTGTATGACGGAGAATATAATTCGGATTGTTTTGAGTGGCTGGAAGTAGATGCAGCGGACTATGTGACCTATGCTTATGAGCGGCGGGCATTGGGCGAGACGATCCTGATGGTGATGAATCTCTCGGATCAGTTCTGGAAAGATTTTAAAGTGGGGCTTCCGATGCTGTATGAGCTGGAAGAACTTCTGCATACGGACTGGGAGATCTATGGGGGCCATACCAGACAGTCTGATGAGACTTGGCGGGTGGAGGATCAGCCGCACAAGGATAAGCCACATTCGCTGATCGTGGATCTGCCGCCTTTTGCTGCCCGGATCTTTAAAGTAAAAAAAGTGCTTCCGTCGAAGCCTAAGACACTTCCATTGGAAGAAGAATCTTAAAGCTGCTGCCGAGATCTGGGATACTTTGTACCTGGATGGAGCCGCCGTAGAGGGTGACGATCTTGTGGACTAATGCCAGTCCCAGACCGTTGCCCTTTTTCTTATGGGAAGTGTCGCCTTGATAGAATTTATCAAAGATGTGTTTTTGAATCTCTGGAGTCATGCCGGGACCGGAATCCTGAAAGGTCACTACCAGAGATGTACCCTCCTGACAGGCAGTGATATTGATCTCGCCGCCCTGGGGGGTGAATTTGATCGCATTGTCGAGGAGATTGTTCCATATATGAGTACTCAGTTCTGTATTTCCATTCCACGTGATCGGGGCAAGCTCCGGATAGATATTGATGGATTTGGCAGACCAGACTGGCTCCATACGCAGGATGCAGCGGCGGAGCTGTTCATCCACCCGGTAGTATTCCTTTTCGTGGATGATGGTTTGATTTTCCAGGCGGGACAGGTACAGGATATTGCCTGTCATCCGGGAGAGTTCTTTGGAACTCTGGATAATGATATTGATATATTCATTGCGGTCTTCCAAGGAGAGGGTATCGTCCTGCAGAAGCGTTGCATAGCCGCTGATCGCTGCCAGAGGCGTCTTAAATTCGTGGGAGACATTGGAGATAAAATCGGAGTGCAGTGTCTCTGTGCTGGCAAGTTCCTGCACCATCTGGTTGAAACTGGCACGCAGTTCATGCATCTCATCTTTTAGATGCGGCACAGAATCGTCCAGCCGCACGCTGTAATCTCCTTTGGCTACTTTTTGCATGGCCTTGGAAAGCTCAATGATTGGATTCAGGACATGGTGCAGGGCAAACATGCTGACAAAAGAGCCAAAGACCACGCTGATCAGTGCCAGCAGAAAGATAAAATGGACACTGGTCAAGGTAAAAGAGAGAAAACGCCACACGTTAAAGCGATTCATCAGATGAACAGAGAGTCCGATGGTGGCGCAAGTGACCACCATCACCCAGAAAAAGGCCAATACAATCTTAAACCAGATGGAATAAAAGTGTTTTTTCATTTCTCGACCATTCCTTTGTATCCCAGCCCCCGGACGGTCTGGATCTGAAAATAAGGGATCTCCCGGAAGCGGTCCCGAAGCCGGTTGATGTGGACATCCACAGTACGGATATCCGTCTCCGAATCATACCCCCACAGCTCGTCCATAATCTGCTGGCGGGTAAAGGTGTGATTGGGGAAAGATAACAGCTTGTAGAGAAGCTGAAATTCTTTCTGGGGAAGGACCTGGGATTTTTGGTCGATGGTTACGGTCAGATTGATATAATCCAGACAAACATGACCAAACTCTAATTTCTTTTCAAAGATAATCTTAGCGCGGCGCAGAAGCGCTTCCACGCGCAGCTGCAGTTCGTTGACGTCGATGGGTTTTACCATATAGTCGTCGATTCCCAGTTTAAATCCTTTTAATTTGTCGGGAAAAGTGTCCTTGGCAGTCACTACAAGGATAGGGAGCTGATAGCCGTTCTCTCTGAGTTCTCTGGTCAGGTCAAAACCGTCCATCTGCGGCATCATCAGATCCGTAATGATCAGGTCAATATAGGTCTGATCCAGCATATTCAGTGCTTCTTCCCCATTAAAGGCAGAATAGGTTTCATAGCCATTTTTAATAAGGACTCTGCAGATTAATTTATTTAATGCCTGATCATCTTCAACTACTAAAATATGAAACATAGATACACCTCAGATATATTTGGATTCGTGACACTAGAAGCCCCGGCGTGGATTCTAGTGTTTATTTTCTGGCCATTATCATATATAATATTTGTGAACAGATTATGAAGTACAAGTGAAAATAAAAAGAAATTTACATTCTGTTTAAATTTATGACATAATCTGTACAGGACTAAAAACAGAGAATGAGGAGGAAGAACAGTATGAACGGAAAAAGACTTACAGCCCTTTGCCTGATTGTGGTTCTTAGTCTCTCTGTCATAGCGTGTCAGAAGACGGAAGAGATCGAAGAGACTGAGAAAGTGGCTGTTGAAGTTCAGACCCCGCAAGTTGGTACGCTTACGGTGGACACGGCTTATATAGGAACGGTTGCTCCCCAGGAACAGGTCTATGTCATGCCCAAGACTTCAGGGACTGTGACAGAGACTTTTTTTGAAGTGGGAGATCTCGTGCAGGAAGGAGATGTGCTCTTTAAGATCGATGACGAGGCAGCACAACTGCAGATGGCCAACGCCAAAGCCACCTATGAATCTGCACAGGCTGGCGTGACAGCGCAAAACAGCGGAGCCAGAGATCTACAAAACTATCAGACAGAAGAGCAGATCCGACAGCTTCGGGACAGCCTCTATGATACAGATGATAAGATTGATGAGCTGGAAGATACCCTTGGAGATCTCAGAGATGCCGGCGGCAGTCTGTCCACGGCCAAGAAGCAGGCACAGGCAGGGGTAGATCAGTTAAATGAAGTGCTGGTCAACCAAAGTGCAGAGCTTCAGAATATGAACGCAGAGCTTCAGGGACTGAACGATCAGTTAAATGGGATAGAAGATAAAGAATCCGAAGAGGCACAGGCGATTACCGCTTCAATTGCGGCTATGTCCGAGAAGATCGCAGTGCAAAACGGTGCGATTGATTCCACCAAACTGCAGCTGTCGCAGGCACAGGCACAGATCAGTCAGCTTCAGACGCAGATCGATTCCATCAATGCGACAAAGACCCAGATTAAGTCCGGGATTGACAGTGCAGAGGATGGCAGAGAGACGATTAATGACAATTTGGCGATGGCAGAGCAGGCCTATGCCATTACACAAAACGAGATCTATCCGGAGAGCGATGCGGTCAGCGCTGCGCAGCTTCAGCAGGCTTCTATCGGGATTGAATCCGCACAGATGCAGTTGGATTTCTGTACGGTGACTTCGCCGATTACAGGCATAGTGGAGTCGGTCAGTGTGGAGAAAAATGGGATGGCAGCAGCCGGAAATCCCGCTTACATAATATCCAATAAAGAGTCCATGACCGTCACTTTCCACGTGGCAGAAAAAGCAAAAAATGTCCTGACTGTGGGCGATCATGTAACTGTGGACCGTGAAGGGGAACAGTATGAGGGCGTAATCACGGAGATCGGCACGATGGCCAATGCGCAGACGAAGCTGTTTCAGGTAAAAGCTTCCGTAACGGGCGGCGCATCGGCACTTCCCAATGGGGTATCGGTAAAAGTGTATGCAACCACCCAGAAGGAAGAAGGAAAGCTTTTAGTTCCCTATGATACCATCTATTTTTCCGCAGGAAATGCATATGTCTATTGCGTGGAAGACGGCAAAGTGGTCAAGACCGATGTGACCGTGGGTCTGATGAATGATACGCAGGCAGTCATAGAAGAGGGGCTGTCAGCAGACAGCCAGGTCATCAGCAACTGGTCTTCCAAGCTAAGAAATGGAGTCGAAGTAGATATTGTATCATCAGATGGAGAGGTTTTAGAGGAGACTACGTCAGAAGAAGAAACGGTAGAGGAGTCAGAAGAACCGGCAGAAGAGACACCGGATGCAGATCTGACAGAGGAGGAAGAATAATATGGGTTTGACAAGACTGTCGCTTAAACGACCTGTCTCCACGCTGCTTTTGATTCTGGCTTTGGCGGTCTTTGGTTTTTCTTCTCTTATGACACTGCGGCTGGAGTTGATGCCGGATATGGATATGCCCATCATGATGGTGATGACTGTCTATCCGGGAGCAGACCCGGAGTCCGTGGAGACGCTGGTCAGCGGAGAGATCGAAGGCCAGGTGGCAAGTTTAAGCGGTGTGGATTCAGTGATGTCGTATTCACAAGAAAATGTATCTATGGTGATACTACAGTATGATTACAGCGTGGATACCAATGACGCCTATCTGGATCTAAGAGCTGCCCTTGATATAACGGCTGCCTCTCTGCCGGAAGACTGTCAGGAGCCGATGGTGATTCAGATGGATGTCAACGCCATACCAAGCGTAATGTACTCTGTCAGTACCACCGATGGAAGCGATGCTTATTCCCTGGTCAATGACACCATCGTTCCGGAACTGGAAGCGATCAGTACCGTGGCGGATGTAGAGATCAGCGGCGGCAAGGAGAATTATATCCGTGTGCTTTTGGATGAAGAAGCACTGAATCAGTATGGGCTTAGTATGAGTCAGGTAGCACAGTTTATCTCTACCACAGACTTTACCATTCCTCTTGGCTCATTGGAGCAGGGCAGTCAGTCCATCAGTGCCATCAGTACCGCGAAAAATGAGACGGTACAGGAGCTTCAGAGGATTCCCATGTTTACTTCCGTGGGAAGCATGATCCAGCTATCGGATGTGGCAGAAGTAAGCTGGTCACAGAAGGATGCGGACAGTATCAGTCGTTTTAACGGAGAAGATACGATTACAGTATCCGTGACCAAGAATCAGACGGCAAGTACCATCGGTATGGTAAATGATGTGAAAAAAGTCATGGACCGTATGGCCAATGAGAACGAGAATCTGATGATGGCGATCTCCATGGATATGTCAGAACAGATCCTGGAAGCAGTAGGTTCTGTAGCAAGCACCTTGGCTATGGGTGTTATCTTGTCCATGATTATCCTGTTTTTATTCTTTGGAGATTGGAAGGCCAGCCTGATCGTAGGCAGTTCCATGCCGATCTCGCTGCTTGTGACGGTAATTGTGATGGCAGTGGCTGGATTTTCTCTCAATATGATTACGCTGGGAGCACTGGTAATCGCCATCGGTATGATGGTGGACAGTTCCATCGTGGTGCTGGAGAGCTGCTTTCGGGCCAAGGATCGAATGCCGGACTTTAAAGAAGCTGCTCTTCAGGGAGCGCGCGGAGTGGTAGGCTCGATTATCGCTTCCACCATCACGACCGTGGTTGTATATCTCCCTCTGTGTCTGCAGGAAGGCTTAAGCGGCCAGATCTTCGGACAGCTGGGTTACACCATTATCTTTGCGATGTTAGCCTCCCTGATCTCTGCGATGACGCTGGTTCCTCTGTTCTTTAACCTGTTCCATCCAAATGAGAAGAAGGAGTTAAAGATCAACAACCTGCTGGAAAACATGAGAAACGGATATGATTGGTTTGAGCGGAAACTGCTGCATAAAAAGAAGACTTGTGTGCTGGCAGCCGTGGTGCTTTTGGCGCTTTCCTTTGTTCTGGCAAGTTTTATGGAGACGGAACTGATGCCTACGATGGATGAAGGTATGGTCAGCATCAGTGCCACGTTCCGTTCCGGAACCAAAGTATCGGAAGTGGATGAGAGGATGCAGCGGTTAGAAGAGATGGTAGCCTCTCATGAAGATGTGGAAAATTATACATTGACTGCACAAAAAGGAAGTGCTTCCATCTCAGTCAATCTAAAAGATGACCGGAAGATGTCGAGCCAGGAAGTGGCAGACCAGTGGATTGCACAGACCAGTGACATCGTGGATATGCAGTTAGAGATTGAGGTCAGCAGCCAGATGTCCACAATGATGATGACAGGCGCCGGAGCATCCATCACCTTAAATTCTACCGACCTGGATGATATAAAAGAAGCAACTGCCATGGTGCAGGAAGAAGCCTGGACGATACCGGGGGTATTAAATGTCTCTAACAGTGCCGGAGAGACTGCTACACAGATCCGGGTGGTGGTAGACCCATTGGATGCCATGAGCCATGGAATGACGCCGGTACAGGTCGCTGGAGCGCTCTACAGCATGATCAGCGGAACTGAGGCTATGACGATCACTTCGGACGGAGAGGAATACAGCGTCTTTTTAGAGTTCCCGGAAGGGACGTATGACGATGCCAGCCGACTGTTGGGCGCTTCCGTATCCGGTGTGCCGCTTTCTGAGATGGCTTCTTTGGAATATACAGACTCACAGCAGACCATTATGAAGACGGATGGAAAGTATACGCTTACCATCACAGCTACGTGTCTGTCTGACAATGTAAGTGCGATCCAGGAGAAGTTAGAGGATCTGGCTAAAAATATGAATTTCTCCAATACGGTAGAACTGGCGCAGAATACCATGGATGAGATGATGGTGGAATCGTTCACCTCTTTGGGTCTGGCGATTGCAGCCGCTATGTTTCTGGTATTTTTGGTGATGGCGATGCAGTTTGAGTCGCCTAAGTATTCTCTGATGGTGATGCTTAGTATTCCTTTTAGTCTGATTGGGTCTTTTGGACTCTTATTTATCATCGGTCAGGCCATCAGCATGACCTCTCTTATGGGTATCTTGATGTTAGTGGGTATCGTGGTAAACAATGGTATCCTCTATGTGGACGGTGTCAATGAACTGAGGATGCGGATGCCGGTGGAGGATGCACTGATTCGAAGCGGACAGACGAGACTTCGGCCGATTCTGATGACGACGCTGACGACAGTGATCTCTATGATCCCTATGGCTCTTGGCCTTGGGAGCGGGACGGAGATGATGTCTGGTATGGCTATTATCATCATCGGAGGTCTGATTGCTTCCACCCTCCTGATCCTGATCTTGATGCCGGTATTCTATCTCTTAGTCTATGGCAGAAGCAAAAAAGAGCGCCGCGAGCGCCGTCAGAAATGGTATTTTTGGCGTAAAAAAGGAGAAGATTCTACAGAAAATACGGAATTTCGCCTGTAAATACACAAGCCGGGTTTTGCCCGGCTTTTGTTTTGTCGAATAACATCGAATAAGCACGAAAGTATTTACTTGTAAGGATATCGGACTTTTCCTATAATTTTGACTGTGAACGCTGATAACTTTTGTATGAAGCTGTAGAAAGGAGACAGGAGGAATGGAGAACAAGGAGGATGACAGATGGGCAAATGGAGTGTCGCTATTGCAGATGACAACGAGAGAATGATCGGTATTCTGGATGGCATCCTGCGCCAGGATGAGGAGATCCAGATTGTCGGAGTGGCAAGAGACGGGGAAGAAGTATGCCAGATTATCAAAGACAAAGAACCCGATATTGTCTTATTAGACATTATTATGCCAAAACTGGACGGATTGACTGTTATGGAAAAGATCGGTCAGGACATTCACATTCAGAAAAAGCCGGAATTTGTTGTGATTTCTGCAATCGGTCAAGAGAGAATCACAGAAGATGCCTTTCTTTTGGGCGCACGCTACTATATCATGAAACCCTTCGACCACGAGATGCTGCTGAGTCGTATACAGAGTCTGAAGGCTGATAGACAGAAGAGAAAGACACAGATTCGCAAAGTCGTGCCATATGAGACCAAGATGGATTATATGGAGCGGAATCTGGAAACAGATGTCACCAATATGATCCATGAGATCGGCGTTCCAGCTCATATTAAAGGATATCAGTATTTACGAGATGCGATCATGATGGCAGTGGAAGATATGAATATGTTAAACTCCATAACAAAGATTCTCTATCCCACCATCGCCAAAAATCATCAGACCACTCCGAGTAGAGTGGAGCGCGCTATCCGCCATGCCATCGAAGTAGCCTGGAGCAGAGGCAAGATGGATACGATTGATGAATTATTTGGGTATACAGTCAGTGTAGGAAAGGGAAAACCAACCAATTCAGAATTTATTGCACTGATCGCAGATAAAATCCGTCTGGATTATAAAAAACGCAGTTAATTCGTGAAAAATTCCTTTTAAAGGCATGTGATTTGAGGTATAATATTGTTATACACTATATCGCAAGCTGGAGGGGAAACATGAAGAAAAAGGTTTTGTTTATTGCATCGGAATGTGTGCCATTTGTCAAGACAGGCGGACTGGCAGATGTGGTGGGGTCTTTGCCGAAATACTTCGATCAGGAGAGGTATGAGGTACGGGTGATCGTGCCGAATTACCTGTGTATTGCTCCTGCATGGAAAGAAAAGATGAACTTTGTGACGAATTTTCATATGGATATGGCTTGGAGAAGTCAGTATGTGGGAATTTTGGAGATGATGTATGAAGGCATCCAGTATTATTTTATCGATAATGAGTATTATTTTGCCGGAGACAGACCTTACGGATACATACATGAGGATGTGGAGAAATTTGCATTTTTCTCCAAAGCGGCTTTGTCGATATTGCCAGTCGTGGATTTTCAGCCTGATATTGTACATTGTCATGATTGGCAGACGGGTTTGGTTCCTGTCTATCTAAAGGACAGTTTTAAAAAGGGTGAATTTTATGCGAATATTAAGTCTATTATGACGATCCACAATCTGAAATTTCAGGGAATCTGGAATATTCCTGCGGTACAGGATGCGACCGGGTTGGATCTGTCATATTTTGCCGCCGATAAGCTGGAGGCTTTTGGAGATGCGAATTATCTGAAGGGAGGAATTGTCTATTCAGATTATGTGACGACTGTAAGCCGTACGTATGCAGAAGAGATCAAGACCCCGTACTATGGGGAGCACTTGGACGGCCTGATGAGAGCGCGTTCCAACAGTTTGTGCGGGATCATAAATGGTCTGGACTATCAGGAATGGAATCCGGCCACAGATCAGATGATCAGTAAGAACTATACGATAGATACATTTAAGACAGATAAAGTAAAAAATAAGCTGGCGCTGCAAAAAGAGCTTCATCTTAAGACAGATAAGAAAAAGATGTTGATTGGGATTGTATCGAGATTGACGGATCAAAAGGGGTTTGATTTGATCGACTGTGTAATGGATGAATTGTGTCAGGACGAGGTACAGATTGTAGTACTGGGTACAGGAGAAGAGCGTTATGAAAATATGTTCCGGCATTTTGCCTGGAAATATAGTGATAAAGTGGCTGCTTGTATCTATTATTCCAATGAACTGTCTCACAAGATCTATGCGGCGAGCGATGTATTTCTTATGCCGTCTCAGTTTGAGCCGTGTGGGTTGAGTCAGCTTATGAGTCTTAGGTACGGAACTCTCCCGATTGTGCGGGAGACGGGAGGATTAAAGGATACGGTGGAGCCGTACAATGAATTTGAAGAGACAGGTACAGGATTCAGCTTTACAAATTACAATGCGCATGAGATGTTAGCGGCAGTTCGTTATGCTCAGTCGGTATATTATGATAAAAGGCGCTCTTGGAACAAGATGGTGAGACGGGCCATGGAAGCGGATTTTTCCTGGAAAAATTCGGCAAGGCAATATGAGGAACTGTATGATCGTATGATAAATATGTAACAATTTGGGAGAATAATTCCTCTTTATTTTCACATACTAGTTTTGCAAATTTAGTATGGAAAATAAGGAGGAATTTTTTATGTCAGAGTTATCAGAGCTGGATGTTCAGAATCTTCGTCATTTGATTGGCGGGAGTGAGACTTGTCAGGCAAAGTTCAGCGCATATGCTGAACAGGCAACGGATCAGCAGGTGAAGCAGTATTTTCAGCAGGCGGCGCAGTCGGCGAAGGAAAATAAGCAGCAGTTGATGGGATTTTTGAAATAAAAAACAGCGACTGAAGCGGAACTTAAAACAGCGGAAGTCCTGGAAGTGCCCGGAAGGATGATTGGACGCGGGAGCGGACGAAAATGCTTCCAGAGTGGGGAAACTGTAGGGACTGAAGCGGAACTTAAAACAGCGGAAGTCCTGGAAGTGCCCGGAAGGATTATCGGACGCGTGAGCGGCCGAAAATGCTTCCA
>CAJUGG010000011.1 GCA_910585995.1 uncultured Lachnospiraceae bacterium
CCGTAATCATTTATATACGGTTCCTGTGGCAGTTCCCAAAAGCATAGAAGAACAAAAGAAAATAGCAAGGATGCTTAGTATAATTGATGAGAAAGTAAAACTTAATATAAGGATAAACGATAATTTAGAGCAGCAAGCTCAAGCAATTTTTGAAAAAGAGTTCTTGGAGGTTCAAACACTCCCTGAAGGCTGGAAACAGGCAAGCCTCATAGACATTGCAGAGTATCTAAACGGTCTTGCAATGCAAAAATATCGACCATCAGATAGAGAAATTGGCATTCCTGTCCTCAAGATTAAGGAACTTCGTCAGGGCTGTTGCGATGATAGTAGTGAACTATGTTCCCCTAACATTAAAAGCAATTATATCATTCATGATGGTGATGTTATTTTCTCTTGGTCAGGTAGTTTACTTGTTGATTTATGGTGCGGTGGCATTTGTGGACTCAACCAACATTTGTTCAAAGTAACTTCGACGAAATATGACAAGTGGTTCTATTACGCATGGACAAAATATCATCTCAATCGCTTTATTGCTGTCGCCGCTGATAAAGCAACTACAATGGGACATATTAAGCGTGATGAATTAAAAAAAGCCAAAGTACTTATCCCTGAGGAAGGTGCCTACAAACGAATAGGTAAGCTACTCAAGCCCACTTATGACCTGATAATCACTAATCGGATTGAAAACAAGCAACTTAGCATGGCAAGGGATACCCTTCTACCCATGCTCATGGCTGGCAAGATCGACATATCTGCTATCCATTTCTAAGCCACCCATAGACTCGAAAATCGCTTTGCGATTTCCTCGTTACCGCCGCATTTTAATTTAGAATAAGATTTTTGTTTGTGAAGCGGCGATAAATTATCGTTTATAATTCTAATTATCATAGAAAGTCGAGGTGATAAACCATATGATTTTATACCATGCAAGTAAAGTAGTCGTCGAATTTCCAGAGATACGTAAAACAAGATATACAAAAGATTTTTCATGGGGATTTTATTGTACGAATAATCTCGAACAGGCAATACGCTGGGCGAATCGTGGAGAGGGTGATCCAATTATCAATTATTATTCCTATCAACCAGTAGGTAAATTGTCAGTCTTAAAATTTGAACAAATGACGGATGAATGGCTGGAGTTTATTGCAAGATGCAGAAGCGGAGAGACTCATTCGTACGATATTGTGGAAGGCCCTATGGCAAACGATACCATTTGGAATTATGTAAATGATTTTCTTGCAGGAAGAATAAGCAGAAAACAGTTTTGGGTGTTGGCAGAATTTAGATATCCAACACATCAGATGAGCTTTCACACTTTGTCAGCTCTAAATTGTTTGACCTATGAAAGGAGTGAGATTATTTATGACAGAAAAAGAAAAAAATGATTATTTTTATGTATGCTCTTTAATTGAGTATATTGCACGTGAGACAAAAAATAAACGTGGAAAGATTACAAAAATTCTTGGCAAAAAAGGGGTGGAAAAGCTTTTATATGATGCGGAAGTCAATCACTGCCTTTCTTTTGAGCAAGTGAGTGATGAGGTAATCGAACAGTATCAAATACCAGGTGGGGATTTTGATACAATTACAGAATGTAAGTATACCATTCCTAGTTTTATGGATATTGGAAAATTGTATAGTATCATGATTGAGGATTGCGCAGAAGAAGGAAAAGAAGTGGATGAATTATTAAAAATATTTTCTTCGTTTATCAGCGATAAAATCTCCGATTTTCAGACGGATGTTTATTATCAAAATCCTAGTTATTTGGAATGTTCTTATCAAGCTGGGTATTTATTGGATTGAAATCTTTAGATTTTTGGCAACTCTCAGCGGTGGCGAGAGTATAATCAAAAGAACTGCCACCTGTTTGTCGTTCTCTTAAATAACATATAAGGAGAACCAATGATGAAAGAACAAATAATCAATGAGATACAGAGGAAGATGTTGCCATATTTGAATAATGAGCAATTAATACAGCTTAAAGATATACTGAATAAAACCATGTATAAGGTAGTAATCAATAAAAGTGAAGATACAGATAGGCATAAAGAATATGATATGATTGAAATGTTTATTTCTGCCAAACGTATTGAAGGGTGTTCAGAAAAAACGCTACATTATTACAAAAAAACGATTGAATCTATGGTGTTAGGTATTAAGAAAACACCTCCACAAATCACCACAGATGATCTTAGGAGATATTTAACTAATTATCAATTACAAAGAAAGTCCAGCAAAGTAACGATAGATAATATCCGGCGGATTTTATCGAGTTTCTTTTCGTGGCTTGAGGATGAGGATTTTATTCTAAAAAGTCCAGTGCGCAGGATACATAAAGTAAAGACTGCTAAAATAGTTAAGGATACTTATACAGACGAAGCACTAGAACTGATGAGGGATAATTGTACGACTGTCCGGGATCTGGCGATGATTGATTTACTTGCTTCTTCAGGTATGCGCGTTGGAGAGATGGTGGCGCTAAACAGAGATGATATAAGCTTTAATGAGCGTGAGTGTGTAGTTTTTGGTAAAGGAAGTAAAGAGCGCTTAGTTTATTTTGATGCAAGAACTAAGATACATTTACAGAATTATCTGAACAGTCGAACAGATAATAATCTTGCTTTGTTTGTATCATTAAAAGCACCATATGAACGACTGTTGACTGGGGGTGTGGAGACACGATTGAGGGAATTGGGCAGGCGCTTGAATCTTCCCAAAGTGCATCCACATAAATTTCGCAGAACATTAGCAACCACAGCAATAGACAAAGGAATGCCTATAGAGCAAGTACAACAACTTTTAGGGCATCAAAAAATTGATACTACTATGCATTATGCAATGGTAAAACAGCAGAATGTGAAGTTGGCACATAGAAAATATATTGGGTAGGAGTGATATCAATGAAATGGGGAGACCTGATTAGCCTTGAATATGGTAAGCCAGTAAAGGATAAAGTTAGTAAAAATGGACCAGTTCCAGTTTATGGAACTAATGGACAAATCGGAACATCCTATTTACCACCATTATGTAAGTATCCTTCTTTTATTGTGGGAAGAAAAGGTGCATATAGGGGGATACACTATTCAAAAGTTCCGTTTTCGGTAATTGATACTGCTTTTTATGTGAAGCCAATCTCTGATATAATTGATTTGAAATGGGCATACTATAAATTTCTCACATATGATATTAATCGGATGGATAGTGGGTCTGCGATTCCTTCAACTGACAGGTATGAAATATACGGAATAGATGTGGAAATACCATCAATTATAGAACAAAAAAAGGTTGTTAAAATTTTAGATTCATTAGAAAATAAGATTCTGATTAATAATGAAATAAACGATAATTTAGCGTCTTAGAGGTTGAGATTGGAGACATCCAGTTCGCCGGACATCAACTTTGGTAATAAGCTATCACGAGTCTTAGCTAATGACTGATTTTCAATGGTGTTAGAGGCAATCAAGTCATACATTGGTGTAACAATACTGCAAAATTCCTCTATAACAGGATCGGGAGGTAGCAAAATCGAGAACTCAAGGGTAGCTTTAGGAGTTGCTCGTTGGCGACTGTTTGTTGATCCTGTTGTGTGTGAGCAAAGATGATGGAGAAATGGCACACTGTCAATGATGGAATATATGTAGTCTCTCTGCCCTTCTTTCTTTGCTTCATAGACTATAAATTCGGTGGAGCAAACAGGATGTCCTGAAAGACACATCGGTCTCCATATTCGCTTGGTATCAGGATTGAGTTTTGAAATCATTACCGAATCTGATGTTAAGATATACTTGTTGCTCTTGATACCAGATGCAATTTCAAACACTGGAAAATGCTGCTCATCAAAGGCTGGAATGCTATAGTGTTCTACCAAAACATCAGGATTCTTTGCCGGAGACCAGCTGTCAGTATTTATTGTTGCAATTTTTCCTAAAGTAGACGGTTGCCAATCTGAAGGAGCAGACCCACCAAATGGTTCATAAGCAATAAACCACGACTGGAAAGTAGAACGAGTTTGCCCGGTTAAATTATCGTTTTCACCTCAACACCCCATAAATCGCCATTCTAAGAATCAACAGGGAGGATTAGCAACATGATTTTTACAGAAGATACATTTGAACAAGCAATCATAGAGTTATTTGAGAATATGGGCTATATCCATCTCTATGCTCCTGAATTGGAACGAGATTATGCTAGTCCTTTATTAGATCATATTTTGCAGGAAAGTATAATTCGCATCAATAAAAATTTGCCAAGGGAAGCCATAGAAGAAGCGATTGCAAAACTAAAAGACTTTGATACGGGTAGTTTAATACAAAAGAATATGATTTTTATGGATTATCTGCAAAATGGTATTCCAATCAAGTATTTTGCAGATGGTGAAGAAGTATCCTCCATAGTGCGGTTAGTGGATTATGAAAAAATCCAGAACAATACATTTCATGTAGTAAATCAGTTTACTTTTTTAGAAAATGGAAATAATCGCAGACCAGATGTTATCTTGTTTATCAACGGATTGCCTCTTGTACTGATGGAACTGAAAAGCCCATCGAAAGATGAGGTTAGTGTGGAGAATGCCTATCATCAGATTCGGAATTATATGCAGGATATTCCATCTATATTCTGTTATAATGCCATCTGCGTGATCAGTGATCTGTCAATTAACAAGGCTGGAACCATTACTTCCGGATTGGATCGTTTTATGGAATGGAAGACCAAAGATGGAAACTATGAGGATACGGCATATGTACAATTTGATACCTTTTATCAAGGGATGTTTCCCAGAGAGCGATTGTTGGATATTTTGAAAAACTTTATTCTATTTTCGGGTGACGGGCAAAATCCAGTGAAGATATTAGCTGGTTATCATCAATATTTTGCGGTTCTAAAGGCAGTTGAAAAAGCGAAGATTGCTACGCAGACTGATGGTAAAGGTGGTGTATTTTGGCATACACAAGGAAGTGGAAAATCACTGTCCATGGTGTTTTATGCACATTTATTACAGAAGGTGCTGAACAGTCCAACCATTGTGGTAATGACAGACCGCATTGATTTGGATGATCAACTCTACACACAGTTTTCCAAATGTGCCTTATTTTTGCGCCAGACTCCTATACAGGCAAAAAGTAAAGAACATTTAAAAGAGTTGTTGGATGGACGGGCTGCCAATGGAATTATTTTTACAACTATGTTTAAGTTTGAGCGAGGAGAACATCCACTGTCAGAACGTAGGAATATTGTTGTTATGGCAGATGAAGCGCATCGTGGTCAATATGGATTTGATGAGAAGATTTTGATAAAGGAGAATGAACAAGGAGAAAAAGAAGCATATACAGTCATTGGCAATGCCCGTATTATTCATGATGCGCTTCCCAATGCTACTTTTATTGGATTTACGGGGACGCCAATTTCTGCGAAAGATCGTAATACCAGAGAAGTTTTTGGTGATTATATTGATATATATGATATGACACAAGCAGTAGAAGACGGAGCTACTCGTCCAGTTTACTATGAAAGTCGTGTCGTTCATCTGAAATTGGATCAAAATACGTTGGCATTGATTGATTCTACATATGATATTTTAGAACAGCAATCAGATTCTGAAACCATCGAAAAGAGCAAAAAGATGTTGGGACAGATGGAAAGTGTATTGGGTGCAGATTCTACTATACAGTCTTTGTGTGAAGATATCGTATCTCATTATGAGAAATATCGTGCTCATTTACTGACAGGTAAAGCGATGGTCGTGGCTTATTCCCGAACAATCGCTATGAAAATATATCGGAAATTATTGGAAATGCGGCCCGAATGGAAAGAAAAAATTGGTGTTGTGATGACGGGCGGAAATAATGATCCGGAGGATTGGAAAAAAATTATCGGTACAAAAGCGCATAAAGAAGAATTGGCCAGAAAATTTAAAGATAATAATGATCCAATGAAGATTGCAATTGTAGTTGATATGTGGCTGACAGGTTTTGATGTGCCATCGCTGGCAACCATGTATATCTACAAACCAATGCATGGTTATAATTTAATGCAGGCGATTGCTCGTGTAAATCGGGTTTTTCAAGATAAAGAAGGCGGTTTGATCGTGGATTATGTAGGGATTGCATCTGCATTAAAAGCAGCCATGAAAGAGTATACCAAAAGGGATCAGTCCAGATATGGAGATATGGATATTTCAAAAGTTGCCTATCCTAAGTTTCAGGAAAAGCTTCAGGTTTGCAAAGATTTATTACATGGATTTGACTATAGTGGATTTATTGGTGGTTCTCCATTAATCATGGCAAAACTGGTTACAGGAGGGGCAAATTATGTACTTGATGCCCGGATGCCGGAGAAAAAGGAACTCTTTTTAAAAGAAGCCATGTTGTTAAAACAATCACATTCCCTTTGTTCTAGTATGACTACGGATCAAGAGAGGCATGAGGCTGCTTTTATGGAAGCGATTCGTTCTACTGTTATAAAAGTTACTTATGGTGGTAAGGGAGGAAAGACACTTTCTCTAAAAGAAATCAATACACAAATCAATGAACTTTTAAAAGCCAGTATCCAAAGTGAAGGCGTGATCAGGTTGTTTGACAGCAAGGTGGTCGGAGAAAAATTTAATCTGTTTGATCCGGTTGTTTTAGAAGAGATCTCCAGGATGAAAGAGAAAAATATTGCGGTGGAGATTTTGAGAAAATTGATGGCAGAGCAGGTATCTTTTTATAAGCGTACCAATGTGGTTCAGTCTCAAAAATTTTCGGAAAAAATCACACAGTTAATGAATGCATATTACAACGGTCTGATTACAAATGAAGAAGTGATTAAGGAGCTTTTAGAGGCAGCAAAAGAGATTACAGAATTGTATAAAAATGGTAAAAGGCTTGGACTTACGCAGGAAGAATTGGCTTTTTATGATGCTCTGACAAAACCAGAACATATTGTGGATTTTTATAAAAATAATGAACTGATTGCTCTGACAAAAGAATTGACTGAAATGCTTCGCAAAAACCGCACGATTGATTGGCAGAAAAAAGAAACTGCACGTGCAAGTATGAGAAAGATGGTTAAGAGGCTGTTAAAAAAATATGACTATCCTCCGGAAAAATATGATACAGCCATTCATACGGTGATTAGTCAATGCGAGATGTGGGTGGATCATGATATGGGATCTAATACAGATGATAGAGAATACAGCTATAATTATGATAATATTTCTAAAGTGAATGAATTAAAAGTGGCAGAAGATGCTATATTATATGATTCTCATATGCTTTAGTGTGCTCAAGGCGGCCCAGGCTTTTGGCGGGCCGCCTTTGGGTATGTAGATCTCCTTTATTTCCACAAGATATCCCCAGCCCTGCGCGGTGCAGTACGGCGGTAGGTGACGCGGGGGTAGCCTAAGAGCATACAGCAGGCGATTTGTTTTTTATCGATGCCCAGCCATTCCTGCAAGGTGGTGCTTTCGCTTACCATGCGCATCATGTAGCCGCTGTACAGGGCGCCGCCGCCTTCGGCAACGGTCATGTTTTCAATATTGGATGCGGCCAGTCCTCCGCCGAGAGGGTCGTCTGCGGCGATCACCAGGAACGAAGTACAGTTGAAAAACAGGGTATCATTTTTGGGGTCTTTTTGGTATCTTTCGTAAAAACGGGAGAACAGAAAGTGCCAGGAAGGGTCGGTGTGCTGCAGAGCTTCCAGCACATGGGGCATCTCCTGCCAGACAAGCTGCTTCCATTCTTCCAGGTGTTCTTGTACCAGGATAAAGCGACAGTCCTGTCGGTTCATGCCAGTGGCGGTGTAGCGGCCGGCATCCAAGATGCGTGATAATTTTTCTCTGGAGATGGGTTCGTCGGTAAAATTGCGGATGCTTCGGCGGAATTTTACTGCGCGCAGATAGGTGGAGGGGTCCAGATGAAAGGTCTTGGGATCGTATTCTTCCACATCTGCCATATCATATTCGGGGATGGAGACAGCAGCTTGCGGACAGATGGCAACACAATGGCCGCAAAGAATACATTTTTTCAGAGATTGTGCCTTACCGTCCACGACTTTGATAGCTCTGCCAGGGCAGTCCCGTTCACATGCTTTGCATCCTGTGCATTTTTCGGTATTGATTTGTATCATAGTGTTTCCTCCTTGTCTGTGGATCAGTATAGTTGACTTCAAATTATTTATTCATGACAATAGAAGACTCGCGAAGCGTGGATTCTATTGTTTACTCAGGAAAAACAGAAACTTCTGAACTGGGTCTATGCGCTGATGCTATCTTATATTCATGCGGATAATAATTTTGCAGTTCTTCCATGCTTACTTCTTTTCCTGCATAGGTCTCAAACCAGTCATCATAGTCTGGGTTATTCCAGACGGTGCCGTCTTCAAAGCCCACTTGTTTAAGGCAAATCAGAGGATATGCGACTTGATTTGCCTTGCCATTTCCCACCTTTGGAAAATCTTCCATGAGTTCGCCGTCATAGAGTGACCAGCCGCCGCGGTATGATTCTGTCTGATTGGGTAAAATGTTTTCCTTTGAATCGACAAGATATGCAAAGCTGCTTTTGGCACTGCTGTCAAGGAAATTCCAATATAGCTGTAAGGGGGAACCATTTTTGTCATAAGCTAGCATACAATACTGCGTCTCGGTCACAGTTTTGTCCGTATGGTTTGTCAGTATATCATGGATATAGGGATATCCATTTTCGTAATAGAGAAGATCTGCGCTTTTATGGATTATGGACATAGAATTGTCTGCCTCTGTGAGCGGATCAGGATGGCTGCGCTTATTAAGAACTATTACGGAGGAGGCAAATAAATGAATACTAACCAAAACAATCAGGCAGGTGATCATTTGTTTTAATCTCTCAATCTGCTCCGCAGAAAGTTTTTTTCTGGAGAGCAGGGCAGCAAACAGCTTATCTACAGAACCATCATATATTTTGTCGATGAGTTCATCTGTCTGGGCTTCTTGCACTTCTTCTTTTGGAATCAGGGCATGGCACATAAAATTTGGCTCTGAACGTTCAATCGCTCCTTTTTTGATACAACGTTTTATCAAGGTATAGGTAGTGTTCATGTTCCAGCCAATCTCTTCTTTTAAAACATCTGATATGTGTTTTGCGGTTGTGTCGCCCTCTTTCCAAAGCACTCCCATTACTTTTAATTCTGAATCAAAAAGTTTGATATTCATGCTTTCCCCCCCTTTTCATAAGAGCACAGTAGTTTCTGATTTCTATATTACGCTGTTTGAAATCAGTTGTCAACACTACCACAGTAGTATTTGGAAAGGGCTAGAATTTGTTATGATAGAAATGGTAGTTCATACGCAAAAAGCAGAAGGCTTGCTTACGATTTCCGAAGTTCGTCCTTTTTTAATTATAGCAGCCAGCAGATGAAAAAGTATGGTCGTGTACCGCTTCGCAAAAGCATTACCCTTTGGAGAAAAGAGTAGGGAAACCATTCCGAATCCGCCCGCATAAGATAAAACAAAAAGGATTTCTGCTTATGCAAAATTCCACACCACGTCAGGCATTTATCTATCTGTTAGGAAATACAAGACCGCAGGCTATGGCCTGGGTACAGGGAGGGGAGGCGGCACCGGAGCTTTCTGGACTTGTAAGGTTTTATGAAACACCATATGGAGGGACCTTGGTGGAGGCAGAAATATTTGGACTTCCCAATATCAACTTGCCCAATGCTTCCAACTTTTATGCCATGCATATTCATAGCGGAAGCGGCTGTGAGGACCATTTTACTAAGCTTGGTGGTCACTATAATCCCACCAACCGTCCCCATCCAGAACATGCAGGGGATCTGATACCGCTTCTTGGCAATCAGGGATATGCCTGGACGGCTTTTTATGATAAACGTGTACGTATCCAGGATATCATCGGAAATTATGTTGTGATTCATGCACATCCGGATGATTTTACCACACAGCCATCCGGCAATTCCGGGTCTATGATCGCGTGTGGAGAGATTCGGTGGGAATAGATCATGTTAAATAAGTCTTGACTTAAAGTGCACTTGAAGTTGTATGATGGATCTTAGATATCAAAAGATAGATTAGGAAAACAGACAGGAGGAGATTGATCATGAGTAAAGTGTTGGTGGCGTATTTTAGTGCAAGCGGAGTGACTGCGAAAGTCGCAGAGAGACTGGCAAAAGAGATCGGGGCTGATCTGTATGCGATGGAACCAGAAGTCCCCTATACAAGTGCGGATCTGAATTGGCAGGATAAAAACAGCAGGAGTACGGTCGAGATGAACGACAGAAAATGTCGTCCGGCGATCCGTTCCAAAGTGGAAGATATGAGTCAGTATCAAGTGGTATTTGTCGGCTTCCCCGTATGGTGGTACAGAGAGCCGTCCATTGTGGATACCTTTATAGAAGCTTATGATTTCAGCAATAAGACTGTGATCCCTTTTGCCACATCCGGCGGAAGTTCGATTGGCGACTCCGGGAAAAATATGCAGGCTTTAGCACCAGGTGCAAAGGTGATGGCCGGAAAAAGATTTGCAGCTAATACCTCTGAAAAAGCACTTGGAGACTGGGCAGCAGAGTGGGTGTAAGCAGGGGCGTATCAGCCGCCTAGTGTAACATCTTGCTTTTGATACCATTTCAGGGCATCGCGAAATTGTGTTTCTTGAAATTCTGGCCATAATTCATCTACGATATACAGATCAGAATAGACCGTCTGGAGCGGCAGAAAACCAGAGAGACGGCACATGCCGCCCCAGCGGATCACCAGGTCGATTCGGGATATTTCACTGGAGGCCCAGCCATGTTTCATATCCCATTCCCATCCATAATTAACCAGAAAATTGATCCGTAATCTCTCCCCATTACCGCTTTTTTGCCGTTTTTTGTCGGTATAAGGGAGCAGCTTGGCAGGAAAGCAGGGAGATTTTGTATTGCCGATCACATAGAGTTCTACATTTTCTTGTGCAATCATCTTTACAGCCGAGACACAGGCGTCTGAAAATGCGGCAACCTGTTCTTTTGGGCGTTTGCAGTTGTCTACGGTAAATCCATAGTAAGTCAGTTCCTGAATCCCATATTTTTGTGCAGCTTGAAGCAGTTTCAGGCCTGGTTCTAGTCCATAGGCATAGCCTTCTTCTTTTTGTAATCCATTTTTCCTTGCCCAGCGCCGGTTGCCATCCGGGATGATGCCGATGTGTTTTGGGATGTGTTTCATATGATACTCCTGACAGTTTTCTTATCAATATGGGCAGATTCTGGAAAATTATACATAGTTTTGTGTATTATTTTTCGATTGATAAACCGACTAGAAATCATTTTGATTATGTGCTGATCACATGGTTGGGTATGGGGATTGGCGGAGCAGCGATTGCCACAGGACTAGGATATTCGGTGACAGCAGTTGTGGGTCTGTTTGTATTCAGTTGGAAAAAGAGTATGCATGGGATTTGGCCGACAATACCGGCAGCAGAATTGATGGTGCTTCTGTTATCTGCGTATATGTTCCTGGAGTATAGAAAGCGGTGCGGCTATTAAGAATAGGTATGGCATAAGTGTGAAAAGAGTGCTATAATAGGCAGGGTAAGGGAGTGAATAGGTATGCGCGAGATTCGGCAAGGACAGTTTTACAGACATTTTAAGGGCCATCTGTATCAGATTATGGCAGTGGCGGAGCACACGGAGACCGGGGAGCGTATGGTGGTATACCAAGCACTCTATGGGGATTATCGTGTGTATGTAAGGCCATATGAGATGTTTGTAAGTGAGGTTGACCATGAGAAATATCCTCAGGTGACACAGAAGTACCGCTTTGAGCTGACAGAATTTGTCAGGGAAGAGAAGAAGGAGCAGACAGAGAGTCCTTCTGAAGTACAGCCAAGGCAGGCAGAAGCCGGGAAGGTACAGACTTTAATAAGGAGTGAAGCTCCACAGACAGCGACAGAAGGAGGGGTGAATCCTCTTTTACTGGAGTTTTTGGATGCAGATACACTTGAAGAAAAACTGCATGTGATGATCTTTGGCAGAAATCAGATGGATGATAATCTTCTGAACAGTATTGCCATATCGCTAGATCTGGTGGTGGAAGAGAAGAGTACACAGGAAAAATACGATGAGATTTTGAACTGTCTGTCCATGATGGAGCGGTTTGAATGTAATCGTCTTAGGTAAGTAAAAGAAAAGAGAGGTTTGGAAAATGGCAGAGAGAGAATGCAGCAGTACAAGCTGCACCAAGGAGAGCTGTGAGGGGTGTCCGAGTAAGCAGGCGCCGCAGAGTTTTTTGGTGGAACAGAATAAGTTCTCCAATATTAAGCATGTGATTGGTGTGGTCAGCGGGAAAGGCGGCGTGGGAAAATCCCTGGTGACGGCTTCCCTGGCCAATATGATGGCAGCACAGGGGTATCGGGTGGGTATTCTGGATGCGGATATTACAGGGCCTTCTATACCAAAGATGTATGGCCTGCACGGTCCGGCTCAGATAGTGGAAGAGTGTATCGAACCTATGTATACCAAGAACAATATTCGTGTGATGTCCATCAATCTGCTCTTGCCGGATGAGGAGTCTCCGGTGATCTGGAGAGGACCGATTCTGGCAAATATGGTCAAGCAGTTCTGGAGCAATGTAGCCTGGGGAGAGCTTGACTATCTGTTTGTAGACATGCCGCCCGGAACGGGCGATGTGCCTCTGACCGTCTTTCAGTCCATTCCGGTGGAGGGGATTATGGTTGTGACATCTCCGCAGGATCTGGTGCGTCTGATTGTGAAAAAAGCGCTGAATATGGCAGAGAGTATGAAGATACCAGTGCTGGGCCTGGTGGAAAACTACAGTTATGTGGTCTGTCCGGACTGTAAAAAGGAATTTAAGATCTTTGGAGAGAGCGGGATCGATGCTCTTGCAGAAGAGCTGAATCTTCCAGTGCTGGGCAAGATGCCGATTGATACCAAGTTGGCAGAGCTGGCAGACGGCAATTTTGATCAGGCAGAAAATGAGTATCTGCTACAGGCAGAGAATCGACTGATGTTTTTGTAAATAGAAATGAGAAAAGGGCTATTGGTCTTTGCAGAGACTAAAAGCCCTTTTTTACTAGGATGTCACCGGCATCAGCCAAAAATCTTTGACGACTGCGAAAAATTCGCGCAGCAGATTGGTAGGCTGTGTGGCTAAGTCACTTTTGGCGGGGATGCCGCTGACGTCTTCATAGCCGAGCGCTTTGGCCAGATGCAGGGCGCGGCAGATATGAAAACCGTTACTGATAATGCCTACCGAAGCATCTTCCGGGATCAGTTGTTTGGAAAATGTCAGATTTTCCCTTGTATTGGTGGATTGGTTTTCTTCTTGTATCCGCTCGGCGGGAAGCCCTTGCTCCATCAGATATTGTTTCATAGCAGAGCTTTCGGTGCAGGGTTCATTGGCTCCCTGGCCACCGGAGACGATCAGGATGGTATCGGGATGCTCTGTGGCATATTCATAGGCTTTATTCAACCGAAGAACCAATGCGCGGCTGGGACCGCTGGAGCGCACATGAGCACCCAGGACGATCACGTAGTCTTGGGTGTCTTTTGGCATCTGGAGGGAACCTTTGAGGATCATCCCTTCGACGCCTAAGAAAAAGATAAGGCAGATGGAACATAAGATCAAAAGTCCGGCCCGCACAATCAGAGGCAGATGCTGCCAGAACCGGATTCGAAAAAGCCATCCCATCAATAAAAATCCCACCGACATCACAGGCCAGATCAGATAGAAGACAGATGTAAAACCACTGTACAAAAGTAATACGAGAAAATATACAAGGCAAAACAGGCTTGCAAGAAAGCATAAAATGGGCATGATGAATCCTTTCTATATATAAAAAGATCTATTTTTTTCAGTGTAACACAAAAAGCTTCCCCTCGACAAGACCTGTTTCGGATGATAGAATTGTCATAGTCAAAAAACAGCATCCCTCTTCCGTAAGCCCCGGAAGGATGTCTGAACACAAAGTGGTCAGACATTCTTCCAGAAACAGGGGCAGGAGTAAGGGGGATGCGGAACTTCAATAGGAGAGCTATCAATGAAAGCATTAATTTTAAATTCCGGGATAGGCAGCCGTATGGGGGTGTTGACCTCGGAGCATCCGAAATGTATGACGGAGGTATCTAGTCAGGATACGATATTAAGCCGTCAGTTGCGCCAGATCGCGGAGGCGGGGATCGAAGAAGTGGTGATGACCACGGGATTATTTGACAGCGTGCTGGTAAACTACTGCCGTAGTCTGGAACTGCCTCTTCATATCACATTTATCAAAAATCCTGTATACCAAAAGACCAATTATATTTATTCCATCTATTGTGCCAGAGAGCATCTAAAAGGAGACGACGTTCTTCTGATGCATGGAGATCTGGTCTTTGAAAACAGTGTCCTGGATGCGGTCTTGGCCTGCGAGACCAGTTGCATGACTGTAAGCTCCACGCTTCCTCTGCCGGAAAAAGACTTTAAGGCAGTGATCCAGGAGGGACGGATCACCAAAGTGGGGATCGAATATTTTAACGATGCCATGGCGGCCCAGCCTCTGTATCAGTTAAAAAAAGAAGACTGGAATGTCTGGCTAAAAAAGATCATCGAATACTGTGAGGCGCAAAAAGTAACCTGCTATGCAGAACATGCGTTCAATGAAGTGTCTGACCAGTGTAAGATCTATCCACTGGATGTTCGGGATGAGCTTTGCGCGGAGATTGATAATCCAGAGGATCTGGCTGTGGTGTCAGAAAAGATCCGGCGGGTGGGACAGCGTACTGTCTATATGTGTTTTTCCACGGATATGGTACACAGCGGACATATCGCCATCATCAAAAAAGCTGCCAGACTAGGCAAATTAATCATAGGCGTGCTGTCCGATGAAGCTGTGATCAGCTATAAGCGGTTTCCGCTGTTGCCTTTTACCGAGCGAAAAGCATTGTTTGAAAATATTACAGGCGTCAGCAAAGTGGTGGAACAGACTACTTTAAGTTACCGGGAAAACCTGGAACGATACCGCCCGGATTATGTGGTGCATGGGGACGACTGGGTGAGCGGATTTCAAAAGCCTGTCCGTGAAGAGGTCTTGTCGGTGCTGTCCGCCTATGGTGGAAAACTGGTGGAATTTCCTTATGCCAATGATGAAAAATATCAAAAATTAGAGAGCCGTGCAAGGGTGGATCTGTCTCTGCCTGACGTGCGAAGAGCCAGACTTCGCAAGGCGATTGAGATGAAAGGACTGGTGACTGCGATGGAAGCCCACAGCGGGATCACCGGGCTGATCGTGGAGAAGACCGTGTCTTATGAACAGGGAGAGGCCAGACAGTTTGACGCTATGTGGGTCAGTTCCTTGTGTGATTCCACAGCAAAAGGGAAGCCGGATATTGAGCTGGTGGATATGACTTCTCGTTTTCGTACCATTGATGATATTATGGAAGTGACCACCAAGCCGATTATCTTTGACGGAGATACCGGCGGGCTGACCGAGCATTTTGTCTATACAGTAAAATCGTTGGAGCGGATGGGAGTCTCGGCTGTGATTATTGAGGACAAGACCGGACTGAAAAAAAATTCGCTCTTTGGCACAGAGGTGGCACAGACCCAGGATTCCATTGAAAATTTCAGCGCTAAGATCACAGCGGGCAAGCGTGCACAGAAGACCAAAGAATTTATGATTATTGCCAGGATTGAGAGCCTGATCTTAGAGCAGGGGATGGAGGATGCCTTGGCGCGTGCGTCTGCCTATGTAGAAGCCGGGGCAGACGGCATTATGATTCACAGCCGGAAAAAAGATCCCAAAGAGATCTTTACTTTTATAGAACGTTTTCGTAAGACGGATGCCCTGACGCCTCTTGTGGTGGTGCCCACCTCTTTTAACCAGGTGACAGAAGAAGAATTTAAGGCGCGGGGAGTCAATGTGGTAATCTATGCCAATCAGCTGACGCGGACTGGATTTCCGGCCATGCAAAAGGCGGCAAAGACGATCCTGACATATCACAGAGCCAAAGAGTGCGACGAGATGTGTATGCCCATTAAGGAGATTATCAATCTGATCCCGGAGGAGAGTGAATAAGATGAATCAGAGAATAGAAGAGATCTTTCAAAAGGAAAAGCCCGCGTCTGTATTGTTGGTCTGTGGAGGCTCTTTCCACCGCCAGAAGATGTATCAGGATCTTTTGGAGACAGCCACAGCAGCAGGAGCCAGGCTTACTGAATTTTCCGAATTTGAACCCAATCCCAAGTATGAGTCGGTGGTACAGGGGGTGGAGACCTTCCTTGCCAAACAGTGTGATTTTATCGTGGCAGCCGGGGGCGGGAGCGCGATGGATGTGGCAAAATGTATCAAATTATTCTGGAATATGGACCGAGGGCAGAACTATCTGACACAAAAGATTGTGGAAAATAATGTTAAAATTTTGGCAATCCCTACGACCGCAGGAACCGGAAGTGAGGCAACCCGATTTGCCGTGATCTATGAAAAAGGAGAGAAGCAGTCGGTGAGTCATCCAAGCTGTGTGCCGCAGTATGTGATCTTAGAACCTGAATTGTTAGTGTCGCTTCCAGAGTATCAGAGGAAAGCGACAATGCTGGATGCACTGTGCCATGCCATAGAATCCTACTGGTCTGTCAACTCTACAAATGAGAGCAAAGAGTACGCAAAGGAGGCGATCCAGGAGATTTTTAAGTATCAAGATTCATATCTGCATAATGAAAAAGAGGGAAATGACAAGATGCTGCATGCGGCATGTACCGCGGGTCGAGCGATCAATGTCACGCAGACGACTGCAGGGCATGCGATGTGTTATAAGCTGACCAGTCTCTATGGCCTGGCTCATGGGCATGCAGCAGCGCTTTGCGTGGAAGTGCTCTGGCCGTATATGACGGCACATCAGGAGGACTGTGTGGACGTTAGAGGGAGCAGCTATCTTAAGGAGATGTTTCAGGAACTTGCTAAGATTATGGGATGTAAAAAGACAGAGGAAGCGATTCGGCGCTATCAGGAATTATTAAAAAAGCTTGCACTGCCCAATCCTGTATTAAAAGAGGAAGAGGATTTACAGATCCTGAAGACTTCTGTCAATCCGGTGCGCCTGAAAAATAATCCAGTGCGGCTGTCAGAGGAGATATTGGAAGGGCTTTATAGAGAGATTTTAAATGAAAAGAACTAAGTGAGGAAAGAGACGATGGATGTAAGAGATTTTGTGGAGATTATTGGAGCGGATTATTATACAGGCGTGCCGGACTCGCAGCTGAAGGCACTTTGTAATTATCTGATGAATCGGTACGGACTGGATGCCAAACATCATGTGATCGGGGCAAATGAAGGAAATTGTACTGCATTGGCGGCGGGGTATCATCTGGCTACCGGGAAGATACCAGTGGTGTATATGCAAAATTCCGGTGAGGGAAATGTGATCAATCCGGTGGCTTCTCTGCTAAATGATCAGGTGTATGCAATACCTGTGATCTTTGTGGTGGGCTGGAGAGGAGAGCCGGGAGTACATGATGAGCCGCAGCATATCTACCAGGGGGAAGTGACAGTGCAGCTTCTGGAGGACATGGGGATCAGAACGTTTGTTCTGGGAAGAGAGACTTCCAGGGGAGAACTGGCTTCTGTGATGAAATCCTACCGCGAGGTGCTTGCAGAGGGGAAGAGCGTGGCTTTTGTAGTCCGTAAGGGTGCGCTGACGTATGGGGAGAAAATAACCTATAACAATCAATATACTATGATTCGGGAGGAGATTATCCGGCATATTGTGCAGGCAGCGGGGGAGGATCCGATTGTGTCTACGACCGGGAAGGCCAGCAGGGAGCTGTTTGAGATCCGGGAGGCCAATGGACAGGGACATCAGTATGACTTTCTGACCGTTGGATCGATGGGACATAGTTCTTCGATTGCTCTGGGAATTGCGGCGCAGAAGCCGGATACCAGAATCTGGTGTGTGGATGGAGATGGTGCGGTGTTGATGCATATGGGGGCAATGGCTGTGGTTGGCGTGCAAAAACCAAAAAATCTGATTCATGTGGTGATTAATAATGGAGCGCATGAGACCGTGGGAGGGATGGCGACGGCGGCGGCAAAAATAGACCTGTCAGAGGTGGCTAAGGCCTGCGGGTATCCGTATGCGGTGCGGGTGGAGAATTTGGAGGAGTTGGACGAAGAACTTAGTGCAGCCAAAGCAAGAGGGGAGCTGAGTATGATTGAGGTGAGCTGCTCGATTGGGGCGAGGGAGGACCTGGGGAGACCTACGACGACGGCGAGGGAGAATAAGGAGAGGTTTATGGAGTATTTGGGAGTGAGATAGGAGGGGGCGACGGGACAGCCGACAAAGGGGCTGCCATAGCCGGGGGCTTTCGGGTCTTAGAAATGTCTGCATAGAGTGTATCGGACAGTCTGCACCATTTGTATGCTCCAATCGGACACTTAGGTGTCCGCCTGGCTCATACAAATGGCACAGACTGTCCGCTCCAATCTACACAGCACTATTTCTAAGACCCAAAAGCCCCCGGCTATGGCAGCCCCTTTGTCGGCTGTCCCTGGGGTTGGGGGAGGGAGGGGTAGTGGGCGGAAAGTAATGTGATAATGGGGAAAGTGTAATATATAGTTGACTTTTTGAATTTTATATGGTATATTGGAGGCAGATGAAGGGAAGGTGGGATGGAGGTGATGGTTGGGTAGGGATGGGGGACTGATGAGAATAGGAGGGATGATATTGAAGAATTTGAAGATGAAGGCGGCTCGTGCGGGGATGGATTTGTCGCAGGGGGAGCTGGCGGAACTGGTGGGTGTGACGAGGCAGACGATTGGGATGATTGAGGCGGGGAAGTTTAATCCTTCTTTGCGGCTTTGTTTGGAGATCTGCAGGGCGTTGCATAAGACTTTGGATGATATTTTTTGGGAGGAGAATGGTGATGAAATTATTTAATTGGAAGAAAGTGGTGGATGAGAGGGAGCAGATGGAGATGTTCCGGGTGGAGCATTATGTGTGCTGGCTGGCGTTTTGGACGTTGTTGATTGCTATTTTTTGGCAGATAATTTATATGAGGGCTTCTTTTTTACAGGTGGCTGGGGAATGGATTGTGTTTATGATAATGGCGTTTGGGATTGTGATTGGGGATCTGAAGGGGGGACATTATGAATATTACAGTCGTCCGGGATGGAAGAGTTATCTGCTTTATTCGTTTGTGGCAGCGATTGTAGCAATGGGCATTGTTGCTCTGAAGGGGATGAAGGAGGGGTATTACCAGAGTTTTTCGGATGCGGTAGCGCCGATTTTGATACTTGGGGGGAATACGTTTGTGATTACGTTGGTGGTGCTGGCAGCGGCGGGGTCGTTTGTAAAATGTCGCCGGAAAAAGCTGGAGTCAGAATATGAAGAGGAGGATGGGGAGGAATAATAATTAATTTTTGTTTTACCCCTTTACAAAAGAACGTTTGTTCTGTATAATAGTACAGAACAAACGTTTTGTCTTGGGGGAATAGAATGAGAGATCGTGTGGAATGTAAGATGGATCTTCAGGAGAAGTTAGCGATCCTGGCGGATGCGGCAAAGTATGATGTGGCTTGTACGTCGAGTGGGGTGGACCGGCAGAATGGGAAGAGCGGGATGGGGAACTGTATTGCTCCGGGGATTTGTCATAGTTTTAGTTCGGATGGGAGATGTATCTCGCTTTTGAAGATTTTATTTACCAATGAGTGTATCTTTGATTGCAGATATTGCATCAACCGCCGCAGCAATGATGTGCCGAGGGCTTCTTTTACGCCGCAGGAGGTCTGTGATCTGGTGGTGGAGTTTTACAGGCGTAATTATATCGAAGGATTATTTTTGAGTTCCGGGATCTTGAAGAGTCCGGATGTGACGATGGATCTTTTGTATCAGACGTTGTATAAGCTTCGCAGGGAGTATCAGTTTCGGGGATATATCCATGTGAAGGCTATACCGGGGGCAGATCCGGAGTTGATTGAGAGGGTGGGGTATCTGGCAGATCGTATGAGTGTGAATCTGGAGCTTCCCACAGCAGAAGGGCTTAGGGTGTTGGCGCCGCAGAAGAAGAGGGATAAGATGCTGGCGCCGATTCAGCAGTTACAGCGTGCACGTACACAGAATAAGAATGAAGTGGCTCTGTACCGTCATGCACCAAAGTTTGTCCCGGCTGGACAGTCGACGCAGATGATTATTGGCGCAACCGGAGAGAGTGACTGGCAGATTATGAAAGTGGCAGAGCATATGTATCAAAAGTATGAGATGAAGCGGGTGTTTTATTCGGCATTTTTAAGGGTCAATGAGGACAATCTGCTGCCTGTGCTGCCTGGAGGGCCGCCGCTTCTGCGGGAGCATCGGCTCTATCAGGCGGACTGGCTGCTTCGATATTATGGATTTGGGACGGATGAATTATTATCTGAGGACAAGCCTGACTTTAATCTGCTGTTAGATCCTAAGTGTGATTGGGCGCTTCGGCATCTGGAGCAGTTTCCGGTGGAGGTGATGCATGCGGACTATTATACGCTTTTGCGGGTGCCGGGGATCGGGTATCGCTCAGCCGGACGGATTGTAAAGGCCAGGAAGCTTGGCATGCTTACTTATGAGAATTTAAAAAAGATGGGTGTGGTACTGAAGCGGGCGATCTATTTTATTACCTGCGACGGGAAGCAGATGTATCCGGTAAAGCTTCAGGAGGATTATATTCTGCGGAATCTGCTGGATGGAAAGGAGAAGCTGTCTCAGGGGACGAAGAGAGAACCTGTCTATGAACAGCTGACGTTGTTTGATGATCCGCGTTTTTCAGTGTGAGGATACTTTGACCGGGATGATGACCGGGGTGTATGATGCCTGGGGCAGCAGGCTGGGGCATGAGAACGTAAGGCTTCAGATTGCACAGGATCAGGATATGGAGTTGTTCTGTGAGTATGTGCAGGTGGTGCCGGATCTTGATAAGGCAGAGAAAGTGCTTCGGACTGTGCGAAAGCGCCTAGGAGAAGAGGCATATGAGATGATTGCCTATGCAGCTTCTTACCCGGATGAGAGGAAGGCGGATGCGATCTATCGGATGATTGTACTAGGACTTCATCTTCCGGCGGGCAGGCAGATCAGCGGGATGTTGACACACCCAGATGTACGTCTGGTGTTTGAACTGAAGCGTAAGGCATGGCATATTACGCACCGGTATCTGGGGTTTGTACGGTTTCGGGAGCTTTTGAACCGGGTGCTGTTCTCTGAGATTGAGGCAGAAGCAGATATTTTGGCGTTGATTGCGCCCCATTTTGCAGACAGACTTCCTATGGAAAACTGGATGATCTATGACAGGAAGAGACAGAAAGCGGCTGTGCATGTAAAAGAAAAGGGATTTTTGATCGTAGAGGAAGTAAAGGCGCAGGAATTTACAGAAGCACTTGACTCTGAAAAAGAGGCGCAGTTTACGGCTCTTTGGAAGACTTTTCATCAGGCGATCGGTATCAAAGAGCGCGCGAATGACCGGCTTCAGATGTCGTTTCTTCCTAAGAAATACAGGCAGTTTATGAATGAGTTTTCCTAGGAAAAAACAGATGCCTAATTCTGCAATTTTTGTAAAAAATGTAAAAAAATCCAAAGATTCTAAGGCCTTTTGGCTGAATAGGATGTGAAGAAAAAATGACAGATTATTTGGGAGTATCGGCTTATTTTATAAAAAATAAAGGGGTAAATTTGTGAAAAATTATGCAATTTACACAGAATAAAAGCTTTCAAATCTCCGATATAAAATTTGACAAGAAAGGAAAGATGAGTATAATAAATCTCACAACAAAGCCAAACAGCACAATTTGTAACCGACAGATTAGAATATTTTATGGAGGAGCATATTTGCAATGAGAGAGACAAGAATTAAACTCAATGTGAACGATGTGAGTGACTTTGTAAAAGCGGCAGCAGAGTGTGACTTTGACATTGATTTGAAGTACAACCGGATTTTGATTGATGCAAAATCCATCCTTGGTGTGATGAGTATGGATTTGAACCATGTACTGACTGTGAAATGCTATGGAGAGAACGAGGCATTTGAGAACTTTTTGCAAAAGTACGCAGTCGCTTAAGATTGACAGTTTTCTATTTTTTGTACCCCATAAATACCCCCTTTGAAGACAGTTCTTCGGAACTGTCTTTTTTAGTTCTTCTTGACATTTTGAAAAGGCGTGCTATACTGGATAAGTCGTGAAGTACAGCGGTGTGGTGCTTGGCGGCGATTGCTCAATGGTCAGTTCGAGACCTTCCTGACCTAAAACAAAACTAAAGGAGACAACAGAATATGAAAGAGAACAAGGTAGTATTTCTCACCCAGGCTGCATTGATTGCGGCTGTCTATGTGGTACTTTGTGTGGCATTTGCGCCCATCAGCTATGGAGAGGTGCAGGTGCGTGTGGCGGAAGCGTTGGTGATTCTTCCCTTTTTTACGCCGGCTGCGATTCCAGGACTTTTCGTTGGATGTTTTTTGTCTAATCTCATCGGAGGCTCTGTATTGTTGGACGTGTTGTGCGGAAGCTTGGCCACTCTTCTAGGAGCTGTGGGTTCTTATTATCTGAGAAAGAGTAAGATCTTGGTATTGCTTCCTCCAATCGTGTCCAATACGCTGATCGTTCCGTGGGTGCTGCGGTATGGGTATGGAGTGCCGCTTCCGATTCCTCTGATGATGCTGACTGTGGGGATCGGCGAAGTGATCGCGGTCGCTGGACTGGGAAGTGTGCTTTTGCAGGTATTGATGCGTTACAGACATGTGGTATTTCGAAAAGAATATGTATAAAGTGCAGCACGCGGCGCAAAATGGGGCCGCGTGCTGTATTTATTTTTTCATTTTGGAATCAAAGCTCAGGCTGGCCAGATATCCGAATACCAGTGCGGCGCAGATGCCGGCTGCGCTGGCAGTAAAACCTCCTTTAAAGATACCAATCAGTCCGTCGGTATCGACGGCTTCTTTGATACCTTTCCATAAGGTATTGCCAAAGCCCAGCAGCGGAACGCTGGCTCCGGCGCCGGCGTATTCCTGGAATGGTTCATAGATCCCAACCGCGCCTAAGATGACACCGCTGCAGACCAAAAGGACCATAATACGTCCGGGCATCAGTTTGGTTTTTTCCATTAAGATCTGGACCAGAGCACAGATCAGACCGCCAACCCAAAAAGCATTAAGATAAGCCATATAAATCACTCCTTTTTCACAGTTTCTGCGATTTCTAAAAAAATATACAATTTTTTTAAAAAAGTGCTTGCATTTTAAAATAAGCTATGGTATAGTAAGCAAGTCGGCAGGACAACATGGTAGATTGGTCAAGGGGTTAAGACGCCGCCCTCTCACGGCGGAAACAGGGGTTCGATTCCCCTATCTACTGCTGAACTGGGAACATTGTAAGATACAATGTTCCTTTTTTTTGCCTGAAACAGTATGAGAAGCTATGTTGGCAAGTTGTAATTGTAAAATCTATGAAAGTTCGCTATACTGAGAGAAAGTGAGAGGGAAGAGAAAAGGGGGGAAGACTGTGGCCAGAACAATTAGTATTGGATGTCAAAACTATGAGACGATCCGGGAAAATGGATATTTTTACATTGATAAGACAGTATTTATCCGGGAATGGTGGGAGCGTGGGGACAGTGTGACACTGATTACACGACCGAGAAGATTTGGAAAGACCCTTACGATGAGCATGACGGAGCAGTTTTTCTCTGTAAATTATGTTAAGAGGAGCGAATTATTTGAAGGACTTTCTGTTTGGGAGGATGAAAAGTTTCGAAAATTGCAGGGGACGTATCCGGTTATCAGTTTGTCTTTTGCCAGTCTCAAGGAGCAATGCTATGAGACTACTCGTGGGAAGATCTGCCAGGTGATTTCTAATCTTTATTCTCAGTATGATTTCCTGTTAAGAGAGAATTTTATAAATGAGAGAGAAAAAGAATTTTTTAATTCTGTGGCTGAGGATATGAATGATGCAACAGCTACTCTTTCCCTACATCAATTGTCTCTGTATTTGTCTCGATATTACGGAAAAAATGTAATTATTTTACTGGATGAATACGATACTCCCATGCAGGAGGCATATGTGAATGGCTATTGGGAGGAGTTGGCGGCATTTACCAGAAGTCTTTTTAATGCCACTTTTAAGACCAATCCGTATCTGGAACGTGGGATTATGACGGGCATTACCAGAGTGAGCAGGGAATCTATTTTTTCCGATCTGAACAACCTAAAGGTTGTGACAACCACATCTGATGAGTATAGTGACTGTTTTGGATTTACGGAGGAAGAGGTCTTTGCGGCACTGGAAGAGTTTGAGCTGCCGCAGCGAAAACAGGAGGTAAAAAGATGGTATGATGGTTTTGCGTTTGGAAACCGGTCAGAGATTTATAACCCCTGGTCCATCCTGAATTATCTGGATACAAAGCGGTTGGGAGTCTACTGGGCCAATTCCAGTTCCAACAGCCTGATTGGAAAGCTGATCCGGGAGGGAAATCAAGAGATTAAGAAGGACTTTGAGCATCTGTTAAAAGGTGGGGTTCTTCAGGTGGAGATTGACGAGCAACTGGTGTACGGAGAACTGCATCTTAAGAGTAATTCTATCTGGAGTCTGTTGCTTGCAAGCGGTTATCTGAAGACGCTGCAAGTGGATTTTACGGAGGAAAGCGGACGCTGGATCTACAGTCTGGCGTTGACCAATAAAGAGGTAGGGATTATGTTTGCTGGCATGATACGCGGATGGTTTTCGAGATCCGATGGAAGCTATCATGAATTTATCAAAGCATTTCTGAAACATGATCTGAAAGCGATGAATGTCTATATGAATCGGGTGACACTTACGACGTTCAGCTATTTTGATACAGGAAAGCGTCCGTCTGGAATGGAGCCGGAGCGGTTCTATCATGGCTTTGTGCTGGGGCTTTTGGTGGAACTTACGGATCGCTATGTGCTGACTTCTAACCGGGAAAGCGGATTTGGAAGGTATGATGTGATGCTGGAACCAAAAAATACACAGGATGATGCGATGATCCTGGAGTTTAAAGTACAAGATGAAGAAGAGGAAAATGAGCTTTCTGACACCGTACAGGCAGCTTTGAAGCAGATCGAAGAACAGCAGTATGAGGCGTCTCTTTTAGCAAAGGGGATATCCAAAGAACGTATCCGAATATATGTCTTTGCATTCAGCGGCACAAAAGTGCTGATTGGGACAAGATGAATATGATTCTTGTTTTTAGGGAAAGGTTTTGCTATAATGGGGATAATTGTGGGATGGAGGTATCAGATGAAAGCATTAGCTGGGATACTCACGTCGATTATTACGACGCTTGTCATCATGTGGATGCAGAGTACAAAAGATAAAAAAGAAAAGAAAAACGAGCGTCCTCAGATTCATGGAAGTACCGTGGTCAGAGCCGTAACAAAAGAGACACCAGTGTCGGTTCGCGCACAGGAGGCAGAGCGCGGGCAGCAGATCTTTGGGGAGAGGGAGGAGTATGGAAAGACGCTTCCGGCAGGAAAGAAGCGCGTACTTTGTCCTTATTGTAATACAATGAATATCGTTCCGGAGGGGACGACCGTACCATATTCTTGTCATTTTTGTTGGAAAATATTATAGAAAAGGATAGATGAGAAACGTATGAGCAAGATAGCGATCGTAGCGGACAGTAACAGTGGAATCAGCCAAAAGATGGCCAAGGAGATGGGGATCTATATTCTTCCTATGCCTTTTTTGATTGATGGGAAGGAATATCTGGATGGAGTAGATCTGTTTACAAAAGAATTTTATGAATATTTGGAAAAGGATGCGGAAGTATCGACTTCTCAGCCTTCCCCGGAGTCTATTATGCAGCTTTGGGATGAACTTTTGAAGGAATATGATGAAATTGTTCATATTCCGATGTCCAGCGGATTAAGCGGAAGCTGTCAGACAGCAAAGATGTTGGCAGAGGATTATGACGGCAAAGTGGAAGTAGTCAACAACCAGAGGATCTCGATTACGCAGGTGCACTCTGTGCTGGATGCGCAGAACTTGGTGAAGGCAGGAAAAAGTGCCAAAGAGATCCGCGAGATTTTAGAAGATGAAGGACTGCAGGCAAGTATCTATATTACCCTGACAACGTTAAAATATCTGAAAAAAGGCGGAAGAATCACGCCTGCCGCCGCTGCGCTTGGGACGATGCTACGGTTAAAACCTGTGCTTCAGATACAGGGAGAAAAGCTGGATGCTTTTAGCAAGGTCAGAACGATGAGTGCAGCTAAACGGGTTATGATCGATGCGATTCACAGTGATCTGGAGAAACGATTTGCAGGCTGCAGGATGCGTCTGGCGATTGCGCATACCAATAATGAGGCAGCGGCCATGGAATTTAAAAAAGAGATTGAAGCAGAATTTCCAGGTTATACGGATATTTTGATGGATGAGTTGTCTTTAAGTGTTGCGTGTCATATCGGAGATGGCGCTTTGGCTGTCGCTGTTTCGAAAATTGTGGAAATATAGGGGAGATGAGATTACTTGGATAAGTATGAATATCATCTGAAAGTGGATCAGATCGAGAAACTGATGAAAAAAAAGGATTATGAGACGGCGTCGCAGATTGCGGATACGATAGACTGGCGCCGTGTGAAAGATCTGAATGTATTGTATGTAGTAAGTGAAGTATATGAGAAGACCAAACGGTATGAAGACTGTATGGAAATCTTAAGTATTGCGTATGACAGGGCGCCCGTTGGGCGCCTGGTGCTGTATAAGATGACAGAAATAGCGATCAAGATGGGAGACCTTGAGGAGGCGCGTGCGCTCTATCAGGATTTTGTGAAGGTGGCTCCTCATGATCAGAGTCGTTTTATTCTAAAATATCAGATTTATCGTGACCGTGGTTCTAGTCTGGAAGATCAGATAAAAATCCTAAAAGAATATAAGACACATGAATATCAGGAAAAATGGGCATATGAGCTGGCTTCGCTGTACGCACAGGCCGGGATGGAGAGAGAGTGCGTCCAGGAGTGTGACGAGCTGATTTTGTGGTTTAGTGAAGGGGAATATGTTGCGAAAGCGTTAGAGCTAAAACAACAATATGAGCCTCTGACGGCGTCTCAGCAGATGAAATATCAGCAGGAACAAAACCGAGCGATACAGGGAAAGATCTCCTTGAAAGAGACAGAAGTCCCCGCTTTTGATGAGGACAAGTTCAACACGACTAACCTGCAGGCGGAGTTGGCTGCCAATGTGGGAGAACTTCTTTTGGAAGATGCCACCATAGAGATTCCGGATCTTGTACAAGAGAAAAAACCGGGGGATATGACTTCCGAGATTGAGCTGGAAGAGTTGGTCTTTCCAGGAGAGATGAAAGCAAAAGAACAGATCTGGGGGACAGAAGAGCCTGCACCTGTGCCAGAAGATAAACCAAAGTTTATATTGGAAGAGATTGCGCTGCCGGAAGAAAAGCCAGAGCTGGTGATCGAAGATTTTCCGCCATTGGGAGAGGAAGAGCCGGAGGCGGAAGAAGAGCCAGAGCTGGTGATCAAGGACTTCCCGCCACTGGAAGGAGAAGCGCCGGAAGTGAAAGAAGAACCAGAGCTGGTGATCGAGGATTTTCCATCATTGAGAGAAGAAGAGGCGGAAGAGGAAGCAGAGCTGGTGATCGAGGATTTTCCGCCATTGGGAGAGGAAGAGCCAGAAGCGGAAAAAGAACCAGAGC
>CAJUGG010000012.1 GCA_910585995.1 uncultured Lachnospiraceae bacterium
CAAGACTAGAAAAAATCAAAGGCTGGAACAAAGCCATCCGTTACTCGTTTGGCTGGTCCAATCCCCAAGACAAAGAATAAAGATAAGGCGAGTGTTAAGCACTCGCCCATTATTTCTATATATATCCCTTTTGTCTTAGATAACATTTTATCACTTCTGCCGCTTCCTCTATCGTCATATTGCCTGTATGTAAGCAAATATCGTAATTTGCGGCAACGTCCCAGGTTTTCCCAGTGTAATAGCTATAATATTTTTTTCTCTGTTTATCCGTATCCCGAATCCTTTCCACTGCTACACTGCGCTCTAGAGAAAAAGTCTTCATCATCCGCTGTACCTTGCTCTCAGAGTCTCCGCATACAAAAATCTTCACCACATGGTCGCAGTCCTTTAAGATATAGTCTGCACAACGTCCAATTATCATACAAGTCTCATTCTCTGCCAACTCCCGTATAAGCTCCGACTGAAAGCGAAACAGATTATCCGGGGATACAATATCCTTTCCAAGAGAAGGCTTTTGAACCTTGGGATTTAGGTCCTTGATAATCTTATAGAGCAGATTGTTGCCAGGACGTTCGTTGTTGACATGGAAAAATTCCTCCAGCACACCACTTTTATCCGAGACCATACGGAAAATATCTTTGTCATAATAAGGAATCCCAAGCTCCTTTGATAAAAGTTCTGCAATATTGGTCGCACCAGCACCACATTCACGTCCAAAAGTAATCGTAAATTTTTTTGACATAAACACCACCCCTTTGTGCAATCATTATGATTTTTGTTTTATTGTACCATACTAGATGGTCAAAATCAACAAACGAAAAAAGAAGAAAAAATATTATTAGCACTCATTTGCATTGAGTGCTAAAAAAATCTTGACTTTTGGGACAAAGGGGATTATATTACTATATAAAAATAAGAATATTTTAAAGAAAGGCAGTGTGAATATGAACGAGAAACATGGTAATCTTTCTATTAACAGCGACAATATTTTCCCAATTATCAAGAAATGGCTTTATTCCGACCACGATATCTTCTTCCGTGAGCTGGTGTCCAATGGCTGCGATGCCATCACTAAGCTGAAAAAACTGGATATGATGGGAGAGTACACGCTTCCGGACAAATATAAACCACAGGTACAGATTCTGGTGAATCCAGATGAAAAGACATTGAAATTTATCGATAATGGATTGGGTATGACCGCAGAGGAAGTGGAAGAGTATATCAATCAGATCGCTTTCTCCGGCGCTACGGATTTTTTGGCGCAGTATAAGGACAAGACCAATGAAGATCAGATCATCGGACATTTCGGACTTGGTTTTTATTCTGCGTTTATGGTGGCAGATGAGGTGCATATCGATACCCTTTCCTACAAAGAAGGCGCAGAGGCAGTACATTGGGAGTGCGACGGCGGTACAGAGTTCTCCATGGCAGCCGGCTCAAAAGATACAGTTGGTACAGAGATCACCTTATTTTTAAATGAAGAGAGCCTGGAGTTTGCCAATGAGTATCGCGCCCGCGAAGTGATTTCCAAATACTGCTCGTTTATGCCTGTGGAGATTTTCCTGGATAAAGAGAATGCAGAGCAGGAGTATGAGACCATCGATGAGAGCGAGTTGACCGAGGAAGATGTGGTGGTAGAGCGCATCCACGAAGAGGCAAAGACCGAAGAGATCGAAAACGAGGACGGCACCAAGGAAGTAAAAGAGATCTCGCCGGCCAAAGATAAGGTGAAGATCAACAAGCGTCCGGTCTCTCTAAGTGATACCACACCGCTTTGGACCAAACATCCCAACGAGTGCAGCGAGGAAGAGTACAAAGAATTTTACCGGAAAGTCTTTATGGATTACAAAGAGCCGCTGTTCTGGATTCATCTGAACATGGACTATCCATTTAACTTAAAAGGTATCCTGTATTTCCCGAAGATCAATATCCAGTATGAGTCCATCGAAGGTACAATCAAACTCTACAACAATCAGGTATTTATCGCGGACAATATCAAAGAGGTGATTCCGGAGTTCCTGCTGCTGTTAAAGGGCGTGATTGACTGCCCGGATCTGCCGCTGAATGTATCTAGAAGTGCTCTGCAAAATGATGGATTTGTGAAAAAAATATCAGACTATATTACCAAGAAAGTCTCAGACAAGTTAAGCGGCATGTGCAAGACCGACCGTGAGAATTATGAGAAATATTGGGATGATATCAATCCGTTTATCAAGTTTGGCTGTATCAAGGATGAGAAATTCTGCGAGCGTATGATGGATTATGTGCTGTTTAAAGATATTGACGGCAAATATACCACGATGAAAGAGTACCTTGGACCAGATGCAGAAGAAGAGAAAAAAGAAGAGACCGAAGAGCCACAGCAGACCGTAGAACCAGCAGAAGGGGAAGAGGCTGAAGAAAAAGAAGAGCCAAAGACCACGATCTACTATGTGACCGACGAGGTGCAGCAGAGCCAGTACATCAATATGTTCCGGGAGCAGAAGATGAACGCAGTGCTCTTAAAGCATGATATTGACAATCCGTTTATCAGCCATTTAGAGGCGAAGAACGAGAAAGTAAAATTCCAGCGTATCGATGCAGATGTGACCGATTCCATGAAAGAGGAGGTCTCGGAGGAAGAGTTAAAAGAGCAAAAGGATGCATTGACTGAGCTGTTCAGAAAGGCACTGAACAACGAGAAGTTGGAAGTGAAAGTGGAGAAACTGAAAAATGAACATGTCTCTTCGATGATCACACTCTCAGAGGAGAGCCGCCGGATGCAGGAGATGATGAAGATGTACAATATGTACGGAATGGACCCGTCGATGTACGGCAGTTCCAATGTTCTGATTCTCAATGCTAACAATGCTTTAGTAAAATATCTGTTTGAGCATCCAGAGAGTGAGCATGCGAATATGCTGTGCGAGCAGCTCTATGATCTGGCTATGATCAGCCACGAGCCGCTCTCTCCGGAAGCAATGACCAAATTTGTCAGCAGAAGCAATGAGATTATGCTGCTTTTAACAAAGTAAAAAAATTATAAAAGTTCAAAAGGAATTTCCTGCTGGCGAAAATATTTCTGGACCATGTCATCCCAGGCGTGGTCCAGTTTTTTGTCTGGAGTAAAGACAGATAAGGAAGTGCCTGTGGTGCAGGTTAAGAGATGTCCGTCATAGCGCAGATTCAGAAGCAGTCCCCGCACCTGATCCGCAGTGAGGCCTAAGCCTGTCTGAGCAAGCAGTTTTTGTGTATTTGAAAAAGAGAGCTGAAAGGTAATACGAAAAGACAGTGGTGTCTTTTTTCCTTTGATCAGTGTCAGACAAAAAGGACGGATCTCGGCCCACAGAGACAACATGCGTTCTCCTAATAATTCTTGTTCTTCCTGGGTATAATAGGATTTTTGGAGAGTGCCGTCTATATGGAAAGTATTGAATGTGGTGATGGAGGCTTCCAGGAAAAGGAAGCGGTCAAAAGTCTCTGTAAGGAGAAGTTTGTGCATAAAAGTTTTGATGTCAGCAAATTGTAGTGCGATCATAAGATACCTCTTTTCTATCAGTGATAACGTTGTATTGTTTTTATTATAGAAGAAACAGATGGAAAATACCAGGAGAAAATTTCGTGACGCTTGCATATCGTGTGGTGTTATGGTAAGATAATATAGTAATGAAAACTAGATCATGGCAGAACAGGATATCAGCGCTGTGACAGCGTAGATCAGATAGATCAGATAGATCAGATAGATCAGATAGATCAGAGACAGGATGGTAGGGATTATGAGTTATAGGATTGTGGTGGACAGTTGTGGGGAATTTACAGAGAAGATGAAGAGCGACCCCCATTTTGTACATGCAGCACTTCGGCTTCAGCTCGATGGAGAGGAAGTGATGGATGACGAGACATTTGACAGACTGGATTTTTTAAAGAAGATGAAGGCAAGTCCCAATTGCCCCAAGTCCAGCTGCCCGTCGCCGGAAGTATATCGGGAAGCATATGACTGTGGGGCGGATCATCTGTATGCGGTGACGCTGTCAGCGGAGTTAAGCGGGTCTTATAACAGCGCAGAGCTTGGAAAGAAATTATATCTGGAAGATCATCCGGAAGGAAAAGTACATGTATTTAATTCTTGTTCGGCTTCCATCGGGGAGACCCGGATCGCCCAGCGGATTCAGGAGTGTGAAGAGGCCGGGATGGAATTTGAAAAAGTGGTGGAGACTGTGGAGAAATTTATCCTGGGGATGCATACGTATTTTGTGCTGGAGACCTTGGACAATCTGCGTAAAAATGGAAGGCTGAGCGCGGTGAAGGCATTTGTGGCGTCCGCTTTGAATATTAAGCCTGTGATGGGGGCGACAGATCAAGGCGTCATTATCCAGTTAGGGCAGGCAAGAGGGATGCAAAAGGCGCTTCGTCAGATGATAGAGACCATGGCAGCAGAGGTGAAGCATCCAGAAGAAAGAGTATTGGGAATCGCACACTGCAATAACCGGGAACGGGCAGAGTATGTCAAAGAAGAAGTAAAGAAATTGTTGAATTTCAAAGATATCATCATCTTGGAGACCGGAGGTATCAGTACCCTCTATGCGGCCCAGGGCGGGATTATTATGATTGCATAGGCATCGGCAGAAAAAGAGTGAAAAAATCAAAAAGTTGTGGTATACTTGTCCTTGATGAAAGGAGTGCGAGAAGATGAGCCAAGAGAAAGTGGATCGCTATAAAGAGCAAAAGAGGAACCGCAAAGCCATACAGGCAAGAAAAAAGAGAAATTCCCTGATTGCCAAAGGCTGTGCCGGGCTGGTGGCATTAGCACTGGTTGGATGGCTTGGATATTCTGCATGGGATATCTACGAGACAAAGCAAAACAGCGGCCCCGTGACAGCAGATATTACCGCGCTGAACGATTACACAGCCGGGCTAAGCGCAGAATAGATGCCAGAATATTCATAGTGTTAAAACACTGCACGAAGAATGTACTTTTCGTGCAGTGTTTTTTGTATATCCATTATGCGTTTTTCTCTGCCTCCGCCATCTTCATTGCACGCACTTTCAGAGGAAGTCCGAACAGGGTGATGAAGCCGCTGGCGTCGTGGTGGTCGTAGAGGTCGCCGGTGGTGAAGGAGGCGAGGGACTCGCTGTAGAGGCTGTAGGGAGAGGTGGTTCCCGCTTTAATGATATTGCCTTTGTAAAGCTTGAACTTGACTTCTCCGGTTACGTATTCCTGGGTGCTGGTCACAAAGGCCTGTACGGCTTCGCGAAGAGGCGTGAACCATTTGCCTTCATAGACGATCTGTGCCATCTTGTTACCTAAGTCTTTTTTGGTCTCCATGGTGGCGCGGTCTAAAACTAATTCTTCTAATTGATCGTGTGCTTCCATCAGGATGGTGCCGCCGGGAGTCTCATAGACGCCACGGGATTTCATGCCAACCACACGGTTTTCTACGATATCGACGATGCCGATGCCGTGTTTGCCACCCAATTCGTTTAATTTGCGGATGATATCTGCTACTTTCATCTGCTCTCCATTGATGGAAGTTGGGATGCCCTTTTCAAAGGTCATCGTGACATATTCGCCTTCTTCCGGAGCTTTTTCCGGTGTGACGCCAAGGACTAGCATATGCTCATAATTCGGCTCGCTTGCGGGGTCTTCAAGCTCCAAGCCTTCATGGCTGATATGCCACAGGTTGCGGTCACGGCTGTAGCTGTGGCTGTGGTCAAAGGGGAGATCGATGCCATGCTGTTTGCAGTAGGCGATCTCATCTTCTCTGGACTGCATGGTCCAGACATCTGTCATCCGCCATGGAGCGATGATCTTAAGATCTGGAGCCAAGGCTTTGATTCCCAGTTCAAAACGGATCTGGTCATTGCCTTTTCCGGTAGCGCCATGGCAGATAGCAGAAGCGCCTTCTTTTCTGGCGATCTCCACTAAGCGTTTGGCGATGACCGGGCGGGCCATGGAAGTTCCTAAGAGGTATTTATGCTCGTAGACTGCACCGGCCTGTACGCAGGGCATGATGTATTCTTCTGCAAATTCGTCCACGATGTCTTCGATGTAGAGTTTGGCTGCACCAGAGAGTTTGGCGCGCTCTTCTAAGCCGTCGAGTTCTTCACCCTGGCCGCAGTCGATGCAGCAGCAGATGACTTCATAGCCAAAATTTTCTTTGAGCCATGGGATAATGGCTGTCGTGTCCAGTCCGCCGGAATAGGCGAGGATTACTTTTTCTTTCATGTGTTCATTCCTCCATCTGTATGTATCAATGTTAGTATTTTTAACTGGATACTACTATACAACAACTTGAGCGGGATTGCAAGTGATAAAATATACATATTTTTTGTATTTTTATAAAAATATATTGCATAATTTACGATAATATGTATAATTATGCAGTATAGTGTGGAGGGAGACATGATCATAAGGCTGAATCTGTGAGCAGTAATACTCCTTCATTTTATGATATGAGGAAAAAGAAGGGTTGCGAGAGCAGGGGTTTTGGTATATGATAGGAAACGATTATTTTTGCTGGGGCGAAATGAGGACAGATGCGGAACTTAGATAAGAAATGAGGTAGAGGATATGATAAAGGCAGGAATTATTGGAGCGACAGGATATGCAGGAGCGGAGTTGGTGAGGCTTTTGCTGGGACATCGGGAAGCGGAGATTGTATGGTATGGCTCCAGAAGCTATGTAGATCAGAGTTATGCCAAGGTCTATCAGAATATGTTTCAACTGGTGGATGCTGTTTGCATGGATGATAATATGGAAGAGATGGCCTCTAAAGTGGATGTGATCTTTACGGCAACGCCGCAGGGCTTATGTGCTTCTTTGGTAAAGGAAGAGATCTTACAGAATGTAAAGATCGTGGATCTAAGTGCAGATTTTCGGATTAAAGATGTGGCGGTTTATGAGAAATGGTATGGGATCGAACACAAGGCGCCGCAGTTTATCAAAGAAGCAGTCTATGGACTCTGTGAAATCAACCGAGAAAAGATAAAAAAGGCAAGACTGATCGCCAATCCGGGATGTTATCCCACTTGTAGTTTTCTGTCGGTCTATCCGCTGGTAAAAGAAGGACTGATTGATCCGAATACTTTGATTGTGGATGCAAAATCGGGAACTTCCGGGGCAGGACGGGGAGCAAAAGTGGATAATCTGTTTTGTGAGGTCAATGAAAATATCAAAGCATACGGAGTGGCCGCTCACCGCCATACGCCGGAGATCGAGGAGCAGTTAAGTCTGGCGGCAGGAAAGCCGGTGCTGATTAATTTTACACCCCATCTGGTGCCTATGCAGAGAGGTATTTTGGTAACAGCATATGCGTCTCTTTTAAAAGATGTGTCCTATGAGGAAGTAAAGGCGGTCTATGATCAATATTATCAGAATGAATATTTTGTTCGGGTGCTGGAAAAAGATGTGTGCCCGCAGACTCGCTGGGTGGAAGGAAGCAATTTTGTGGATGTGAATGTGAAGATTGATCCTAGGACAAAGAGAGTGATTATGATGGGTGCGATGGACAACCTGGTAAAAGGTGCAGCCGGACAGGCCGTACAGAATATGAATCTGATGTTTGGGCTGGATGAGGCAGAAGGACTTCGGATGGCGCCACTGTTTCCGTAAAAAGGAGTGAGAACGGATGGATATTCGGGTAATGCGGATTGAGGACTATGAGAAAGTCTTTGGTCTCTGGAAGACAATTAAGGGATTTGGCATACGAAGCATGGATGATTCCAGAGAAGGAATTGCAAGGTTTCTCAGGAGAAATCCCACCACCAGCATTACGGCTTGGGAGGGAAAGCTCTTGGTAGGAGCGATTCTCTGCGGGCATGATGGGAGACGCGGATGTCTGTATCATGTCTGTGTGCGAAAGGGATACCGACGCAAAGGAGTGGGAAAAGCGATGGTAGTTGCCTGTATGGAGGCACTGCGGGCAGAAGAGATCAATAAAGTCAGCCTGATTGCCTTTACTAAAAATGACATCGGCAATGCCTTTTGGAATAAGATTGGCTGGACCAAACGTGAAGACTTGAATTATTATGATTTCACATTGAATGAAGCAAATATAACAGCATTTATTGAGGAGGATGAAGGATGAAAGTGATTACGGGAGGAGTGACCTCTGCAAAGGGATTTGAGGCGGCATCCGCAGAGGCTGGGATCAAATATCAGAATCGCAAAGATATGGCCCTGATCTACAGTCAGACACCCTGTGTGGCGGCAGGAACATTTACAACCAATGTGGTAAAGGCAGCGCCGGTAAAATGGGATCAGGAAGTGGTGGATCATTCTCTTTTTGCTCAGGCGGTGGTGATCAATTCTGGGATTGCCAATGCCTGTACAGGGGCACAGGGATATCGTTATTGTGAACAGACGGCAAAGGCCGTGGAGCGGCTGCTTTCAGTCCCTGCCTCTTCGGTACTGGTGGCTTCCACAGGCGTGATTGGGATGCAGCTACCCATAGAACGGATCGAAGCAGGGGTTGAGCTTTTGGTAAACAGCCGTCTGGACAGCGAGGAAGCAGGATTAGAAGCAGCTAAGGCGATCATGACAACCGATACCAACCCCAAATATGCAGCCGTCCAGGTGGAGATCGGCGGGAAGACCGTGACCGTTGGAGGAATGTGTAAGGGTTCAGGTATGATCCATCCGAACATGTGTACGATGCTTGGCTTTGTGACAACTGATGCAGCCATTACAAAAGAGATGCTGCAAAAGGCATTGTGTGAAGACGTTCAGGACACCTACAATATGATCTCGGTGGATGGAGATACTTCCACCAACGACACAGTGCTTTTATTAGCCAACGGGATGGCAGAGAATCCGCGGATTGAGTCAGAGGATGAGAATTATGCCATCTTTAAAGAAGCATTAAACTATGTCAATACAGAGCTTGCCAAAAAGATCGCAGGAGACGGTGAGGGAGCCACTTGTCTTTTTGAAGTGAAGATTGTGGGCGCAGAGAGTAAAGAGCAGGCAGTGACGCTGAGTAAATCGGTAGTTACTTCCAGTCTGACCAAAGCGGCGATCTATGGACATGACGCCAACTGGGGCAGGATCTTATGTGCGATGGGATATTCCGGCGCGCAGTTTGACCCCGAAAAAGTGGATCTGTATTTTGAGAGCGAGGCAGGGAAACTGAAGATTATCGAAAATGGGGTATCTACAGGCTACAGTGAAAAGGAGGCCACCAGGATTTTATCGAAGCCGAAAGTGACAGCCATTGCGGATATCAAGATGGGAGAAGCCTCTGCAACGGCATGGGGCTGTGATTTGACCCATGAATATGTCAATATCAATGCAGACTACAGGAGTTGAGAAAGAAGCAGGATTTTCCTGGGAATAGTATTGTGTTCTGGATCATTTTCATCTATAATCTAGAGCAGAAACCAAGAATAAAGGAGAATATATATGGGTAAGTACACAGGAACACAGACAGAGAAAAACCTGGAGGCGGCGTTTGCAGGCGAGTCACAGGCGAGAAATAAATATACATACTTTGCTTCCGTGGCTAAAAAAGAAGGGTATGAGCAGATCTCTTCCTTATTTTTGAAGACAGCGGACAATGAGAAGGAGCATGCAAAGATGTGGCTGAAGGAGTTAAGCGGCATCGGCGATACCAAGGCAAATCTGGCGGCAGCAGCAGACGGTGAAAATTTTGAATGGACCGATATGTATGAGAATTTTGCCAAGACTGCGGAGGAAGAAGGCTTTTCGGAACTGGCAAAGAAATTTCGCTTAGTGGCTGCGATTGAAAAGCATCATGAGGAGAGATACCGCGCACTTCTGAAAAATATAGAGATGGCAGAGGTTTTTCAAAAGAGCGAGGTAAAGGTGTGGGAGTGCCGCAACTGCGGACATATCGTAGTTGGCACCAATGCACCAGATGTATGCCCGACTTGTAATCATCCACAGAGCTATTTTGAGGTGCATGCAGAGAATTATTAAAGACAAAAGACTGCTCTGTTTTGTGTGATCACGGCAGAGCAGTTTTTTATCTGGATAAAAATGGAGAGTGTGATATGTCCATAATTAGAAAAGGAACCTTAGAAGACCTCGCGCAAGTGGCAGAGATCTATCATCACATCCTGGAAAGAGAAGAACAAGGACTGACTTCTATAGGATGGGTGCGGGGCGTCTATCCCACGGAAGAGACAGCCCGTGAGGCTTTGGAGGCAGGAGAACTGTTTGTGCTGATACAAGAGGGAGTTGTGGCTGCTGCGGCAAAGATCAATCAGGAACAGGTGCCGGAGTACCGGGATGCACAATGGCAGTATCAAGAGGCAAAAGACGAAGAGATCATGGTACTGCACACCCTTGTGGTAGACCCGGCTTTTGCGGGAAAAGGATACGGCTCGCAGCTTGTGGCATTTTATGAGGAGTATGCAAGAAAACAGGGTTGCCGTTATCTTAGAATGGATACAAATGTGAACAATACATCAGCGCGCAGATTGTATGGGCATCTGGGCTACCAGGAGGTGGGGATTGTACCATGTACATTTAATGGGATCTCAGATGTCTATCTGGTGTGTCTGGAAAAATTGTTAGAGGAGTGACGATTATGAGAGAAGACACAGAGAAATACTTGGAAAAGGCCGCCGTCTTAGTGGAGGCGCTCCCGTATATCCAGAGGTTTAACCGCAAGATTATCGTGGTGAAATATGGTGGGAGTGCCATGGTGGATGAGGAACTGAAAAAAAGCGTAATCAGTGATGTGACTTTGTTAAAACTGGTTGGATTTAAGCCGATCATTGTCCATGGAGGCGGTAAGGAGATCAGCAAATGGGTCGGCAAAGTGGGGATGGAGCCTCGGTTTGTCAACGGTCTGCGTGTGACGGATGCAGACACCATGGAGATTGCAGAGATGGTGCTTGGCCGGGTCAACAAAGGCCTTGTGACGATGGTGCAGGAGTTAGGAGTCAAAGCGGTGGGCATCAGCGGCAAAGACGGAGGACTTCTGAAAGTTGAGAAAAAATATTCCGATGGACAGGACATCGGTTATGTGGGAGATATCAGTGAAGTAAATCCCAAGATCCTGTATGATCTGCTGGAGAAAGATTTCCTGCCGATTGTGTGCCCGGTGGGATTGGATGATAGATTTGATACGTATAACATCAATGCAGATGATGCAGCATGTGCGATTGCCAAAGCAGTCAAGGCAGAAAAACTGGCATTTCTGACCGATATCGAAGGAGTCTATCGGGATTTTGACGACAAAGATTCCCTGATCTCTGAGATTAAGGTTAGTGAAGCCAAAAAGTTGTTGGAGAGCGGCATGATCGGGGGCGGCATGCTGCCAAAACTTGGGAATTGTATCGAGGCAATCGAATCCGGCGTATCCAGAGTGCATATTATGGATGGACGGATCAAGCACAGTATCCTGTTGGAAGTGTTCTCCAACAAAGGAATTGGTACGGCAATATTAGGAGATGCAGAGGAGACATTTTATCATGAGTAATATCTATATCGAGAAAGCAGAAGAGGCCATCTTACATACCTACAACCGGTATCCCATCGTCTTTGACCATGGGGAAGGAGTACATCTGTATGATGTGGACGGCAAAGAGTACCTGGATTTTGCAGCGGGCATCGCTGTGCAGTCTTTGGGCTATCATCACAGAGAATATACCCAGGCTTTAAAAGACCAGATCGACAAACTGACCCATATCTCCAATCTGTATTATACAGTGCCTATGATGGAGGCCGCAGAGAAGGTCGTAAAAGCCAGCGGGATGAAAAAAGTATTTTTTACCAACAGTGGTACAGAGGCGATAGAAGGTGCTTTAAAGGCGGCTAAAAAATATGCCTATGAAAGAGACGGCAAAGCAGATCATGAAATCATCGCCATGCACCATTCGTTTCATGGACGCAGTATCGGGGCCTTGTCCGTAACCGGCAATGAAAAATATCAGATTCCTTTCCGTCCGCTTCTGCCCGGCATCCGGTTTGCACAATACAATCATCTGGAGAGCGTCAAAGAGCAGATCACCGAAAAGACTTGCGCCATTATTATGGAGACGGTACAGGGAGAAGGCGGGGTCTATCCGGCAACTGAACAATTTTTAAAGGGAGTAAAAGCACTTTGTGAAGAAAATGACATACTTCTGATCTTAGATGAGATTCAGTGCGGCATGGGCAGGACGGGATATATGTTTGCCTGGCAGGAATACGGCGTAGAGCCGGATATCATGACCTGTGCCAAGGCCATTGGCTGCGGTGTGCCGGTAGGTGCGTTTGTCTTGGGGAACAAGGCGGCAGAAGCTTCTCTGAAGGCAGGGGATCACGGAACGACATACGGCGGCAATCCTTTTGTCTGTGCAGCAGTCAGCAAAGTCTTTGATCTGTATGAAAAAGAGCATATTCTGGAAAATGTCCGCACTGTGGGCGCTTATCTGGAAGAAAAGCTGAATGATCTGGTAGAGCAGTATGATTTTCTTAAGGAACGCCGGGGAAAAGGCATGATCCAGGGACTGGAAGTGACAGGCAGATCCGTGGGAGAGATTGTAAACCATGCGTTAGAACAAGGCTTGATCCTTATCACCGCCGGCAGCAATGTGCTGCGTTTTGTACCGCCTTTGGTAATCACAAAAGCGGATGTGGATGAGATGACAGAGAAATTAAAGGCAAGCTTTTAGAAAGGAATCTTATGGCGGCAAAATACAAACGAGTGCTGGCCATCCTGCTTTTACTTCTGCTGGTGGCACAGATGGTCTACATGGGTCAGAAAAATCGGCCAAAAGAAGAAGAAGAAGAACTGGTGATCGAGCATCCGCTTTTGATCTGGTATACAGACCCGGATATCCAAAACTATATGGAAGCTTCTGCAAAGGAAGCATCTGAGCGTTATCAGGTGGAGATTCGTGCAGAGCTGGTCTCAGAGGTGGACTATATCGAGAAGATCAATGAGGCATCCGTGAAAGAGCAGATGGAAGGTCCGGATCTGTATGTGACATCCAGTGCGCTGTTGGAAAAAGCGACCCTAGCGGGACTGACTTGTCCGGTGACAGATGCAGGCCTGTTCACTTCTTATTCAGAAAAAGCTATACAGGCAGTCACCTATGACGGCAGTGCAGTGGCGAGACCATTTTACATCGAGACTTGTTTTATGCTGTATAATTGCTATTATGTGGACCCGGATCATGTGCCGGATTCTATTGATGGGATCTTGACCTATGCGGAGGAATTTGAGGCAGATGAAGTGACTGAAAAGGTGGAAAATATCTTCAAATGGAATGTGGCGGATGTCATTGACAACTATATGTTCCTGGGCGCCTATACCAATCTGGGAGGGACAAGCGGAGACGATAAGAGTCAGGTCTCCCTGGATCTTGCCAGGATTGAAGAGTGTATGGCCTACTATCAGAGCCTGAACAGCTTTTTTGCAATTGACGCAGATACGGTCACATCCGAGGAAGTCATCCGGGATTTTATCGACGGAAAGACCGTATTTACCATTGTCAATGTACCGATGTTGGCAGAATTAGACCGGGCAGTTGCCGCAGGAGACATACCAGAATATGTAAAGGAGCGCACCATCGTCAATGAATCCGGGGAAGAAGAGACGGTGACAGCAGAATACGAACCCTTTTACCGGGTCACGCAGCTACCTTCTTTGACCGAAGAACTTGACACCCGCGGTTTATCCGTGACCAACTCCGTAGTGGTCAATCCCTATTCCAAAAATGTAGATGCGGCACAAGCCTGCGCCCGGTATCTGACCAAAGAGCGCGCTTCTAAGCTCTACGAAGAATCCGGAAAACTGGCTGCCTGCCAAAGCCCGCTAAAGGCCGAAGAAGAGCCAAAAGGCCTCTTTAGCTATCAATCCTTATACGACAGGCTGTTAGGGGACAGCGAGCCATCACAGGGCGCAGGAAGCACAGATGAATATGCAGCTGTATATGAAGCATACGAACAAGCAGCAGAACTACCCAAGATCATGGAATTATCCAATGTATGGCTGCAGCTAGAAGTAGTCTTAGCAGACATCTGGCGCGGCGCCGACGCAGGAGAAGAACTCTCCAAATTTTCTGAACTTTTAAACGCTCAATTAGACTAAATAATAGAATAAAATTCCAATCACAAGGAAAGACTGAGATTAGTAACTAAGTCAGCATCTGCTTTCTTCATGCCCGGAACGATGTTCGGACACTCGTGGCCGAATATTGTTCCAGACGAGGGGGCATGAAGAAAGCGGATGCGGAACTTTAATAGGAGGTCTTTTTATTGTGATTGGAATTTTTATTGCTTTATTATCGGGTGCATTGATGAGTTTACAGGGTGTGTTTAACACGGAGGTGACGAAGCAGAGCAGTACCTGGGTCTCTGCTTCCTGGGTGCAGTTTTCCGCACTTCTTACGTGTCTTTTGATCTGGGCAGTCTTTGACAGGAGCAGTTTTTACGGGCTTTTGAGAGTGAGTCCCAAGTATATGATGTTAGGGGGCGTATTTGGAGCATTTATTACGTATACAGTCATCCAGAGCATGTCCTCTTTAGGGCCGGCAAAGGCGACCATGCTGATTGTGATTGCCCAGCTGACGATCTCCTGGGGTGTGGAGCTTATGGGTCTTTTTGGTGTGGAAAAGGGCACATTTTCTGTCCGGAAGCTTCTGGGGCTTTTGGTGGCCGTAGCCGGGGTCGTGATCTTTGAGTGGGAGTGACAAAGGAAGGGATTTTAAGAAAACTTAAGAAGATAAGACTTGTGTTTCTACCCGAAGTCCGTTACAATGAGATAAGGACATAAAGGCTTTCCTTCCTAAGAGGAGAAAAGCATGGGGTTTTATAAAATCATACTTGTAGTTATCTGTGGGGTCTGTATGAGCCTGACCGGATGCAGTGCGTCATTTTGTGGTTTTGGGCAGGGGGAAGAACTGGTGTTTTCTTGTGAAGAGCCGCTCATAGAGTCAGCCACGGCACAAGAGACAGAGCCGGAAAAAGAAGAAGAGACTTCTGCGGCAGTCTCAAAAGAGCAAATGGCGGACACGCCGGTGGCCCTCCCTGATACAAGGATTGATCTGAATCTTGCCACCGTGGAGGAGCTAGTGACGCTCAAAGGGATCGGTGAGAGCAGGGCAGAGGCGATTGTGGAGTACCGCACCCAACAGGGTCCATTTACCTGTATCGAAGATATTATGCAGGTGGCAGGTATTAAAGAGGGCGTATTTTCAAAGATCAAGGATCAGATTGTAGTTCATTGAGGTGGAAGATGGGACAAAAGGTATTAGTGGTTGATGATGAAAAATTGATTGTGAAGGGGATTCGGTTCAGTCTGGAACAAGACGGGATGGAAGTGGACTGTGCCTATGACGGGGAAGAAGCGCTGGAGATGATCCGGGAAAAGGAATATGATATTATTCTCTTGGATGTGATGCTGCCGAGGCTGACGGGTTTTGAGGTATGTCAGCAGGTGCGGGAATTTTCCAGTGTGCCGGTGGTGATGCTCACCGCAAAAGGTGACGATATGGATAAGATCTTAGGGCTTGACTATGGAGCCGATGACTATATCACAAAACCATTTAATATCCTGGAAGTAAAAGCCCGGATCAAGGCGATTATGCGCAGAACCAGGAAAAAGGCAGTGGAAAAAGAACCAAGAAGAGTGGTGGATAAAGGAGAACTACATCTGGACTGTGAGAGCCGCAGACTGAATATCGGAGGACGTGAGATCAACCTGACCGCAAAAGAATTTGACCTGCTGGAATTGATGGCGCTGAATCCGAACAAAGTATACAGCCGTGATCATTTACTCAATGCAGTCTGGGGATATGACTATCCAGGTGATGTGCGGACAGTGGATGTGCATATCCGAAGACTTCGTGAAAAGATCGAGCAAAACCCAAGTGAACCCAAGTATGTACATACCAAATGGGGAGTAGGGTATTACTTCAATGTTTGAGAGATTGCGAAACAATAGATTTTTTTTAAAAACCCAGTTCTTCAGAAGCATGAATTTCCGGTTTATGGTTTTTTTATTTCTTATTGGAACCGTTCCGCTGGTGGTGTTTTCAGGGGCGGTTCTGTCTGCCTATAAGAATCAGAGCCTGACCAGGTTAGGCAATGATCTGAACAACCAATGTCAGATCTTGGCGACACAGATCGGGAGTGCCGGCTATCTGAGCCAGATGGGAAATGAGACGCTGACCGGGGAACTGATGCAGATTGCCACCTTAAATGATGGCCGGATGATTATTATCGATCAGAATCTTCGGATTGTGGAAGATACCTATGAGCTGGAGATCGGACGTACTATGGTTGCAGAAGAGGTGATTCGCTGTTTTAAAGGGGAGAGCACAGGGCGCAATATCAGCGGACGTTTTATCGAGATCACGATCCCTATTGTGACGGGCAATGAGGAGAATAAGACAACAATAGGCGTGATCTTAGCCAGCGCATCCACAGACGGCATCACAGCAAGGCTTGAGGAATTTTGGAGGTCGTCAGAGATGTGGATGGTGGCGATCATCATCTGTATCCTGGCATTGTCGATCCTTTTATCCAACTGGCTGGTACGGCCGCTGCGTCATATGAATCAGTCCATCGGCGGACTGGTTGAAGGCGCTATGGACGGAGATCTGGATATCCATGACTGCACGGAGACCGAAGTGATCTCCAATACCTTTAACAATCTGTTGGCCAAACTGCGCCTGATGGAAGAGTCAAGACAGGAGTTTGTATCCAATGTCTCTCATGAACTGAAGACGCCGCTGGCTTCCATGAAGGTGCTGGCAGATTCTCTTTTGATGCAGGAAGGTGCTCCGGTGGAATTGTATCAGGAGTTTATGCAGGATATCGCAGATGAGATTGATCGGGAAAATACTATTATCTCTGATCTTTTGACCCTGGTAAAGACAGACCGCAGGACGACGGACCTCAGTGTGGTCATGACCGATATCAATGAATTTCTGGAATTGATCTTAAAGAGGCTGCGTCCGATTGCAGAAATTAGCAATATCGAACTGGTATTCGAGAGCAACCGAAGCGTCAGTGCAGAGATTGACCCCACCAGACTGTCGCTTGCTTTTTCAAATCTGGTGGAAAATGCGATCAAATACAATCGGGAAAATGGCTGGGTCAGAGTGACTCTAGATGCCGATCATAAATTTTTCTATGTAAAAGTCAGCGATTCCGGTATGGGGATCCCGCAGGAGTCTCTGGACTATATATTCGAGCGTTTTTACCGGGTGGACAAATCCCATTCCCGTGAGATTGGGGGCACTGGGCTGGGTCTTGCCATCACCAGAAGCGCAGTGGTGGCTCACAGAGGCGCGATCCGGGTACAGAGCGTGCTGGAAGAGGGGACGACCTTTACTGTGAGAATCCCGCTTCGCTATATTGCGTAGGAGTAACAATCATGAAAAAATGGATACCACTGCTTGGCGTTCTACTGATTCTTATAGGCACAGTTAGCTGTGGTTCTAAGAGCAAGGAAGAAGAAAGCGGTTATCAGATCTGGTACATGAATCAAAGTGAGACCAAACTGTATTGTGAATATCGGGAGCTTCAGGCAAAAAATACAGAAGGACTCTTAAAAGAGATGCTGGAAGTTCTAAGAGAGTCGCCATTTGACGAAAATAATAAGCCAGTGCTTCCGGAGACGATTCATGTTGCCAGCTATGAAGTGGTGCACAACCAACTCTATCTGGACTTTTCGGTGGAATATTTAGAGATGCCCAAAGTGTATGAGGTCTTGTGCAGGGCGGCTATGGTACGGACGCTGTGCCAGCTTCCTGAGATTGAATATGTAGGGTTTCGGGTGGACGGAAAGCCACTGACCGATCTGGATGAAAAGCCCATCGGGCTGATGAATGAAGACCAATTTATTGAAAATGCCGGTGAAGAGATCAACGCATACAAGACTGCAGATCTGACGCTTTACTATGCCAATCAGACCGGGGATAAGTTGGTGACACAAAGGGTCGCCATGGAATACAACACCAATATCTCGTTAGAACGGCTGATTGTGGAGCAGCTGATCGCGGGTCCTCCTTTTGAGGGCGTCTATCCGACGATTCCAAGCACGACGAAAGTGGTCAGTACAGCAGTACGGGACGGGATATGTTATGTAAACCTGGATAGTGGATTCTTGGAGACCGGTTATAATGTGACAGAAAATATTCCCATCTATTCGATTGTAAACTCTCTGATCGACAATACGGATGTACAAAAAGTACAGATCAGTATTGATGGAGAGACCAATCGGGTATTTCGGGAGAGTATCAGTTTTGATACCGTATTTATGAAAAATATGGAGTTGATTGAATGAGGCAAAGGCCTGTGGCCTGCTTCGCGCTCCTGGTATTTTGTATACTCTGTCTGCTGCCTGCAAGGCTTTTCTATGAGCCTTTGCAGGTGTCAGAGAAATGTGACGTACAGGTGACAGGAAGAGTATTCAGGCGCGTGCAGCGGGAAGAAGATACACAGATTTATCTGAAAAATTGTCAAATACATAGAGGAGAACATATATTCGACACCAACCGTCTCCTCGTCTATCTAACAGGGACTGCGGATTATTCCGTGGGAACTGATCTGTCCTTATCAGGAACGATTTATCCAGCAGAAGAACCGACAAATCCAGGACAATTCAACAGCAGATTGTATTACCAGGGAAAAAAGATTGCCTATACGCTCTATGCAGACCGGGCATTTGTGCTTGGCGTGCATCCTTCTCCTGTCCTGGAGAGACTGCTTTTGTGGAAAGAAACATGGATGCAGGTATTTGAAAAAGTCTTTGATGAGAGGGACAGTGCTTTATTAAAGGCGATGGTATTGGGGGCAAAAGAAGAACTTGACCCAGAGGTAAAAAAGCTGTATCAGAGAAATGGGATCTCCCATCTTCTGGCGATCTCCGGTGTTAAGACTCTAAACTTGGCATTGCCAAGAGAGGCAAAAAAGCCCGAAAACTCGGCGTTTCTGCGGGTACATAGGGGTAAAATATACATTAAAAAGTGGCAGTTTTGACAAGCAAAAAATCCCGTTTGTCCTCTTAAGTAGTTCAAGGGGGTATCCTAAGGTATGCACTTTTGGGCAAAAGAAAATAAAATATGGCAAAAGTATGAATGTTTGGCGGAAGTATATTAAATGGCAAAATGTAAATTAGATACGGATATCTCAAACCTAAAAAGTACAGTGAAATGTTATATAAATGTTGCATGAATGATTGGAATGTGCTACAATAACGCTGTTGAAGTGCGTATTTTGATGAGATGATTAAGAGGTGGATGTAATGAGCTTTTCTGAGGACATTAAACGTATACGTCGCAAGGCCTTTTTGACACAAGAAGATTTTGCAAAAGAAATAGGGGTTTCGTATGCAACAGTAAATAGGTGGGAGACAGGTAAAGCAAAACCTAATTTAAAGACAATGAAACTGATAGATGGATATTGCAAGAAGAACGCCATTGACTTTGACATCAGTGAAGAAATAGCAGATTAGAGGAGTGGCATACAATGCAGAATTATAAAGTAGTTGACTTGTTTTGTGGAGCAGGTGGATTATCTAAAGGGTTTCTCGATGCCGGGTATGATGTGGTTTTAGGGATTGACTATGACGATGCTGCACTAGAAACCTTTCAGAAGAATCATGGTTCGACCACTGCAATGAAATTAGATTTGTATAATCATGAGAATATAGAAAAAATTGTAGCTTTTTTGAAGGAAAGAAATATAGAAAATTTGGATGTTTTAGTAGGCGGACCACCGTGTCAAGGATTTTCGTATGCTGGAAAAATGGATATAAATGATAAAAGAAATTTTTTGTACATTGCTATGGTTAAATTGACGGAGCGCTTGCGTCCAAAAGCAGTGTTACTAGAAAATGTATTGGCAATGATAGAGGCAAACGGTGGTGTTGGTGCAAGGCGTGTTATTGACGATTTTAAAGCAATAGGCTATAAAATGGTACCAAAAGTATTATTTGCGCCGGATTATGGAGTGCCTCAAATTAGAAAAAGAGTATTTTTCGTTGGTTTGCGTGATTCGGAGGATGAATTTTGCTTTCCAGAAGCCATGTTAGATCCGTCACATTATGTTACCTGCGAAGATGCTATTTCTGATCTTCCGAGCCTTCAGACTGATAAAGGTGAAATCTTGCGCGGAGAAAAAGTGCAGGATTATATGACAGAGCCTCAATCTGATTATCAGAGGCTTATGAGAAAGAGGTCTTTAAAAGTATATAATCATGTAGGTAGTGTTCCGATAGAAAAGACTAGGAAGATGATTGCTTTGGTACCGGAAGGTAAAAATTATCTGGCACTGCCGGATGAGTATAGAGGAATGTATAGATATCATGAGGCACTTACAAGGTACAATAGTAAAAAGCCATCATTGACAATTAATACAGGACATAGGTCGCATTTTCATTATAAATGGAATCGTATCCCAACTGTTAGAGAAAGTGCACGATTACAAAGTTTCCCGGACGATTTTATATTTTATGGAAATCAGTCTGAGCAATTTAAACAAGTTGGAAATGCCGTACCGCCTTTGCTCGGACAGGTAATAGCTGAACAGCTAAAAAAATATATTTGATAAAGAGGAAATAGGATGCTTTATAAGATGATAGACTTGTTTGCTGGCTGTGGAGGCCTTGAAGATGGTTTCTTACAAAGTGGACGATATGAAGATGTTGCAGCAGTTGAATGGCTGCAACCGCAAGTCCAAACATTAGTTCAGCGATTGAAAACAAAATGGAAAATTGAAGATGCTGAAGATAGGGTAATGTGCTTTGATATTCAGCGTGAGGAAGAACTTTATAATGGTTGGAGCGATGATTCTACAGCTCCATCACGAGAACTGCTTCCGAATGGTAAGCATAGTAGATATAAAACGGGACCTTACGGCAATGGAAAAGGACTTGATTATTTTGTAAATAAAGTTGGTGGTATAGATATTATTATTGGTGGACCGCCATGCCAAGCGTATTCTGTAGCTGGGCGTGTTAGAGATGAGAATGGAATGAAAGATGATTACAGAAATTATTTGTTTGAACATTATTTAAATGTAGTAAATCGATATAAGCCAAAAGTTTTTATTTTTGAAAATGTGCCGGGACTATTAAGCGCTATGCCAGATGGAACTCCGATAACAAAATTAATTCGTAAAGGTTTTGAAGGTATTGGGTATGAGATAGTAGATGATTTGAAGGCATATGCAAAAATAAATGCAAGTGATTATGGTGTCCCTCAACATAGGGAGCGACTGATCATTCTTGGAATTAGAAAGGATATTTGCGATAAACCACAGGAGATATTGCATGATTTTTACAAAAATATTCTGCCAAAGTACAAAACGAAAACGAAAAAGACTGTAGAAGAGGCAATAGGAGATCTTCCAGCGATTTATCCGAAAATTACTGAAAAAACATCTTTAAAGAGAATAGGCTACACAAAACCAGAGTGCCATATAACATGGCATAGGGCCCGGCATCATAGTTTTCGAGATGTGGAAATATATGGAATGCTTGCAGAAGATATATTGTCAGGGGAAAATAAATATACTGATAGTAAAGCACTTAGTGATTTGTATGAGGAACGTGTCGGTGCGAAATCTCCGATACATAGGTATCATGTTCTGAGAAAGGATGAGCCAAGTACAACTATTATTTCGCATTTGGATCGTGATGGTAATAGATTTATTCACTATGATCCAAAGCAATGTAGAGATATTACTCCGAGAGAGGCTGCAAGAATACAATCTTTTGATGATGACTTTGATTTTATAGGAAACCAGACAGACACATATATCATGATCGGGAATGCTGTGCCTCCTGTTCTTGCCAAATGTGTTGGAGAGGCTGTAGCTGAAATACTTGATATGCTGTAAGGAAGTGGGAAATATGACAAAAGCCACAAATGAATTAGTGGACAGACTTAGCAGGTTCATAGATAAAAACAAATATTTAATTTTATCTGGCACAATGGCTGTTGGAAAAACGTACATTGCTTCTGCCATAGCTATGCGGTGTGCCTTTCCAGAGTATGACGCTCAAGGGAAATTGCCTGTAGGACAAGAAAAATTTGACGTTGTTACAGAAATAGTTCCAATTCATCCTTCATATTTTTATGAGGATTTTATTTCTGGAATCACGATAAGAACTCATAATGGACAAGTTGATTTCCAATATGAGGACAAAATTTTTCTAAAAATGTTAAAAGCAGCTAATAAAAGTTGGGAGCATAAGGACAATAAGAAATACTTTCTCATTTTAGATGACATTGGTCGAGGGGCAATATCAGGGATTTTAGGTGATATGTTGTCAATGATTGAGCCACATGGAAATTCAGATTATAGAGTTACGTTAAGAGATGGAACGCAGGTATGGATTTCCCCGAATGTTTACATTATTGCAACAAGGAGTACAACTACTGAGCCAATCGAACAATTTAACTATGGATTTTTCCGCCACTTTTATGAGTATTTGATTGAAACGGATTTTGCTTATATGAATGATGATGTGCATTTTGCGTTTTCTGATTATGATATATCAGCAAATGCAATGTATTATAGGGCAAAACATCTTATATCTGATAATTTGAGACATCGTTATCAAATATCAAGTGCGGAAAAAAGTAGATATATAATAGGCCATGGCATTTACAAAGATAATGGTACTTCGATGGTTATGAAATACCAAGTGATTCCATTGCTTAAACAATATGCTAGAGATAACATTCTTAATCGAACTGCTAATGCAAGCATATATGCATTACAGAAATTAGTTGACGGAAAGTATAGTAAAGATAAAACGCGTGCCGATATAAATAGGATAAAATTATATAAAACAGGTATCACTGCAGAAATATTTAGAAATGAAGGTATGACTCATCAACCGCTTGTAAATCTTGTCAGCAGAATTAAGGAACAGGGACTTATTGATGATGTGGATATAACAAGTCACATAATGTTCAATCCTCAAGTGGTCATAAGAAAAAAGGCTAAAATTGATAAGGTTGAACGTACTTTCCCTGTTCCGGGCTATCTTTATGTTGAAAGAAGTGCTAGGGATATTTATACATATGGGACAACGGTTAACAAAAGAGGCGAAGCTAAGCGACCTAGATTTTTTTATTCTGGCAGTATCAATGATGCCGTCTCAGTAGATGGTATAGATTATGCAGTAGCTTCCGAAATGCAACCGGGAGAATATTCCAGATGGTATGAAGATTTAGATAGTGGTACTGAGGAGAATGAAAGATATTCATCATCGCCAAATTCAATCATGTTTCGTATTCTCAGAAGCTATTATAGAGCCTTGAGCAAGCATTATGGAGAATATCTGTTAGAATACCCCGGTGATGAGAACATCAGGAGATTGAAGGCATATGCTGAGCAAGAATATAGATATCTTGTGAATGAGTCAAGAAAGTTACATCCGGAGGTTTCAGATGAAAAGGATGTAAATGCAAAAGCAAATAACGATTTTCGAGATGTCATTTTCGGATTAACATTGTTTTGGAAAAATATAGGAGATACAATTACTGTGGGCGGTCAGACCATTAATGTGGAAGGAGTATATAAAGTGGATAGTAGTAAAAAATATGAAGAATATTCAAATGCAATGGAGACGCTGGGAATTCATCAAATGATAATGCAAGGACCTCCCGGCACTTCCAAAACATACTCGGCAAGAGAGTACCTTAAATTTGTTGGAAAAAACGACAATTCTAGTGATATTTTATCGGATTCCGAACTTGATAGCCTTCAAATAAAAGACTATTCTGTGGGAGGAATTCTGTCTGATTGGACTAGAGTTAATACTCAAAAAGCTCCTAAGATCGCATGGGATATTGTTCAGTTTCATCCTTCATATGGATATGAAGATTTTGTCCGTGGAATCGAGGTAAGTACAATAAAGAACAACACAGGTAGTTCTTCTGTTTCATATGATACTGTTAATAAAATATTAGGAAAGATAGCGGAAGTGGCTGATCGCAAGGAGTATAAGGATACGAAATTTTTCCTTGTCATTGATGAAATCAATCGAGCAAACTTAGCGACTGTATTTGGAGAATTGATTTACGGCTTAGAATATAGAGGTCGTGGTGTGGCAACTCCATATACTGTTGATAAATCGAATAAAGTAAATTTGCCAGAAAATCTGTATATTATTGGTACAATGAATACTGCTGATAAATCTATTGGGGGTATAGACTATGCAATTCGCAGGCGTTTCCTCTTTTTCTCATTGCTTCCAGAAAGAGATGTTATTCTGGAGTATAGAAAAGGACTCTGCAATACTGCAGAGGAAGAGAAAAATCAGATGGAAATAAATGAGATGGCAGCTAGACTATTTGATCGTGTGGCAGAGCTATTTAATACAGATAATTTGAACTCAGAGTATTATAAGGATGATGTTCAAATTGGACATACTTATTTCCTTGTTTCGTCCAAAGAACAGCTTTATTTGCGATTCAGGTATCAGATTATTCCAATTTTAAGGGAATATTTTAAGGACGGTATGTTTCAGTTTGAAGTACCTGATGTAGACAGTGATGGATGGTACGGACTATTAGGTTGCATTACTGGAGAGATTGATATAAACACGGATGAGAGCAAGGTAAAAGATATCTTTGATAAGCTCGTGAAAACAGTTTAATTGGAGAAAAATATGATTGATAAATGTTATTGGGAGAAAGGTACAAAACATCAGTGGATCTTTTATACGAATGATAATAGTTCGCTTGATGAACTTTCCGAAAAAGTAAATATAGATGAGATTGCTTGTTCTTCTGATAATGTAATAGTAAATCTCGGAATAAAGAGAATTAATGGACGCTTATATTCTGGCAACTATGTAGGTGTTTGCCGCTTAAAAGGCGTGAATGGAAAAAATCTTTTATCATCAGATGGGTCTGAAATTATTTTGAAGATTGAGCCGAGATTTGCCATATCTGTGGTGGATATGCTTAATGCACTCAGAGATGATGACGAGTTTGAAAGATATCTTGCTCCACAAACGAATAGACAGAATGAGGCGGCAAAAGAAATTGAGGATTTAAGTGATAATGAACTGTTCCATTTCTTTAATAATGAAGATTCAATCTTTTTAAAGGATAGCATTGCGCAGGAAAGTAGTATAATTACTGCAAGTGTTTTTATAACAATGCTAAAGAATCTTTGTAGTCGTCCGCTAATGGGAAGGATGGAGAGAAAAGAAGAAAATCTCACAGGTAAAGTTAAGGGTAAGATCGTATTTGGGAAAAATATTCAGAAGAACACTCTAAGGGGCAGAGATGATCGTATTTATTGTAGGTATTTAGAATATACGGAAGATATTATTGAGAATAGAATACTAAAAGCTGCTTTACATAAAGCGGAGATTTTTTTGACAAAGTATTTTGGATCGGTTAGTGGAAACAATAATTCATTTCGTGATATGGTATCTTATTGCAGGAATGCACTGTCACACGTTTCTTATACTAAAATAGCAAGACTTGATCTAAGTGACATTAGAACAACAGGCGTGTACGTTTATTATAAGCCAGTTATTAATGTCGCAAAGATGGTACTTAATGAAATAACACTTGAGGCGACAGGAAATTCAGCGATTACTAGCTATGTTGTTCCATATGCCATTTCTATGGATAAATTGTTTGAGATGTATGTAAGGGCCTATTTGAAACGTGCAGGAATCAAATCATATGCTTCAAAGGAAAAGGGCTTGCATTTGTTACAATATGATGATAAAACGGCAGTTCTTCAGCAAAGGGCAATGGCATTTTCAAGATATATTGCAGGAAATGTGAAACCCGATATTGTTGTGTATAATGATGAAAATGGCAAGTACGCTGTCTTTGATGTTAAGTACAAAAATTCGTTTAATATGCAGTCGTCTCGCTCAGATAGATTGCAAATATTGGCATATGCATTAATGTTTAATTGTGTGGATGTCGGAAATATATTTCCAACTCAGAGCGGGAAGAAAAACACGTATTATAGGCGTAATAAAATTAATAGTCATGAAGCAATGTCAAGGTATTATAATCAGTTAAATATTGCAATTGATACTAATTGGGAGTTTGTTCTTCAAGCTGAAGACGAATCTTCAAGTACAACAATATATGAATATTTTGAAAAGATATTAAAATAGTTTTGCAGGAATACTGATATTTGGAAGTGATTAGTCCAGTATTTGGCTTGGATATTTGTTTGTTTTAAGGGAAAAGAATATGGCTATAAAATGTCCTTAAAAAATGGGGGATCAGATGTGGTAATATTGAAAAGTTCCGATAAAGTAAGTATAGCGGAGATCGATGAGGAAACGAAAGAAATATACCGCCAAATGAGCCAGTCCCGGTCTGTGGTAAAATCGATGTATTCTTCTGAGCAGTTTCCGCAGACTTGGGAAAGCCTCAAGACAAACGATTTTGTCTGTACTGTCATTGAAAACCAAACAGGGCAGGTATGCGGCTTTGTACAGATATTGGAAACAGACACTAAAACGCCAGAAGTGGGAATCGATATCATGGATGAATTCATGGGAAACGGCTATGGTTATGAAGCTACGAAACTTCTGATGGAATATTATGCGGAAACACACGAGGTGAAGTATTTCCGATGGAAGGCGTCAACGGATAACGCAGCAAGCTGTGCTATTGCCAAGAAGCATGGCGGCACCATTGTGAAGAAGAAAACTTCTATACCACAGAGAGTAATTGACTTTGGGAAAGAAAATGGGATTTTGACGGACGAGGATATTACCTATATTTACATTTTCCATATTCCTGTAAAAAAGGAAGTGGACTAAAATAAACGGAGGAGGATACGGGCTATGCCGGAAAATGAGATTAGAATCTGGGCTGTGGAAAAAGGAACAACCTATCGGTTCAACCTTGATTATACATCTATCCCTGCTCTGGCAGAAAATTATAATCCATCCTATATGCTGACAAATCCGGCAATAGAAGCTGTCTGCTATGAAACAATCGTAGGTGTGCCGGATGAACTCACGATAGAAATATATGTTACATTCTGCGACCGGGATATTCGGAAGATGATAAAATCAGCAGAATTTAAGAAAGGAAAAGGTACGCTCCGAAATTTTGTCACAAAAATTGTACAAAAAGAACTGGAAGATTCGGATGTAATAAATAAAGACTTTCTCAAGCTGGCGAGACGTATTATGGGGGCTGATTTGATTGAACGAAATTAGGATTCTCTATTGACAAACAGAACAAATGTTCGCATAATGTACCTATCGCTACATTAGGATGATGTCGCACAGGTAAACTGACAGGTTGGTTGACTTTCCCTTTTACTGACCTCAGTGGAGGAGGCGATGGTTACATGAAATTTGAAATTGGCTCAACGGCGTATATTGTTGAGAGCAACCGGATAGTCCGGGAAGTGAAAATTGTAAAGCGGAACGGAAATTTTTATATTGTCCGGTTTGGAACAAGCGGAGGAATCCAAGTACGGGGCAATCGGCTGTTTGAAACAGCGGAGGCTGCGGAATCTTTCATAGTAAAACAGAAAGAGCAGAAAAAAGGATACAATTCTCCATATGGCTATCTGCATTGATTACAGTGGAAAGGAATAAAACTTTCTGAAAAATAGGGTTGACATTCCTTTTCATATTTTATATAATTGTGTTAGCAAGTTAGCGAACAAGCAAGTGTGCTAATGAATGAACACCGAAAAGGAAACGATGCAGAACAGAGAAAAACGAAAAGGAAAAAGAAAAGGTGAAGATCATGTATGCGAATTTTGGAGAATTTATAAGCAAGAAGAGGATTGAAAAGAAAATTACGATCAGAAAAATGGCTGAGATGCTGAACGTGTCAGCTCCGTTTTTGACTGATGTGGAGAAAGACAGACGCAACCCCTTCGATATGGAAAAACTTACCCAACTCGCAAGTATCCTGAATCTTTCAAAGGAAGAGAACGCGCTCATGCTTGACTTGGCTGGCAAAAAAAGGAATGCAGTAGCACCGGATTTACCAGAATACATAATGGGAAGGGATTATGTTAGTGCAGCCTTAAGGACAGCGAGGGACTTGGATGCCGGAGAAGAAGAATGGAACCAGTTTGTCGAGGAACTGAGAAAACGAAAGGGGTAAAGAGCCTATATATGTATAGACCAGATATCAAAAGGAAACAATCCGGGACGCCGGTATTGAGGCAGAAAAGAAATCGATATTATGGGGGAAAATCTCGTTGACGAGTTTATGCCGGAAGCACTTAGGACTCCGCAGGAGATTGATATTGATTTATTCGTTCAGGATTATCTTGGCATGGAGCAGGACTTCCAGTACCTGTCACATTGCGGTTTATATCTTGGAATGACGGTATTTAATGATACGGATAAAATACCTGTTTATAATCCGGTGGGAAATTGTGCGGAATATATCAGTGCAAAGGCTCACACTGTGATAATTGATAACAGCCTGTTAGAAGAAAATCAGGAACACAGGTATCGGTTTACTATGGGACATGAGGCAAGCCACGGGTTTTTACATAAGGAGTATTTTGCTTATGATCCCAACCAGATAACGCTGTTCGATTTCATGGGACAGGCTCCCGTGCCGATGGTACAGTGCCGGATTGACACAAAGAAATTGGACATGAAGCAGATAAAAACATGGACAGACCGGGATTGGATGGAATGGCAGGCGAATGCCTTATCTTCAGCAATTCTGATGCCGGCCCGAATGGTCCATGTGGTGGCAGAGCAGGTAAAAAGACGTAGCATAAAATCGGTGTTTATGAATTATGCGCTGGCGGCAGAAGTTTCTTCTGTATTTAATGTCTCGTTTGAGGCAGCGACATACCGCCTTAAACAGCTAGGGCATATTCCACAGGAGGCATATTTAAGCAGTGACGGCTTAAACCTTATATCATCAGCCTTGTTTGCGTGTAGTTTCTAATAGTCAGGAAGTATGCGGATTCTTTAGTCCGCATATTTTTTTGAAAACAATGTTCGCAAGTTAGCGAACAAGTTAATTCGGGTTATCAATACTTTTGATGGAGTGTTAGCAATAAATAATAACAAAAAATGATTGTTGACAAATTCTTGAAAAGCGGATAGAATGAAGTTATCAATGGATAAAACAAAATAATGAATGTAAACAAAAAGCGAATTTAAGGAGGAATAGCAATTGATAACAGAAAATGAAAATGTAGTAGATATTGATTTTGGGATGACAGTAAAATTTGACGGGAAAAAGAATACGGTCTTGTGCTGTGGGATAGTAAAGGATTATCCTATTGGCGGTATGATGTGCGAATATGCGAGGCTCCATCCGACAGATATTAAGAAAGTTATTATGGAATCCTCGGATTTTAATACTCCATATGATCTGGAAAAAGTGATAACCGCTTTAAAGGATTTAACAAATGCGCTCATACAAAATTTTGATGCTGTAACTGCGCTTATGATAGCAACAGATATGCTTAGCCTTATTACAGATTATATTAAAGCATCAGATACCGAAAAGAAAGAAATGTTGGGGGATGGTAAAAAGAAAGAGACTTCAGATAAAATTGCAGAATTCATTCTTAAGGACACCGGGCTTTCTTGTTTTGGTATGGATACAGTAGGACAATTATTATTGACGGGATATTACCTTTATTCAGCATCCTTTGTTGGGTTTAAATATTTGTTTGATGCCTATGTAACAGAATTAGAAGTTGAGGCGGAGCAAGCTACATTCTTTTGGGAATTGTATGGGGGATATATGAACATGCAGCATATTGATTTCCGCATCGCTTATATTGATGGGGAGTTTGCATCGCTCTATACAATAAAATCCTCGCTGTCTTTACTTCTGTTTGAAATTGCCCATAGCATTGATGCTGAAACACAGTTTGTGAAATGCCAGAACTGTAATCAGTATTTTGTTCCGGAAGGGCGGAGTGATGCGGTGTATTGCTCTTATCCATCTCCGCAGAACATAAAAAAGACTTGTAAAGAAATTGGTGCACAGGTGGCAAGGGCAAATAAGGAGAAATCGGATATTACGACAAAAGAATATAGAAAGGTATATATGCGATATATGATGCACATGACCAGACATCCGAGTGATAATGAACGTGCCGCAAAACTGGAACAGCTTACTTCAGAAGTAAAAGAATGGAGAAATAAATTAGCTCATGGAATTGTCACAGAAGAAGAATTTTTAGACTGGTTGGGTCAGTTTTGATTGAGAGTAACCGATTGATAAAGCTGAATCAAAATTTCCATAATGGATGTGATTATATTAGGTATACCCTTTGTGGAAAAAAGTAGTCTCAGAAACATTTTATGCGGAAAATAAAAAAATATGATTATTTTTGGGAATAAACATTCTTGTCGAAACATAGAATAGTTTAACCCTAGAAAACTGTCAAATAATGGATTTGGAGGTGGGACACATGGCAGATGGAGTGGTACATAGATGCACAAAGAATTGCCCGTGGAATAAGAGGTGTTTTGTCTGTAAGACGGAATCGGAAGTCAGGGAAGATGTGGTGGTGCTGCACAAATGTATGGTTACAAAAGAGGATATCCCCGTTCACATAGGAAAAGTAACATCAAATGCCTGTGTCGGATAATGGAAGATGATGAAAACATAATAATGGGACTGGCTTGTAGAGACAGCCACTAGGATGTGCTGATATTACAGGAGTCTGCGAACAGGTATGTTGGTAGAACGCTGTAAAAAATCAGAGATTCTAGTGGCTTTCTTAAGTTCAGCCATTTTTAGGGAATTGCCTGTTTACGTTGGACAGGCAGTTCCCTTTTTTAATTGCGAGAAAGATATTACCTGTTGTGCGGAGATTGCAGTGTGAATTATTACGGTTTATCTGAAATGCAAAAAGAGAATAAGGGAGTGAAGGCAATCGGGCGTTCTTCTATATTGAAGAAATTTGAAAAAGTTTTTAAAGGTGCAAAAAGCCTGCACCTTTAACCAATATCCTGTGTTCACAAGGCAAGGGAAATGAGAGAGGAGGTGAGCGAGGATGGCGAAGAACATGACACCAAGTGAACGCCGTGAGGCGATCTTAAATGTCCTGTGTAAAAGAAGGCAGGATACCATTGCGAACTTGGCACATGAATTTGATGTATCGGTCCGGACCATTAAATATGACATCGAAGAGCTGACTCTCGCTCACCCAATTGAAACCATCCGTGGCAGATACGGCGGAGGAGTGAAGGTGGCTGACGGATATTATATCGGGCGCAAATACTTGAAGCCGAATCAGCAGGAACTGCTTAAGCGTCTGTCGGAGCAGCTAACCGATGAGGACAAGGCAGTGATGGAGGGCATCCTCAGAGACTTTGCCCTGTAGGAAATATTGACGAGTACCCCACGGCCATGAGAGCCGAATGCGAAAGGATGATTTTATTATGAAAAAAGTATTTATCTGCTCCCCGTATCGGGGAAACATCGAGGAGAACATCAAAAAGGCAAAATTCTACGGAAGGATTGTCATCGGGACAGGGAGAATCCCTGTGATCCCGCATCTCTATTTTCCCGCATTCCTCGATGAGAACAATCCCAATGAGAGAATGACAGGCATTGAGATGGGCTTGGAACTGATGGACTCCTGCGATGAAGTGTATGTTTTCGGTTTTGACATCACGGAGGGCATGAAGTTCGAGCTTGCCTATGCCGCAAAGAAAAAGAAACCTGTGCGGCTGTATGACGACAGCTTCAACGCAGTAAATGTCAGGACGCTTGCGATTGACGAGCGCGCCACGCCGGAATACCGCATGGCAGTTCAGGGACTGAGATTGGAATAGAGGAGGAGAAACCTATGAATGAAGGATTAATGAAGATGGCGGAAGGCTATGAGATGATCGCTGCCGGAATCCGGCAGATGGTTTCGGAGGGCAGGAGCGTGCCGAAGGCTGCGGAGAAAGCGCCTGAAAAAAATGAAGCAAAGGAAGCACCTTCCAAAGCGGAATCAGCGGATGCGGCGCAGACAGACCGGAAAACGGTGCGGGCGTTCCTGACGGAAAAGTCGAGGGCGGGAAAGACCTCCGAGGTCAAGAGCCTCATTACCGAGTTTGGATACAGCAAGCTGTCGGATGTGCCGGATGAGAAACTCGGCGAGCTGTACCAGAAAGCGCAGGCACTCTGATGGGCGCGCATGCAAGGTTTTCCCCATCGTCCGGCAAGCGTTACTTAAGCTGCCCGCCTTCCCTCCGGCTGGAGGAGCAGTTTGCAGATGAGCAGTCCCCTTATGCGGCGGAGGGGACTGCTGGACATGAGATGGCGGAATACCTGATCAAGAAGCACTTAAAGAAAAGGACGAAGCGCCCGGTATCCGATTATTACACGGATGAGCTGATGGAGGCGGTGGATGATTATGTCGCTTACGCCGTCAGCCAGATCGAGGAAGCAAAGAGAGACTGCCCTGATCCTTATATTGGCGTGGAACTGAAGGTGGATTTAAGCCGCCGTGTGGAAGGGTGCTTCGGGACGGCGGATCTCGTGGTGGTGGATTCCCGGAAGATCCACATTATCGACCTGAAGCTCGGCAAGGGAGTCATGGTGGAAGCGGAAGAGAACGTGCAGCTTATGATCTACGGACTGGGCGTCCTCGATATGCTCTCCTTCCTGTATGAGATCGAGACAGTGGAGCTGACCATCGTGCAGCCGAGGCTGCAGCACCTTTCCACATGGGAGATTTCCGCAGAAGCACTTCTGAAGTGGGGAAGCGAGGTGTTTGAAGCTGGGGCGAAGAAAGCTCTGGCGGGGGAAGGCGAGTATGCCGCCGGGGACCACTGCCGATTCTGCAAGGCAAGGTTTACCTGCCGGGAGAGGGCGAATGAATACCTGCGGCTGGCGCAGATGGAGTTTCGGGAAGCACCGCTTCTGTCAGAGGAAGAAATCGCAGAGGTGCTTATGAAAGCGGACGCTTTGAAAAAATGGGCGGAGGAAATCTACACCTACGCACAGAATGAAGCGGTTGTCAACCATAAGGAATGGCCCGGATTCAAACTGGTGCTTGGGCGTAGCAACCGCAGATATACGGATGAGGAGGATGTGGCGAATGCGGCAAAGGCAGCCGGGTACACGGATATCTTCAAGTCCACCCTGATCGGCATTACCGAGATGGAGAAGCTGATGGGGAAAAAGAAGTTTGCAGAGGTTCTCGGCGCCTTTGTATATAAGCCCGAAGGCAAGGTCACGCTGGTGCCGGAATCAGATAAAAGAGAAGCAGTCAGTATATCAACCGCAGAAGCGGATTTTAAGGAGGACTAAGTAATGAGTACAGAAAACAAAACCAAAGTAATTGTTCCCTGCAGGCTTTCCTATGCGCATTTGTGGGAGCCGGATTCCGTCAATGGCAGCGAGCCGAAGTATTCGGTATCCTGCATCATCGACAAGAAGGATAAGGACACGATTGCCAAGATCAAAAAGGCTATCGAGATTGCAAAGGAGGAAGGTAAAGGGAAGTGGGGCGGCAAGATTCCTGCCAACTTAAAGCTGCCGCTCAGGGACGGCGATACGGACCGCCCGGAAGATGAGGCTTACGGCGGCTGTATGTTCTTAAACGCCAATTCCAAACAGGCTCCGCAGATCGTGGACAGACAGGTGCAGCCGATCCTTGACCAGAGCGAGGTATACAGCGGATGCTACGGCAGGGTTTCCATTACCTTCTACGCTTACAATTCCAATGGCAACAAGGGCGTGGCGGCAGGACTCGGAAATGTGCAGAAGTTAAGGGACGGGGAGCCTTTAGGCTCCAGAGCCAACGCAAAGGATGAGTTTGAAGCGGTGGATGACGGCGAGGATGATTTCCTCTCCTAAGAAACACGGGGCGGCGGGAACGCCGTCCCATACATAAAGGAGGTTTTGGATTTGGAACGGTGGAAAGACATAGAAGGAATGGAAGGAAAATATCAGGTCAGCGATCAGGGGAGAATCTGCTGTATGCCGCGCTTTGTGAAGTGCCGGGGCGGTTATGTGCGGCGGCTCCCGATGAAGGTGCTGGAACTGAAATATGACGAGGTGCTTCAGATAAAAAGGATGCTTGCTGGCGGCGTCCATCCGTACGAGATTGCGGAAAAAATGGGGATTTCAAGGAAAATGGTCAGCAAAATCAAGTCGGGGAGGTCGTATGCATGGCTGAACTGATGGCGATAGATATTGAGACTTATTCGGATGTTTCCCTGCCGGACTGCGGGGTACACCGCTATGCATCGTCCCCGCAGTTTGAAATCCTGCTGTTTGCGTACAGCATCGATGACGGGGAGATTGCGGTGGTTGACCTTGCTTCCGGGGAAGGGATGCCGGAGGAGGTCATGGAATACTTGAAGGATGACACGGTCATAAAGACGGCGTTCAATGCTGCCTTTGAACGTACCTGCATCAACCGCTTTTTCCATCTGGACCTGCAGCCGGAGAGCTGGCGGTGTACCGCTGTTCAGGTATCCATGCTCTCTCTTCCGCTGTCGTTGGAGGGCGTGGGGGAAGCACTGAAGCTGGATAGGAAGAAAATGACGGAAGGGAAGGAACTGATCCGCTATTTCTGCGTCCCCTGCAAGCCGACCAAGAGCAACGGCGGCAGGGTAAGAAATCTGCCCATCCACGCTCCGGAGAAGTGGGAACTGTTCAAAACCTACTGCATCCGGGACGTGGCGGTGGAGATGCAGATCAGGAAAAAGCTGCAGAAGTTCCCAATTCCCGATAAGGAGCAGGAGCTTTATTGCATGGATCAGCGCATCAATGACCGGGGTCTTTTGGTAGACCGGGAGCTGATCACCCATGCGGTTGCCTGTGACCTTTTATATAAGGAAGCGGCTTCCAAGAGGGCGTATGAGCTGTCGGGACTTGAAAATCCCAACAGCGTATCACAGCTTAAGGCGTGGCTTCAGGAGAAAGGGATCGAGGCGGATTCCCTTGCCAAAGCTGCGGTGGAGGAGCTGGTGGCAAACAGCGAGGGAGAAGTGTCGGAAATGATGAAGCTGCGCCTTGCCATGTCCAAGACCTCCGTCAAAAAGTATGAAGCAATGGAGCGTTCCGTCTGCCCGGACGGGAGGGTACACGGCCTCTTGCAGTTTTATGGGGCAAACCGGACAGGGAGATGGGCGGGGCGGCTCGTGCAGATCCACAATCTCCCCCAAAACCATATGGAAGACTTGGAGCTTGCCCGTTCCATTGTGAAGGAAGGGCGGTATGACCTCATTGAATTATTATATGATTCCACGCCGGAGGTGCTGTCGGAACTGATCCGTACCGCATTCGTGGCGAAGGAAGGCTGCCGATTTATCGTCAGTGATTTCTCCGCTATCGAAGCGCGGGTAATGGGATACCTTGCCGGGGAGGGCTGGGTAATGGAGGAATTCCAGGGAGCTGGAAAAATCTATGAGCAGACGGCGGCAAAGATGTTCCACATCCCCATCGAGGAGATCACGAAAGGAAGTCCGTACCGTGCGAGGGGGAAGGTGGCATCGCTTGCTTGCCAGTACGGAGGCGCGGAAGGGGCGCTCATCAGCATGGGGGCTTTGAATTTCGTGGAAGAACCGGAACTGAAAGGTCTGGTGCAGTCTTGGCGGAGCGCCAACCCGCATATCGTGAATTTCTGGTATGAGGTTGATGGCGCGGTCAAGGCGGCGGTTAAGGAGCATAAGGCATCTGCAGTAGGAAAAATATCTGTATTTTATCAGTCCGGGATGCTGATGATCCGGCTCCCGTCCGGGAGGGTGCTTTCTTATGTGCGTCCTCGGATGACCGTAAACCGCTTCGGCTCGGAGAGTGTCTGCTATGAGGGCGTGGGGCTGAACAAAAAATGGAGCCGGGTGGAATCTTACGGTGCGAAGTTCTGCGAGAACATCGTTCAGGCGATGGCAAGGGACCTGTTGGCGGAGGCGATGCTCCGGCTGGAAAAGGCGGGATTTTCCATCGTCTGCCATGTCCACGATGAAGTGGTGCTGGAGGTGCCGGACGGCGTTTCCAGCGTGGAAGAAGTGAATGAAATCATGTCGGTCTGCCCGTCATGGTGCGAGGGGCTTCCGCTGAAAGCGGCTGGGTTTGAAAGCCCGTTTTATAAAAAGGATTAGGGAAGGTGTTTATTTTGGTAGGGAGAAACCGGGAAGGGTATCCAGATCCGACAGCCAGCATCGCTGTCGGCAGGGCGGTCCGTACAGAAAAGAAAAAGAAGAAGGAGGCGGTGAAGAATGTTCGTATCAGTCGGAAACTCAAGAATGGACAAGAAATTCAACGGGCAGGAAATGTCCTATGAGGATTTTGCGAAAAGGCTGTCGCAGACCACCTATACGGCAGAAACGATGGAGCAGTACCGGAAGATGCCGAAGGGACAGCAGGATGATGTCAAGGATGTGGGCGGCTTTGTTTTGGGGAAGCTGAAGGGCGGCAGGAGGAAGAAGGACTGCGTCCTTTCCCGGTCTGCGGTTACGCTGGATATGGATTACGGGACGGAGGGCATCCTTGATGAGATCGAAATGTTTTTTGATATGAAGATGATTGCCTATTCCACCCATAAGCACACGCCGGAGAAGCCGAGGCTCCGCCTTATCATTTTCCTTTCGAGGGAGGTTTCCCCGGACGAGTACGGCGCGGTAAGCCGGATGCTTGCAGATGATATCGGGATTGAATTATTTGATGATTCCACCTACGAGCCTTCCAGACTCATGTACTGGCCGAGTACCTCAAGTGATGGGGAATATGTGTTCCGGGAACTGGGCGGACACGTTGTAGAGCCGGATGAGGTGCTGGCGAGGTACAAGGACTGGCATGATGTTTCTTCATGGCCTGTGAGCAACAGGCAGGGTGCGGTGGTGCAGAGGGATATCAGGAAACAGGCTGATCCGCTTTCAAAGGAAGGGCTGATTGGGGCGTTCAACCGTACCTATAGTATTACAGAAGCGATTGAAAAATTCCTGCCGGATGTGTACCGGCCGTCAAGCGCCATTCATGGGAGATACGATTATATCCCTGCGGATTCGGCGGCGGGCGTGGTGATTTATGACGGGCTGTTCGCATACAGCCATCATGCCACTGATCCCTGCTGCGGGAAGCTGATGAATGCGTTTGATGTGGTACGGCTCCATAAATTCGGGGAGAAGGATGCCCGCGCTGCAGAGGGGACGGAGATTGGAAAACTCCCGTCTTTTAAGGCGATGCAGGAATTTGCCGCGCAGGACGAACAGGTAAAGGCAACGCTGGCAAGGGAACGGCAGGAACTGGCGATAGCAGAATTTTCAGAAGATGAGACGGACTGGCAGAGCCGCCTTGTGATTGACCGCCGGGGAAACATTAAAGACAGCCTGCAGAACATCGCGCTGATCATCCGCAATGACGGGAACTTCAAAAATATCGTCTACAACGAATTCAAAGATACCATTGACGTCATTGGCGATCTTCCGTGGAAGCAGGTCAAGCCGGGATGGAACGATTCTGACCTTGCCAACGCAAAGGTGTATTTTGAACGGGTGTATGGGATCTGGTCCCCGGCAAAATTCAAGGACGCTTTGCTTGCGGTGGTGTCTTCCGATAGGCTGTACCATCCCATTAAAGAATATTTTTCCGGCTTGGCGTGGGACGGGACGGAGCGTGTGGATACCCTGCTCATCGATTACTTCGGCGCGGAGGACACCCCATACACGAGGGCGGTCATCCGCAAGACGCTTGTCGCAGCGGTAGCCCGCATTTATGAGCCGGGAATAAAATTTGATTCCATCCTCGTGCTGAATGGTCCGCAGGGCATGGGGAAATCCACGTTTTTCGCACTCTTAGGGAAGCAGTGGTTTTCTGATTCCCTCTCCATTTCCGACATGAGGGATAAGACCGCCGCCGAGAAGCTGCTTGGCAACTGGATACTGGAAATCTCCGAGATGAGTGGTATCCGCAAGACCGAGGTGGAGGTCGTGAAGTCTTTTGTCACAAGGCAGGATGACAAGTTCCGTCAGGCATACGGCGTGAACGTGGAATCTCATCCGAGAAAATGCGTCATTGTCGGCAGCACGAATTCGGAGGGCGGCTTCCTGCGTGATGTGACGGGCAACCGGAGATTCTGGCCGGTCCATGTGCCGGGAACGGGGAAGTTCCATCCGTGGGAGCTGGACTGCGTGGATCAGGTATGGGCAGAGGCGATCCATCTCTACAAAGAAGGCGAGGAGCTGTTCTTAAAGGGACGGGAAGCGGAGGAAGCCTATAAAATGCAGCAGGAAGCGATGGAGTCCGATGACCGGGAGGGTATCGTGGCGGATTACCTTGACCGCCTCCTGCCGGATAACTGGAATGCGATGGACGTCTACCAGAGGAGGGCATTTTTGGGCGGCGGCGAATTTGAAACCGAGGGGATCACGGGGACTGTCAGGCGGGAGCGCGTATGCTGCATGGAGATATGGGTGGAGTGCTTCGGCAAGGAGCGGCAGAACCTGCGGAAAACGGATTCCTATGAGATCGAGGGCATCATCAACAAGATCGGCGGCTGGAAAAAATATGACGCCAACAGCACGGGAAAGACGAAAGTTCCTTTATACGGAGTGCAGAAAACATTTGTAAGGGCAACTTCGGAAACCGTGTGAGCGGTTGCCGATGGTTTCCCAAACGGCAATGGGCAACGCTAGTGGGAAACCGTGCTGACACCTTGCAGAATAAGGGCTTTCGGGTTTCGGTTTCCCAATTTCCCATAAAACTAAGTTGAGATAAAAAAATAAAGATAAAAAGGCAATCGCAGGCGTATATGCGCGTAAAGGATAAAACGCATTGGGCAACCGCAATCGGCAAAGGAGGAATAAGCCATGTTAGAAAGTGTGATCGAGAGCCGTCTGAGGCAGGAAGCAAAGAAGCGCGGGGGCATGGCGCTGAAGTTCGTCTCTCCCGGTATGAATGGGGTGCCTGACCGCATCGTCCTGATGCCGGGAGGGAAGATGGCGTTTGTGGAACTGAAGGCTCCGGGGAAAGCGCCGAGGGCGCTGCAGGAAAAAAGGATCAGGCAGCTTCGGCGGCTGGGATTTTTGGTTTATGTGCTGGACGGCACAGAAAGGATTGGAGGGATTTTAGATGAAATACAAGGCGCATGATTATCAGCAGTATGCAGCGGATTTTATACTGGAGCATCCGGTAAGCTGCCTGATACTGGATATGGGGCTTGGCAAGACGGTAGTTACGCTGAGCGCCCTGCATCTTTTACTGTTTGATTATTTTGAGGTCAGCCGGATTCTGGTTATTGCCCCGAAGCGGGTGGCGGAGAATACTTGGCCGGCGGAGATTACAAAGTGGGAGCATCTGGAGGGATTACAGTTTTCCGTGGTGATGGGGACGGCGAAGCAGAGACGGGAGGCTCTTGAGAAGAAAGCGGATATTTATATCATCGGGAGGGATAACGTAACGTGGCTCGTGGAGCAGTCCCTGTTTTCCTTTGACATGATTGTGATCGATGAGCTGTCCAGCTTCAAATCCCCGAAAGCGCAGCGTTTTAAGTCGCTGAAGAAAGTAAGACCGATGGCGAAGCGGGCGGTGGGGCTTACCGGGACGCCGGGGAATCCGATGGATCTGTGGGCGGAGATTGGAATTCTTGACATGGGGCAGAGGCTTGGAAGGTATATCGGCGGATACCGTGACCGCTTCTTTGTACCGGATAAGAGAAACCGGGAGATCATTTATTCTTATAAGCCGAGGGAGGGCGCGGAAGAAAAAATATATGAACTGATTTCCGATATCAGCATTTCCATGAAGGCGGTGGATCATCTGAAGATGCCGGAGCTGATCAGCAACCGGGTGGCGGTCAGAATGTCGGAAGAGGAAAAAGCGTTATATGAAAAAATGGAGCAGGATATGATCCTGCAGTTCGGCGAGGGAAAAGACATCGATGCGGCCAACGCCGCTTCCTTAAGCAATAAACTGCAGCAGATGGCCAACGGCGCGGTGTATAACGAATCCGGCGAAGTGCAGTCCATCCATGACCGGAAGCTGGACGCACTGGAAGATTTGATTGAAGCCGCCAATGGCAGGCCGCTTCTCGTAGCGTATTGGTATAAGCATGACAGGGAGAGGATTTCCAAGCGGTTTCCGGTGCGGAGTATTGATACAAAGAAGGACATCGAGGACTGGAATGCCGGGAAGATACCCGTGGCGCTGATTCATCCGGCGTCGGCAGGGCATGGGCTGAATCTGCAGGAGGGCGGGAACTGCATCGTGTGGTTTTCACAGATATGGTCACTGGAACTGTATCAGCAGTTAAATGCAAGGCTTTACAGACAGGGGCAGAAACAGACCGTAGTCCTCCAGCACTTGATCACGGAGGGGACGGTGGACGAGGACATCCTCCGAGCATTGGAGAAAAAGGATAATACGCAGGAGGCAATGATCGATGCGGTCAGGGCAAGGATTGGAGGGATGGCGGATGACAGCGGAAACGATGATGAAGGAATATAGGAGCCTGAAGCGGGAACTGTCCGTGACCGGGTTTCAGCTCCAGCGGTTTGAGGGGATCAGTGAACATGAGATGATCGAGTCCATGCTGTATTCCCACCACGAGGGAGAACGGGTGCAGACCAGCACGCTTTCTGATAAGACGGCGAGCATTGCGGTCAATTACAGGAACATCATGGAACGGGAAAATGACGGGTGGTATCAGTATCTTTTCAACCGCTATCTGTATCTCTCGGAGGAGATTGATTTTTTTGAAAGAAGCGTGTCGGCGCTTTCCGGGCAGCTTCCGGGCGTGGTCATGGACTTGGTGGAAGGGGAGCTGACATGGGAGAACATAGCGGCGAAGTACCATGTCAGCACTGCCATGATTGCAAAGTATAAGAAAAAAGCGGCGGCGGAACTGGAAAAGATGTATGGATTCAGGGACAGGCAGGTGGAAGCCTATGTCTTGGGATAGGAGGATGGAAGTTATGTGTATGCGCGGAGACATATTTTTTGTAGATTTTGGAGAGCATGGCAATTCCCATAAGCAGAGCGGCGTCCGTCCGGCTGTTATCGTGAGCAATAACAGGAACAACCGAAATTCCCCGGTGGTGACGGTAGTCCCGCTGTCGGCAAGGGTGTGGAAAAAGAAATACCTGCCTACCCATGTGCAGATCCCTCTTAGCAAAAGCGAGGGGCTTGACAAGCCGAGCATGGCTCTGGCGGAGCAGGTGGAAACACTGGACAAAACCAAGCTGGGAGAAAAGATAGGGAAGATCACAGATTCCCTTCTGATGGATGCGATTACCGTGGCGCTGCAGATACAGATCGGGGTTTATGCGGAATACAATTAGGGGGCAGTCAGGGCTGGCTGTCCTTTTTCTGATAAATGATTTTTCCGTCATCGGTAACGGTAAGGTCGAGGATATCCCCATCTTTTAAATTCAGTTTTTCTAATACCCATTTCGGAATGCAGATCTGTCCGCCACTGAAAAGGGTGGATGATTCTGTCCGCAGGGATTCTCTCGTGACGCCGGGTATCCTGCCTTTATCAAGATTGTAGTAAATGCATTCTTTGGAAAGTGGGATTCTGGCATACTTATCTTCGGCTTTCAAATGTTCTATGATTCTTTCCGGGCTTAATTTCTGATTGAGGATCAGATCAGCGATATGGGCGGCAAGTTCAGGATTCGCATCCAATATGGCTTCCGGTCCTTTTTCTGCCTGCTTCAGTTGGTATTGTTCTTCTGAATATTCAGGATCATAGATACCGTTTACAGAGCCGCGTTCTATTTCCCGGTATATGGTGGAACGGTGGTATCCGAGTTTTGTGCCGATCTCTGCAATAGGATATCCTCCATCCAGCATTTCTTTCAGGCTGAGTTTCTGTTCAAAAGACAGGTGTTTGAATGTGCGTGCCATAGTATCTCCTCCAAGTCTGCTACTGCCATTATAGCATGGATTTGAAATTTCGTATCCCCCTTTAGCGGAAAAATGGTTAGTCAAAGGTTAGTTAATGGTTAGTTAAGAGTTAGTTGTTTTGCATGGGATTTCGTGGTACGATTAAGCTGGCAAAAATGGATGGAGCAGGAATGCTCCTTTTTTTGTGCCTGTGGCAGCGGCTTTCCAATCCTTTCACGCTGCCATGCTACATAGAAGGGAGGTGGCAGGATGCCGAGGAAACCAAAGAAACCGTGCAAGCATCCTGGCTGTCCGAAGCTGACGGACGGGAACTACTGCGAGGAGCATGATGCTCTGCACCGTGGGGAACGGGAGAGCGCGGGGAAGCGCGGCTACAATAAGAAGTGGCAGAAGGCGAGGGCGAGATACTTGAAGAAGCATCCGCTATGTGTGGAGTGCCTGAAAAATGGCAGAATTGTCACAGCAACGGTGGTGGATCATATCATGCCGCACCGTGGAAATCTGATTCTCTTTTGGGATGAGGAGAACTGGCAGAGTCTCTGCAAGCCGTGCCATGATAAGAAAACTTGGAACGAGGATGCCAATCCCGTGTACCATTTTTGACGAGGGGTGGGGGATTCGAAATCTCTGCATGGCATCCTACGGAAGACCGGCGCCCCCTCAAACGTGAATTTTCGCAGAATTAAACAGGGGGGATAGGGAAGGCAGTCAGATATTTTCGCAAAATGGTCATATTACATGGCGGGAACGTAGATTTTCTTTTGCCATTTTATAAGGAAAACGTGGATTTTAGAGGTCAAAAAGCAGTGTAAAAATGCTGTTTTTTGGCCTTTTATTGTGCCGGAAAGGAAGTGGGGAGCGGATGACGGATGCACAGGCAAGGCAGATACAGGAAATGAGGATGAAGGGCAGCGGCTATAAGGCTATCGGTGCAGCCATCGGGCTGTCCCGTGACATTGTGAGGAATTACTGCAAAAAGCATAACCTTGCCGGATATGCCGCAGTGGTTTCAAAAAATATGAAACTCATGGCGGACGGCAAAGAGATCTGCCATTTCTGCGGAAATGCAATTACGCAGCCGAAGACCGGAAGACCGAGACGATTTTGCTCAGAAAAATGCAGGAGGGAATGGTGGAAAGCACATCCGGAGGCAATGAACAAAAGTGAAGCCGCTTCCTATGAGCTGATCTGCCAGCATTGCGGAAAGGCATTCATTTCTTACGGGAATAAAAACAGGAAGTATTGCAGCAGGGAGTGCTACATCCAATACAGATTTTTGAAGGAGGACGAAGATGAAATTCCAATGTTTTAGAATTGCCGACCTTATCCCGGCAGCGTATAATCCGAGGAAAAAGCTGAAACCCGGCGATAAGGAATATGAAAAGATAAAGAAGTCCATTCAGGAATTCGGCTATGTCGAGCCGATCATCATCAACGCAGACATGACCATCATCGGCGGACACCAGCGGGCAACGGTGCTTTCTGATCTTGGGTATGATGAAGTGGAATGTATTGTTGTCGATGTTGACAAGACGAAAGAGAAGGCGCTGAATGTCGCACTGAATAAGATCACGGGCGAGTGGAATAAGGAACTGCTGGCGGACCTCATCAAAGATTTGGAGAATTCGGATTTTGATGTAGCGGTCACTGGTTTCGAGCCGCCGGAGATCGAGCAGCTTTTCAATTCCGTCCATGACAAAAAGGTCAAGGAAGATGATTTCGATGTGGAAGCGGAACTGAAGAAGCCTGTCATGGCAAAGGCCGGGGATGTGTGGCTCTTGGGGAAGCACCGTGTCGTGTGCGGCGATTCCATCCTGCCGGAAACCTACGATGTGCTGATGGAGGGACGGAAAGCCAACCTTGTGCTGACTGATCCGCCCTACAACGTAAATGTGGAGGAAACCGCCGGGAAAATCAAGAACGACAACATGGCGGATGCAGATTTTTACCAGTTCCTTTTTGCGGCTTTCGTCAACATGGAGCAGTCGATGGAGCAGGACGCTTCCATTTATGTATTCCATGCCGATACGGAGGGGCTGAACTTCCGCAAGGCATTTAAGGAAGCCGGATTCTATCTTTCCGGGTGCTGCATCTGGAAGAAGAATGCGCTGGTGCTTGGGCGCAGCCCGTACCAATGGCAGCACGAGCCTTGCCTGTTCGGGTGGAAGAAAGGCGGGAAGCACCAATGGTACTCAGACCGGAAGCAGACTACGATCTGGGAATATGACCGCCCGAAGGCAAGTAAAGACCATCCCACCATGAAGCCTGTGGCGCTGATGTCGTATCCGATCCAGAATTCCTGCATGAGCAACTGCATCGTGCTTGATCCGTTCCTCGGCTCCGGCTCCACGCTGATCGCCTGTGAGCAGACCAACCGTATCTGCTACGGCATAGAGCTGGATGAGAAATTTGTGGATGTTATCGTCAACCGCTACATTGAGCAGAAAGGCTCGGCGGGGGATGTGTTCCTTATCAGGAACGGCGAGAAAATTTCATATGGAGATTTTATTAAGGGAGGTACTGGCCATGAGACAGATGACCTTCCTTGATTTATGTTCAGGCATCGGCGGTTTCCGGCTCGGTCTTGAGAGGGCGGGGCATAAATGTATCGGTTATTGCGAATATGATAAATTTGCACGGGCTTCCTATGAAGCCATGTATGACACGGAAGGAGAGTGGAAAGCGGATGACGTCACAAAACTCAAAAGCGAAGATGTCCCCGATGCGGACATCTGGTGTTTCGGCTTCCCCTGTCAGGACATCTCCGTTGCGGGGAAACAGAGGGGACTGGTCGGAAAAAGAAGTGGAATATATTACAACATTATTGACCTCATCAAAGACAAAGAAGAAAGTGCTAAGCCCACATACCTACTTGTTGAAAACGTTAAGAACCTGTTATCAATTAACGCTGGATTCGATTTTGCCTCCGTTCTCTCTGAAATGGACGAAGCAGGGTATGACTGTCGGTGGCAGGTGCTTAATTCCAAAAATTTCGGAGTCCCGCAGAACAGAGAGCGCGTGTTCATTATCGCAAATCTTAGAAGCAGAGGTAGACGGGAAATATTACCTCACAGCGGAGAAAACGCAGCAGCTCTTAAGCAGCTTATAGGCGGGATGCAGGGATACCGTGTATATGACACAGATGGTATCTCCGCAACCCTTGTCGGGAATGCAGGGGGTATCGGGGCGAAGACGGGATTATATTTTATCGACCAGTCCAATACAGCACCGAAGGTTACGGATACCGCCAGATGCCTGACTGCAAGGTACAATGCCGGGATCATCAACCATGCCGCCGTAAATTCCGCAGTCTTGGAAGTGCGTCCGGTACTTACCCCGGAGCGGATGGAGAAACGGCAGAACGGCAGGAGGATGAAGGAAGACGGGGAGCCGATGTTTACCCTGACCTCTCAGGATAGGCATGGCGTATATATTTGTGAAAAAGAAGATCAGTCCGGCGTAAAAGTAAAAAATGCGACAAAGGCAGGATATGAGGAAGCGCATATCGGCGATAGCATCAACCTTGCTTATCCGGAAAGCAGTACAAGGCGTGGCAGGGTTGGGAAGGGCTGTTCGCAGACTTTGGATTGTTCCGGGCAGATGGGGACGCTAATGAAGGGCGGCAGAATCCGGCGGCTTACGCCGAGGGAGTGCTTCCGATTGCAGGGATTCCCCGATGAACTGTATGAAAAAGCGGCGGCAGTCAATTCAGATGCGCAACTGTATAAACAAGCTGGAAATGCAGTGACGGCAACGGTGGCATACGCTGTCGCAATGTCCCTGCCGGAATCACGGGAGCCGGATATTTTCTGATAATATCCGAAGTATTCGCTTGACTATTTGGGGCTTTAGAGTGATTAATGTTACTACCAAAAAACAAGGAGGACAGCGAATATGAAGGAAATTATGACAAACGCTGAAAGCAGAAAAAATGTAGTAAAGGCACTCGCAGAGCATCTTGGAGAGAAGGCGGTTTATGCCGGTCCGCCAACCTTCGCTTATCAGGTCGGGAACATTACGGTAGACCGGGAAGGCAAGATCATTCTTGAGGATGAGAGCCGGATGGAGGAGATTACGGCAGTGCTCACGGAATGCGGTTTCTTGGGGAACAGCAAGGAAGAAGCGGAATCAGAAACTTCTTACACGGGCATCCGCATTCCGGTTGGGGAAATGGGAGCGCAGGGAATCATCAACCTCCTGAACATGCTCCACGCAAAGCAGTACCTGATCAATAAGGCAATCGGGCAGGACGGTTTTTCGGTCAGCGACAGCCTGATTACAGATCTGGAAGCCGGGACATTTCAGGATGCCGGGGAAGTGATCGCCTTCATCGGAAACCATGATGGCAGCAATGCGGGATTCGCTTTTTTGGAGGACACCATTCTTTTTACGGGATTTCCCTACACCGAGGAGCCGGGAGCAGTGAGAGCCTACACGGTGCTTGCTTCCAAGATGGTGCAGTCGGCGGGAATGCAGAAGCGGATCAGCCCGAAGCCGACCATTGAGGAAAATGAAAAATACTACATGAGGTCTTGGATGGTAAGGATCGGGCTTGGCGGTAAGGATACGAAGGAAGAACGGACATTCCTCCTTAGCGGATTGAAGGGGCATACGGCATTTCGGACTCCGGCGGATGAGGAGAAGTGGAAAGCAAACCGTAAGGCGGCACGGGCGGCTGCAAAGGAAACAGCAGGAGAAACTTCAGAAGAGACAGCGGAGGAAACGGCAGAAGAAACTACGGAGACGGCAGTGGAGGAAACCACAGAAGAAATTGCAGAGGAGGAAGCGGGATGTTCGGAGTAAGCAGGGAACTGCTGGAAAGGCTGAGAAACGAGTATCCGCAGGGAACGAAGGTACGGCTCATCCGCTTGGATGATCCGTACCGCAAAATCCCGGAGGGGACAATCGGCACGGTGGAATTTGTGGACGATGCGGGGCAGATACATACCCGGTGGCAAGGGCATGGCTCCCTGCCGCTGATCTGCGGCGAAGATGAGTGGGAGAAGGTGAGTGGGGCATGAGCCAGCAGAAAAAACTTGCCGGGAATGCGGCGGATAAGAGGAGCCGTTCCCGTTGGAGAAAGCAGTGGAATGCGGAGATGATGCGCGGAACACGGCTTCGGAAGCGGCTGCTGAATAAGAAAATCCGCAGGCTGGGAAAAACCGGAGAAGTCCATAATGACTGTTCTTACCGCAAGGTGGAAGGAAGGGCGAAAGATTACTGGACGGTTTCGTAAATAATCCGCACAATTTCCGGCAGGAATGTTTGTGCAGATTATGGAGAGAAATTGACTGGATAATTCTTCTGTTTAGAGCGAATATGTACCTACCGAAAGGAAAACAAAGAAAACGGAGGAAACAGACATGACGAAAACAGAAATTTTTGCAAAGATTAAGGAAGCGGCAGAGGATTATGGGCTGGCGGCTGCCGAGTACAACGGGAGGATGGAAATCCGGGGGACTTGGACGAACATCTTCATCAACGAGAAGATGGATTTTGGGAGCTTCAACCGGGAGAAAAAAGAGATGACGGCGAGTTTTACGGCGGACTGCAGCATCTGCAGGATGGGCGGGAACACCACACCGGACGACCTCTTCAAAGCGGCGGATGAGATAAGGAAAGCCGCAACGCTGACGGAATTCATTAACGGAAAAAATTATAGCTGCATTTATAAGATGGATTAAGAAAAATATACGGAAAGGGCTTCTTAGGAGGCCCTTTCTGTCTGCCATGATCTGGAGGAGGTGAGGACAGTGGCGCAGAGAGGAAGAAAACCGAAGCCTACGGCGGTAAAGGTGCTGGAGGGCAATCCGGGCAAGCGGAGCCTGAACACGGGCGAGCCGAAGCCGGAGAAGAAAGCCCCGCGCTGTCCTTCATGGCTTGAGGAGGAAGCAAAAAAGGAATGGAAACGGATGGCGAAGCAGTTGGAGCAGCTTGGCATCCTTACGGAGATCGATATGGCGGCGTTTGCCGGATACTGCCAAGCGTATGCGAGGTGGAAGGAGGCGGAGGAGTTTATTACGCAGCACGGCACAATCGTGAAGACGCCAAGCGGGTACTGGCAGCAGGTGCCGCAGGTTTCCATTGCACAGACTTATCTTAAAATCATGAATAAGTTTTGTGAGCAGTTCGGCCTGACGCCTTCCGCCAGAAGCAGGATCACGGCAAACGAGGGGGAAGATAAGCAGAGCGATGAGATGGAGCTTCTGCTTGTGAAGGGTGGTGCGAAATAGTGTTTGATGAAGCGAAAGCGGCCCATGCCGTAAATTTTATAAACTGCCTGAAGCATACGAAAGGGCGATGGAGGGGTATCCCCTTTGAACTGCTCCCGTGGCAGGATCAGATCATCCGTACTTTGTTCGGCACAGTCAAAGGGAACGGATACCGCCAGTACAATACCTGCTACTGCGAGATCCCAAAGAAAAATGGGAAATCAGAACTAGCGGCGGCTGTTGCCCTTTATATGACCTGCGGCGATGGCGAATGGGGAGCGGAGGTGTACGGCTGCGCTTCTGACCGCCAGCAGGCGTCCATCGTATTTGATGTGGCGGTGGACATGGTGGACCAATGCCCTGCACTGAAAAAGAGGATCAAGCCTGTCATGTCCGTGAAGCGTCTCGTATATAAACCGACCAACAGTTTTTATCAGGTATTGTCGGCTGAAGCCTATACGAAGCATGGCCTCAATGTCCATGCGGTTATTTTTGATGAGCTGCACGCACAGCCGAACAGGGAGCTGTTTGATGTCATGACGAAAGGCTCCGGCGATGCAAGGACGCAGCCGCTGTTTTTTCTGATTACGACAGCCGGGACAGACCGGAATTCCGTATGTTTTGAACAGCACCAGAAGGCGGTGGACATCATGGAGGGCAGGAAGATTGATCCGACCTTCTACCCTGTGATTTACGGCGCTTCAGATGATGAGGACTGGACGAAGGAGGAAACGTGGTTTAAAGCCAATCCATCCCTCGGCTATACAATAGATTTGGAAAAGGTGCAGAACGCCTATATCAGTGCGAGGGAAAATGCGGCGGAGGAAAATGTGTTCCGGCAGTTACGCCTGAATCAGTGGGTAAAGCAGAGTACCCGCTGGATGCAGATGGATAAGTGGGATGCCTGTGCGTTCCCGGTGGATGCGGATGAACTTGCGGGGAGGGAATGCTACGGCGGCCTTGACCTTTCCAGTTCCACGGATATCACGGCATTTGTGCTTGTATTCCCTCCGAGAAATGATGCGGAAAAATATATCATCCTGCCGTTCTGCTGGATTCCGGAGGAGAATATACGGCTTCGAGTCCGGCGTGACCATGTGCCTTACGATGTATGGGCGATGGAAGGGTGCCTGCAGACTACGGAGGGGAATGTCATCCATTACGGATTCATCGAGCAGTTCATTGAAAGGCTTGGAATGAAATACCATATCAGGGAGATTGCGTTTGACCGTTGGGGAGCAGTCCAGATGGTGCAGAATCTGGAGGGCATGGGATTTACGGTTGTCCCATTCGGGCAAGGCTATAAAGATATGAGTCCGCCGACAAAGGAACTGATGAAGCTGACGCTGGAACAGCGGATCGCCCACGGCGGCCATAAGGTGCTGCGGTGGATGATGGATAACGTGTTTGTGCGGCAGGACCCAGCCGGAAATATCAAGATGGATAAGGAAAAATCCACGGAGAAAATTGATGCAGCAGTCGCTACGGTTATGGCGCTTGACCGGGCTATCCGTCATGGCGGGAGCGAAGGCAGTGTCTATGATGAACGGGGTATTTTGGTTTTTTAAAGAAAATCATAACAATGTATATGGGAAGTGTGATATAATTAGAAAAAATCATAGGAGGCGCAAAAATGTTTTCTATTCCATATACATTTGCAAACGAGGATGAGAGTTATATTACGATCCCGGCCTTAAAAAGATTTGCTAGGGAGAAGAAAAAAGAAGATCTTAAAACAACCTTAGATAGACCACAGTTAATACAGGATATTGAAAATTATGCAAACCAGTCACCGGAAAAGGAAGAGGAAGTTTTAGACTGGCTGGATCATGTGCTGATAGAAGGAATTAAAGATGTACAGATAAAGATTGTAGATGATGAGTCATTTACAACTGCTTTTTTGAACGAAGATGAATATGTGGAACAAATTGTGGAACCCTTATTAGTGAATGCAGAAAATAGACATTTAAATAAAGGATATTCTGGTGAGTTAAGTTTGTTTCGCTATGAGATTTCTAATGAGGAAGAATATGGGCGAAGAATACGGTTGTATCTGGGAAAACTGTTATGTACTTTTGATAAAAAACATGGTGCAGCAACAGTCCCATATCCAATTGCAGTTGACGTATACTGCGATATAGGAATTATTGTATCTCGTGCAAAATCTAAATCTGGATTATACAAGTATGTGGATGAATTTGTGTTGGAACAGGCAACACCAACTAAGTCTGAAAAAGAAACAGCTACAGCCATAAAATGGGTGTGTGAGAAGTTGGCAATCGGTACAAAAAAGAGCTTTGAAGCAGAAACTGTATTTAAATCCCGCCTGTATTGTATGTTGGAAAGATATACACAGACACCAAATGAGATTATAGAACTGATAAATCAGAAAACAGCAGAAATTGATGGAATCGTTGATTCTGTGATGCATCAGATTTGTAATCTGAAACGAGCTTATGAAGAGGATGTAAGATCCAATGTCTTAAATATGGTGGAGAAGTACTTTTCTATCAGTTATCCGGATAAACGGATATTCATTAAAGATAGAGAAGCATATCCATTAAAGCTGAATGCTACAGATGAAGAAGATTCAAAAGTTGAGCAGACGGCTGCATTAGAAGAACCGCTTCAGTCAAAAGCAATTTTCTTTGATAACAAAAAAATGCTACAAAAAAGTCAGGCATGTGATGGCGTAACATTTATGTTTGCGAGAATTAACACGATGTATTGTTCTAAACAATTCAAAGTAAAAATAGTGGTGAATAAGGATTACTGTATACTCAAGTTTACGGAGTATACAATGGAGGAGGATATTATACATGTATTGTTCTCACTTATCGGCACTGCAAGGAATGCTGGATGATGCTCAGATACAGAAACTAGAAGCATATTTCAGTAACCTAATTGGTGGTGCTACTAAAAATATTACTGTATCCAAAACGGTCAAGGCATTAGATATTTCGCCTCAATTGGCCAGTAGGGTATTAACGAAATGCAAAGAAATAGGAATATTGAAAGTATTTTATACAATCCGATGCCCGGAATGTGGTATGCTCATAAAAAAAGTGGATTCTATTGCAGATATTCCATCAAAACCATTTGAATGCTATGGATGTAATGAGGAAATTGAGGTAGGTCCAAGTGATATTGAAATTATATATGCGTTGGAAGACGACTGTGTTTTTATAGAAGGGCAGCAGGGAGGATTAGATTTATCAGCTAGGGCTGTTGTCCAAGAGGATTCTATGGAAACCATTTTTCTAGCTGGTAATGTTAATGAATATTTGTTTCATCCAACCGATGAAGAATATCAGAAATTAAAAGATATGTATGCTTCAATTGCAAGCCGGAAGGGGACAACAAAAAAGATTGGAGATACATTAGAAAATCTGACAGAATATCTTTTCAATTTATGTCCTATTTTTAAGGCGGCAGGGATTCGGACAACAACGAATCAAATTGATTGCTGTGTAAGAAACCAAATGTATTTGAAATTTGGTATTTTTGACACGATAGGTGCAAGATTCTTCATTGAATGCAAGAATGAGAGCCAGACACCAAGCGGTGGATATATGTCAAAGTTACATAGTATTATTACTACTGCAAATGGAGGTGGTAATGGAAAGTGTATAAAATTTGGAATCATTATTTCGAAGGAGAAAGGTCCATCCACGTTTAAAGAATTGGCGGTCAAATACTACCTTTCTCATCAAGTGGTAATAATTTCTATTTGCGGAAAAGAGTTAGAAGAACTGTTTGATAACAAAGGAAATTTACTTGATCTTATTGAACGAAAAGCAAGTGAAATAATGATGGATGCAACAACTGATTTAAAAAAAGTAGGATTGTATAATTCATAGTAATAGAGAACATCTATTTTGAAGATCAATGACTTCAAGATAGGTGTTTTTTAATACCTATTTTTGGAGGTGGAATATGGGAATCAGGAGTTTCTTCGGCTTCGGTCAGGCGAGGGATAAGCCGACCAATACAGTCGGAAGCGGGTATTCGTTTATGTTCGGGAGGACGACAAGCGGGAAACCTGTCAATGAAAGGACGGCGATGCAAACCACGGCGGTTTATGCATGTGTGAGGATTCTGGCGGAGACGGTGGCTTCGCTTCCTCTCCATGTATATGAATACAAGGACGGAGGGAAGGAGCTGGTGCATGACCATCCGTTATATTATCTGCTCCATGACGAGCCTAACCCGGAGATGACTTCATTCGTGTTCCGTGAAACATTGATGAGCCATCTTCTGATTTGGGGGAACGCCTACGCGCAGATTGTGAGGGACGGAAGCGGCAGGGTGCTTGGGCTGTATCCGCTTCTCCCGAACAAGATGGACGTGGACAGGGATAACCGAGGGCGGATTTATTATGTGTATTCGAGGGATACCAACGAGAATCCCTTGTTCAAGGATTACGGGGATATCAAGCTGCGGGCGGAGGATGTACTCCATATTCCGGGGCTTGGGTTTGACGGGCTGATCGGGTACTCGCCGATTGCAATGGCGAAAAATGCCGTGGGCATGACGCTTGCCTGTGAGGAGTATGGCGCGAGCTTCTTTGCCAACGGCGCGAATCCCGGCGGCGTGCTGGAGCATCCCGGCGTTTTGAAAGACCCATCAAAGGTCAGGGAGTCTTGGAATTCTGTCTACAGGGGAACGAACAATGCCCATAAGATTGCCGTTTTAGAGGAGGGCATGAAGTACCAGCAGATCGGGATACCGCCGGAGGAAGCGCAGTTTTTGGAAACGAGGAAATTCCAGATCAATGAGATCGCAAGGCTGTACCGCATCCCTCCCCATATGGTGGGGGATCTGGAAAAATCAAGTTTCTCCAATATTGAGCAGCAGTCTTTGGAGTTTGTGAAATATACGCTTGACCCGTGGGTGATCCGGTGGGAGCAGTCGCTTCAGAAATCGCTCCTGCTTCCGGGCGAGAAAAACAAATATTTTATCAAGCTGAATGTAGACGGCCTGCTCCGGGGCGATTACCAGTCCCGCATGAACGGATATGCCACTGGCCGACAGAACGGATGGTTTTCTGCGAATGATATCCGTGAGATGGAGAATATGAATCCGATTTCCGATGAGGAAGGCGGCAACCTGTACCTGATCAATGGCGCGATGACAAAACTGGCGGACGCCGGAGTCTTTGCAGGAGACGGGCAGGCAGGAGGGGCTGAGGAATCCGGGCAGGAGCCTCCGGCACAAAATCAGAGAAAGCGAGGCAGATAATGAAACGGAAGTTTTGGAACTGGGTAAAAAATGAGGGCGGCCTTTCCACGGAGAGGACGCTCTTTTTAAGCGGGGAGATTTCGGATGAGACATGGTATGGGGACGAAGTCACTCCAAAGTTGTTCAAGGATGAACTGTATGCCGGGGAAGGGGACATCACGGTATGGCTGAATTCTCCGGGCGGGGATGTGTTTGCGGCGGCGCAGATCTACAATATGCTCCGTGACTATAGGGGGAACGTGACCATCAAAATTGACGGCCTTGCGGCATCGGCGGCGTCCGTCATTGCGATGGCAGGAAATACTGTTCTCGTATCCCCCGTGGCGATGATGATGATCCACAATCCGGCTACGCTGGCAATCGGCAATGCAAGGGATATGGAAAGAGCCATCGCCATGCTGAATGAGGTCAAGGAATCCATTTTAAATGCTTATGAGGGGAAGACGGGGCTGTCCCGCGCAAGGCTCTCCCACATGATGGATGATGAGACTTGGTTTAACGCAAAGAAAGCGGTGGAGCTTGGATTTGCGGATAAGATACTGTTTGATTCCGGCGATGCGGAAGATGAAAAGCCTCCGAAAGAGCCGGAGCAAAAAGAGGAGAAAGGGGAAGACGGGAAGAAATTCCCGTTCCAGCAGGATTCCGTGATGTTTTCACGGAAGGCAATGAATGATTCCTTTCTTTCTAAGGTTTCGGATAAGAAGCCGATGGTACCTGTTGACCAGTTAGAAAAGAGACTGAGTCTCTTAACACATTGAAGGAGGATGAATTATTATGAGTAAAGTATTGGAACTGAGGGAAAAAAGGGCAAAGGCATGGGAAGCGGCGAAGAAGTTTCTGGATGCCAAGAGGACGGCGGACGGCTTTGTGTCTGCAGAGGATGCGGCAACATATGACCGGATGGAAGCAGATGTGGTCAATCTTGGAAAGGAGATCGAGAGACTGGAACGTCAGGCGGCCATTGATGCAGAGCTGGCGAGAGCAACCAGCACGCCGATCACAAACCAGCCGAATGGCAGGATTGACGGTGAGACAAAAACGGGAAGGGCATCGGATGAATATAAGAGAGCGTTTTGGAACGGCATGAGGAACAGGATTTCCTATGAAGTACAGAACGCTCTTTCCATTGGCACGGATTCCGAGGGTGGTTATCTCGTGCCGGACGAATACGAGAAGAAGCTGGTGGAAGCACTGCAGGATGAAGTGTTCTTCCGAAGCCTTGCGACCGTGATCCGCACCTCCAGCGGCGACCGTAAGATCCCGATTGTGACGAGCAAGGGCGAAGCGGCATGGATCGATGAAGGCGGGCAGTTCCCGGAAAGCGATGACAGCTTCGGGCAGACTTCCATCGGTGCCTATAAGCTGGCTACCATGATCAAGGTGTCCGATGAACTTCTGAACGATTCGGTGTTTAATATTGAGCAGTATATTTCTAAGGAATTCGGGCGCAGGATCGGCACGAAGGAGGAAGAGGCATTCTTTATCGGCGATGGTCAGGGCAAGCCTGTCGGACTGTTTAATGTCACGGGCGGCGCGGAGACGGGAGTGACTGCGGCGTCCACGAGCATTACGTTTGATGATGTCATGGATCTGTATTATTCCCTTCGTGCGCCTTACCGCAATAAGGCATCGTGGCTCCTGAACGATTCCACAGTCAAGGCGCTCCGCAAGCTGAAGGACAGCAACGGGAATTATATCTGGCAGCCAAGCGTGCGCGAGGGCGAGCCGGACAGGATTTTAAACCGCCCGTACCGTACCTCCATCTTTGTACCGGAGCTTGCGGAAGGGAAACGTGTCATGGCATTCGGCGATTACAGCTATTACTGGATCGCTGACCGTCAGGGCAGGAGCTTCAAGCGGCTGAATGAGCTGTATGCCACCACCGGGCAGGTAGGATTCCTTGCCTGTGAGCGCGTGGACGGAAAGCTAATCCTTTCTGAAGCAGTCAAGACGCTGGATGTGAAGGCGAAGACAACTTAAGCGGGAGGCGGCAGGAATGGTGGTAACACTGAAAGAAGCCAAGCAGTATCTGAGGGTTGACTCGTCTGATGAGGACGAGTCAATCGTCCAGTTCATGTGTACTGCAGAACATCTGATTCTGGATGTGAGCCGGAGGTCTGCGGAGGAATTGGAAACGTATGAGGATATTGTCAGGACGGCGGAGCTTTACGCCATTGCTTATCTCTATGAGCACCGGGAGGAAGCTGACCACAGGGCCATGACGGAAACGTTGAAATACCTGCTGTTCTCCGTGCGGAAGGAGGCGTTCTGATGATAGAGCTGATGCGGGAACGCATTACGTTCCAGAAAAGCGAAGCCGGGACGGATAAGAACGGAAACCACATTTTGAATTGGGCGGACTGCTATTCCTGCGCCGCCTATGTCAATAACCTGTCGGGAAAGGAATATTGGGAAGCGGCGCAGGTCAATGCACAGGCGGAGGTCAATTTTGTTGTCCGGCACTGCTCGGAGGTAGCCGTCATGGATACGGAGCATTACCGCATCCTGTTCCGGGGACGGATTTACAATATTTCTTTCATCGACAACGTGCAGTATAAAAATAAGACCGTAAAAATCCGTGCGGCAGTGGTAAAGAGGTGAGAGGATGGCGGGAAACAGAATAAGCGTGGATGCGATGGCGGATGTCATTATGGAAGGGCTGCTGGAATATGCCGACCTTGCTTCGGATACGGTCAAGGAGGCTGTGACGGAATCTGCAAAAACCGTAAAGAAGGAAATACAGGCCGGAGCGCCGTCCCGGACGGGAAAATATAAAAAAAGCTGGCGGACAAAAAAGACGAAGGAGAGCAGCAATGGGCTGACCATTACGGTGCATTCCAAAGACCGTTACCAGATCGCCCATCTTCTGGAGCATGGACACGCCAAGCGCGGGGGCGGCAGGGTGGCAGCCATCCCCCATATCGCCCCGGCGGAGTCAAAGGGGGAGGAAGAACTGCTGGAACGGATAGAGAGGGGGCTGAAGCCGTGACACATGAAGAAGTAATGGAAATGGTGGAGAAAATGGGACTCCCATTTGCGTATGACCATTTCGTGGAAGGGGAATCCCCTGATCCGCCGTTTGTGGTATTCCTCTATCCGAACAGCAGTTATTTTGCCGCAGATGGGAAAGTGTATTTCAAAGCCAGCCGCCTGAACATAGAACTCTATACCGACAGAAAGAATGTCGGCTTGGAGGAACAGGCGGAGGCAGTCCTTGACGGTTATGGTATTTATTATGAAAAAAGCGAAGTATGGATAGAGTCGGAAAAACTCTATGAAGTGCTTTATGAGATGGAGGTATAGGGATGCCGAATAAAAAGAATAAAGTAAAATTTAATATCTGCAACGTCCACTACGCGCCGATCACGGTGGCGGAGGACGGGACGGTAACATTTGCCGTGCCTGTGGCGATGCCCGGTGCGGTTTCCATCAGCATGGACCCGACAGGGGAGCCGGAATCGTTCTATGCGGATGGCGTGGAATATTATGTGATCAACAACAATCAGGGGTATGGCGGCGATCTGGAGCTTGCTATGATCCCGGAGTCCTTCCGGACGGATATCCTGAAAGAAGAAGCGGACGCCAATCAGGTGCTTGTGGAGAATGCAAACAGCGAGACGGGGAGTTTTGCGCTCCTGTTCGAGTTTGACGGGGACATTCGCAAAATCCGTCATGTGCTGTATAACTGTTCCGCTTCCCGCCCTTCCATTGAGTCCAAGACGAATGAGGAGGATAAGGAAGTGCAGACGGAAACGCTGACCGTAAAGGCAAGGCCGCTGGCAAACGGATATGTAAAAGCAAAGACCGGAGATTCCACTACGGAGACAGTCTACAATAACTGGTACAAATCGGTTTATGAGCCGAATGCGGAAACGCAGACGGTTTCTGATCAAACGGGAGAGTAAAGGAGGCAGGAAAGGATGAGCATTATTAAGAAAATCGAAATAGACGGGCAGCAGGTGGCGTTCAAGGCAAGTGCGGCGATCCCACGGATTTACAGGCTGAAATTCCAGCGGGATATTTATAAGGATCTGCGTGTACTGGAAAAAAGCGTGGGCGGGCAGAAGGAAGAGGAGAGCAATTTTGACCTGTTCAGCTTGGAGATGTTTGAGAATATCGCATTTATTATGGCGAAGCACGCTGATCCGTCCATCCCGGATACTCCGGAGGAGTGGCTTGATGGGTTTAACACATTTTCCATTTATCAGGTGCTTCCGAAGCTGATCGAGCTTTGGGGGCTGAATGTGAAAACGGATGCGGAAGCTAAAAAAAACTTCGCCCGACAGAGCGCGAAATGACAACACCGCTGTTCCTGCTCCGGTGTGTGCAGTTGGGGCTGTCCATAGCGGATTTGGAGCTTCTTTCCATTGGCTTAATCAATGATATGTATATTGAGAGCAGGAATGACGAGCATAAATATGCTGCGCTTGCCACGCAGGAGGACATGGACCGTTTTTGAGCGGAATTCGGCAGGGAATAAAATGTTCTCTGCCGGATTATCGGAATACAGATGCTTTACTAAGGGCATTTAGTATGGTATGATTGATTCGAATTTAAAATCTGCTAATCTGGCCGTTAAGGCTTGATTATATAAAAACAAAGATAAAAACGCAACGTATGCAGCAATGTATACTAGAGCTGGTAGGTAGCCCAGCCGTCCTAATTATTAGGGTAAGTAACCTGCCCCTCCGGGTTGTCCATTCTTTGTTCATTTCAATCAATAAAGGAGGGATTGTCATGGACAAAGTAAGCGGCAAACTAACGGTGTATTTTGATGAGCCATTTTGGGTGGGAGTTTTTGAAAGAGTCGAAGATGGAAAACTATCCGTATCTAAAGTGACGTTTGGCGCAGAGCCAAAGGATTATGAGGTATATGACTTCATTTTGAGACACTATTTTAGTTTGCAATTTAGTCCGGCTGTGGCAACTGCTGTAAAGGAAACCATAAGGAATCCAAAGAAAAGGCAAAAAGATGTAGAGAAGCAATTACGCGGTACTGGAATTGGTACAAAATCGCAGCAAGCCCTGAAATTGCAGCAGGAGCAGAATAAACAGGAACGTAAAGCGAAAAGCCGGGAGTGGAAAATGGCTGAAGCAAAGCGAATGTTTGAACTGAAACAGCAGAAGAAAAAAGAGAAACATCGGGGCAGATAATGCCCTGATGTTTCTTGAAGAGACTTAAGTTAAATTATAATATTACATAGAGCATCGGCAGAAATGTCGGTGCTTTTTCCGTATGTGGGGCAGAAATGCTCCTTTTTTTATGCCTGTTTTGAGGAGGTGGGGAGCATGGGTGCAAGCAGGATCAAGGGCATTACAGTAGAAATCGGCGGCGATACCACGAAGCTGCAGAATGCCCTTAAGGGCGTGAATTCGGAAATCAGGAATACACAGTCGCAGCTCCGGGATATAGAAAAACTCCTGAAACTTGATCCGGGCAATACGGAGCTGCTGGCGCAGAAGCACAGGCTTCTCGGACAGACGGTGGAGGACACCAAAGAAAAGCTCGCCACCTTGAAGACGGCTGCGGAACAGGCGAACACAGCGCTTGCCAACGGGGAGATTTCGCAGGAGCAGTACGATGCCCTCCAAAGGGAAATCATAGAGACGGAGCAGGAATTAAAAAGGCTGGAAACACAGGCAAACCAGTCCGCCGTGGCGATGCAGAAGATAGCAGCCACGGGGGAAAAATTAAAGAGCGCCGGGAACAGCATATCAGAAGCCGGGAAGAAGTTGATGCCCGTAACGGCGGCAGTGGGAGGGCTTGGCACGGCGGCGGTCACTACGGCGGCAAATTTTGAATCCTCCATGTCACAGGTACAGGCAACGATGGGGATCACAAAGGATGCCATGTCAAAGGTGGATGGGCAGACAGTCAATACCATGTCCACGCTGTCAGAGCTTGCCAAGAAGATGGGCGCAGAAACTGCTTTCTCTGCATCGGAGTGTGCCGAAGCATTAAACTATCTTGCGCTTGCCGGATATGATACGCAGCAGATGTGCGACACCTTGCCGACCGTCCTGAATTTGGCGGCGGCAGGAGGGATTGACCTTGCGTCCGCTTCTGACATGGTGACGGACGCCATGTCAGCGCTCGGTATGGGCGTGGATGAAGCGGAAACGATGGTAGACCAGATGGCAAAGACAGCATCTACTACCAATACTTCCGTAGCACAGCTTGGAGAGGGAATCCTTACCATCGGCGCGACAGCCAAGTCCGTAAAGGGCGGCACGGCGGAACTGAATACCGCGCTCGGCATCCTTGCCAATAACGGCATCAAAGGGGCGGAGGGAGGAACGCACCTTCGGAATGTCATCCTGTCCCTGCAGAATCCGACAGACAAAGCGGCGGCGAGCATGGAAAAGCTCGGCGTGGATGTCTATGATTCCGAAGGAAATATGAGAAGCCTCAATGACATTCTTGGGGATCTGAACAAGAGCATGGACGGGATGACTTCCGCAGAGAAGTCCAACATTATCAGCACCATTTTCAATAAGACTGACCTTGCTTCCGTCAATGCCCTGCTTGCCAATACAGGCAGCACTTGGGATGACCTCCAGCAGTCGATCATTGACAGCGGCGGGGCGGCGCAGCAGATGGCGGATACACAGCTTGACAACCTTCAGGGGCAGCTTACCATTTTAAAATCCGCATTGGAGGGATTGGCGATTTCCTTTGGGGAGCTTCTGATGCCGGTCATCAAGCAGATTGTCGGGTGGGTGCAGACATTCGTGGACTGGCTGAACGGCATGGACGAGGGGACGAAGAAAGTCATCGTGACGGTGGCATTGCTGGCGGCGGCATTAGGCCCGGTCCTTATCGTGGTGGGGAAAGTGATCTCCGCAGTCGGTACGATCATGACAGTCGTGCCGAAGATTGCAGGAGTCATCAATACGGTAAAAACTGCATTTGCCGCCTTAAATACCACCATGCTTGCCAACCCGATTGTTCTGGTTATCGCAGCTATCACAGCGCTTGTTGCTGCATTTATTTATTTGTGGAATAATTGCGAGGAATTCCGGGAGTTTTGGATCAACCTTTGGGAACAAATTAAGGAAGCGGCGGTTGCTGTATGGGAAAGTTTGAAAGCGTTTTTTACAGCGGCATGGGAAGCAATCTCTGCGGCGGCTAAGACCATATGGGAGGGAATCAAATCGTTTTCCGCCGGGATATGGGAAGGCATTAAGCTGATATTTTCCACGGCGGCGGAGGCAATCAAACTTATCATTACAACGTATTTCAACCTGTATAAGACCGCCATTACTACGGTATTCAATGCAATCAAATTGGTGGTGACTACGGTCTGGAATGCAATTAAGACCGTGATCACTACGGTGGTTACGGCAATCCAGACGTTCCTGACCACGGCGTGGAATGCGATAAAGACAGTCATTACTACGGTGGTCAACGCCATAAAGACGGTTATTGTCACGGTGTGGAATGTCATTAAAACAGCGGTCACGACAGTGGTCAATGCGATTAAGACGGTAATCTCCACGGTCTGGAACAGCATTAAGAATACGGTCACATCCATTGTGAACGGCATAAAAAATACGGTTACGAGCGTGTTCCAGAACATCTTAAGCGGAATCAAAGGCACGATGGGAAATATCGTAACCACGATTAAAGATGGATTCAATCAGGCGATCAGCTTTATTACTTCCCTGCCGCCAAAGGCGCTGCAGTGGGGCAAGGATATCATCATGGGGATTGTCAATGGAATCCGGAGCTGTATCGGCGCAGTAGGGGATGCGGTTGCGAGTGTGGCGGAGAAGATTAAATCCTTCCTGCATTTCTCCGTGCCGGATGAAGGACCGCTGACCGAGTATGAATCTTGGATGCCGGACTTTATGAAAGGGCTTGCCAAAGGCATAGAGGGAAGCCGGGGACTGATCGAGAAGGCTGTCCGGGGCGTGTCGGAGGACATGGTTATCAGTCCGAGGGTGGCTTCCGGCATGGCGGATGCGGAGAATTCTGCGGCAGCGGTGACAGGGAACAGTCTGGCAGGACTGGCATCAGCGATTACGGCGGCTATCCGGGATATGAACGGGCAGACCGGAGATATTGTCATCCCCGTTTATCTTGGCGGCGCGATGCTGGATGAGATTGTGGTAAGCGCACAGCAGAGGACGAATTTAAGAAGCGGAGGGAGATAGGGAATGGCGTTTATGCAGTATTTGAAAATGGAAGGCGTATCCCTTCCGCTTCCCGATTCGTATGACTTAAATCTTACTGATGTGGAGGCGGATTCCGGCGGCGAAACGGAGGCAGGAACAACGCAGAGGGATGTGGTAAGGACGGGGGTGGTCACGATTGCTGTGGCTTTCTCTGTCAGCGCCGCATGGCTCGCAAGGCTGACGGCGTTTTCCAAGCAGGAGAAGATTGTCGTCCAGTATTTTGATACGGAGTCTCTGGCACTAAAGGAAACTGAGATGTATGTCGCGGGATTCAAGGCGAAGCTGTATAAGGACACCTCCAAGAAAGGGCTTTGGACGGTATCTTTTACATTGAATGAATTATAGCAGAAAGGGGTGTTTTCATGTACCCGGTGAGCGATGCGTTCCTGCAGGCGGTGCAGGAAAACACCAGAGAATATTATTGGACAGGAAAAATTACGACAAAAGCCGGAAAAGAATATCCCTTCGGATGCCGGGACATTGTGAAGGGGAGCGGGTATATCACTGCACAGTGCTGCGGAAGCACGGAGCTAGAAATCGGGACGGTGTATGCGGCTGAGATGGGGATCACACTCTTTTCGCAGATTGACCGCTACACGCTGGAGGATGCAAAGGTGGAGCTGTCCTGCCATTTCCGGCTGCCGGACGGGAGCTTTGAGGAGATCCCGATGGGCATCTTTGAAGTCAGCGAAGCGAACAGGCATCTGAAAACGCTGGAATTGAAAGCCTATGATTATATGCTCCGGTTTGAAAAGAGCTTTAACGGATTTGAAACGGTGGGGAATGCGTATGCGTTTCTGGAACTGTGCTGCGGAGCCTGTGATGTGGAGCTTGCCCATACAAAAGAGGAAATCGAAGCGATGCCGAATGGGGCGGAGATCCTTTCTATTTACCCGGAAAATGATATTGAGACGTACCGGGATGTGCTGTATTTCGTGGCGCAGGTGCTGGGCGGCTTTTTCTGCATCAACCGTGCGGGACGCCTTGAGCTTCGCAAATACGGTACGGACGCAGTAGTAGAGATACAAGGAAAGCATCGGTTTTCCAGCAGTTTCTCTGATTTTATTACGAGATATACGGCAGTCAGCTCCACCAATCTGCGGACACAGACAGCGGAATATTATGCACTTGAAACTGATGACGGGCTGACTATGAATCTTGGCGTTAATCCACTCCTGCAGTTCGGTCTTGAGGAAACACGCAGGACGCTCTGCGAAAATATTTTAGCAGACCTGTCGGTCATATCTTATGTCCCGTTTGATTCGTCCACGATAGGGAATCCGGCATTGGATTTGGGGGATGTGCTGACTTTTTCCGGCGGGCAGACGGATGGGACGCAGACTGCTTGTATTACATCCATTGAACACCGCATCGGCGGTCGGCAGTCCATCCGGTGCGTGGGAAAGAATCCCCGGCTTGCACAGGCAAAGAGCAAGAATGACAAGAATATTTCCGGTCTGCTGAATCAGATCGAAGCGGGGAAGATCGGCATACACACCTTTACGAATGCTTCCGCTTATACAATCGCCGACAGTGATGTGCGGATCATCAGCATTGAATTTGCGTCATCGGAGGAAACCCATGTGCAGTTCTTCGGGCAAGTGCTTGTAGATGTATCTGCGGTGCAGACAGACCGGGAAGCCAGCGCAAAGGGCAGCATTGTGATACCATCTGCTTCTGCCGGGACGGGGGAAGATGCCTCTGACAGTGCGAAAACAGATACTGAAGACGGCACATCTGGCAGTGCGGAAACGGATGCAGGGACAGTCACAGTTGAAGTGGAACTTCCGGTTACATGGAAAGAGGACGGCATGGCAGAGGCCGTTGTAACCTTTGTATTCAATGATGATGAGATACTGCTCCACCATCCGACAGAGACTTGGCACAGCGGGAAGCATATCCTCTCCCTGTATTATCCGATTGATAATGTCGTGCCGAATATTACGAATACTTTTGAGGTGTATTTGCGGATGGCGAATGGAACGGGGAGCGTGGATACCGGGGGCTGCATCGCTGCAGTCAGCGGTCAGGCAATGGCGGCGGCAGCGGCATGGGACGGCAAAATCAATATAGAAGAGACAGCGGCAAGGTTTAGGATTGGCGGCGGTATTCAGGCGAAGGGATATGGAGAAACCGTAACAATGGAAACGATGGAGCTGGTACAGAGAAGTTACAGTGACTATGTGGCAGGAAAATATGCCATCGGCGCATTCTGCCGCCCGGTGGTCATGGAACAGGAGGATTAAAATGAGATTAAAAGGGACGATGGTCGTGGAACTGACGGATGTGAATACTTCTGAGGTAGAGACCATCACGGAAGAAAATATGGTGACGAATGCAGTCAATAATATCCTCGGTTTAAATCCGATGGGGATTTTTTATAAGGCGACAGGGGAGTATGACGATGCAATCATGTGGAATGGCAACCTGTTCCCAATCTGCCCGAACATGATCGGCGGCATCCTGCTTTTCCCGAAGGCACTGGAAGAGAATGCGGATAACATTTATACCCTATCAGATAACCTTCCAGTGGCGTATGCTTCCAATAATGTGAATTCCACGGCGAATACGGCGCGGGGCAGTCTGAATCTGACAGAGAGCAAGGCTCTGGAGAATGGGTACAAATTCGTATGGGAGTTTACGCCGAGTCAGGGGAATGGGACGATAGCGGCAATCGCCCTGACGAGCGCAAAAGGCGGGGAAAACGGGTACGGCAGCCTTGTAGGGGATGCCAGCGCATTTCTGCAGTTAAAGGTGGCGGATATCGGGGACGTTCCAAAGGCGAAGCAGATGGTGCTGTTTGAAACGGTGGAGGTGGATTTTGAGAACAATCTGCTGTATTCCATTACAGCGGAAGATTCCAGTGTGCGGATCAGGAAAATACGGATTCCAATCTTCAACATCGGATTGAATGAGAAGCTGGATGATTCTACCTATACTGTTCTGGAAGATAAGGTGCTGACCACAGAGACATTTTATTTTCTTGGGAGCTACACACTTTACGGGGAATTTATGGACGGTCAGGACGGGTACTGGTATGGTTTTTCCAATGAGGGGAATTCCTCCGGCAATGCCACGATGCTGTGGATTAAGATTTCTAAAACAGACTATTCCTTCACGGAAGGGGAGTGGACGCTGTCCAATGCAAAGCTGATGGATGTGGGGAACAGGGACGGAAGCACCACCTATCCAGAGCGGGTTGTCAAATGCTGTGTGAGGAATGGATACCTGTATGTTCTCGCCTACAATAAGAAGGGTATCTACCGGATCAACCTTTCCAATCAGGCGGATGTCGCGCTGATTGAATTCGGCTTTACTTCCAAGTGGAAACCGCTGTGCGATGCAGGCTCCTGTGAGGTATATATGACTTTGGTCGGGGATCTGATCGTAGCCGGTGATTTCCAGATTACTGCGGCGGATGAAGTCATCCATACGCAGGGCAGCGTTAGGCTGAACGATGCGGCAACGCCGTTATTCCAGTATAAGCATTTCCTGTTCGGATGGGGCGGCAGCTACGGAAGCGAATTTCGGACAGCATATCTTCTGACGCCGTACCTCGCTTCCATCAATAACCTTTCCACGGCGGTGGTCAAAACGGTTGATAAGACGATGAAGATCACTTATACGCTGACGGAGGAAGCATAAAAAGCAGGGGAGAGCTGTCCCCTGCAAAAATAGAAGGTTATGGAGTTATATGGCGGGCGGTTACTTGGATTTTTTAGACTTCCTGCCGGAAGAAGAATACGGGGAGTTGGATTCTGCAACTTGGGAAAGTTCAGAGGAGAGACCCGCATAGGCGGCAAGACCAGATTGTACCTGTTTCAGTTCTGCAGATTTTCGGTCAAGCTCGGCTTTCAATTCCTGCTGTTTTCGTTCCGCTGTTTCGTCCGCAGTCAGCGGGCGGATGCGGATAGAGCCTTTCTCGAATTCCACCTTGAGGAGCGTGCCGATGGCAAAGCCAAGCTCCTCAAGCCATTTCCCCTCCATCTGGATTTTCGGGACGGAAGTATACGAGTATTTGTTGTAGCGGCTGGTGTAAGCCACTTTTAAGTTTTTTGTCTGCATAAAATGTCTCCTTTCTTTGCTGCCCTTTGGGTGGCGTTTTTGGTAGTGTTATTAATCACTCTAAACGAAGGAAATAGCAAGCAGATCAGAGAGAAAAACCCAACAAAGATGTAAAGGAAAATTTGTATAAAAAGACATTGGTATTTTCATGGGAATCAGCGGTTGTTTTCGGGCAGCCGCTTTTTTCATACAAAAAATCATTTTAAGGAGGTTTCGCTATGAAAGAATTTTGGAACACAATCCAGCTCATTTTTGCAGCCATCGGAGGGTGGCTCGGCTACTTCTTGGGCGGCTGTGACGGCTTGCTGTATGCGCTCATCGCATTTGCCGTGGTTGATTATATCACGGGCGTGATGTGCGCGGTGGCGGACAAGAAGCTGTCCAGCGAGGTGGGATTTAAGGGCATCTGCCGGAAGGTGCTGATCTTCCTGCTTGTGGGGATTGCCAACATCCTCGATGTGCAGGTTATTGGAACAGGGAGCGTGCTGCGTACTGCAGTCATCTTTTTCTATATTTCCAATGAGGGCGTGAGCCTTTTGGAGAATGCGGCGCACTTGGGGCTTCCCATCCCGGAGAAAATGAAGGCAGTGCTGGAGCAGCTCCATGACCGGGCAGAAACAGGAAACAGCGATAAGGAGGACGAGTGATCATGAAACTGGTAGAATCCATCTTGACAAAAAATCCCTGCTACACGGCAGGGAGAAAAATTACGGTAAAGGGGCTGATGCTCCATTCTGTCGGGTGCCCGCAGCCGAAGGCATCCGTTTTTATTAACTCGTGGAATTCGGAGTCTTACACAAGCGCCTGTGTCCACGGCTTCATTGACGGGAATGACGGCACGGTGTACCAGACGCTCCCGTGGAACCACAGGGGATGGCATTGCGGTTCCGGCAGCAATGGAAGCGGCAACAATACCCATATCGGAGTGGAGATGTGCGAGCCTGCGTGTATCAAGTACACGTCAGGCTCAAACTTTACCTGTTCCGATACCGCCACGGCGAAGGCGGTGGCAAAGAGGACTTATGAGGCGGCGGTGGAGCTGTTTGCCATGCTGTGCAAGCAGTATGGTTTGAACCCCACTGCGGATGGCGTCATCATCAGCCACAAGGAAGGTCACAGCCGGGGCATTGCCTCCAACCACGGCGATCCGGAGCATCTCTGGACGCAGCTTGGGCTTTCTTATACGATGGACACCTTCCGTGCGGCGGTCAAGGCAGCGATGGACAGTGCGGATTCGATTACAGGAATTCAGGCTTCTGTATTTGCAAGTCTTTCTGAAAAGGAAGTGATTGCGAAAGCAGGAGCCTTATTTACTGCCGACATGAAGCAGAGCGGCATCCTTGCCAGTGTATCTTTTGCACAGTTTATCTTGGAGTCTGGCTATGGAAAGAGCGAACTGGCGCAGAATGCCAATAATGTGTTCGGCATGAAGAAGTCGCTTTCCGGCAACACATGGGAAGGAACGGTGTGGGATGGCGTTTCCATCTACACAAAGAAAACGCAGGAATATGAGAATGGCGCTTATGTGACGGTAACTGCAGACTTCCGTAAATACCCGTCCGTAGAGAAGTCCATTGCCGACCATTCCGCATATCTGCTTGGGGCTAAGAATGGCAGCAAGCTGCGGTATGAAGGTTTGAAAGGCTGTACGGATTATAAAAATGCGGCACAGATCATCAAGGACGGCGGGTATGCCACCGCACCGGATTATGTGGAGAAGCTCTGTTCCATTATTGAGCGTTGGAATCTGACACAGTACGATGCGGCAGGGGAGGAAGAAGTCTGGTACCGTGTCAGAAAGACATGGGACGACAAATCTTCGCAGAAAGGTGCATTTCACAGTCTGGAAAATGCGAAAAAATGTGCTGATGCCAATGATGGATATTTTGTTTTTGACGAGAATGGTACAGTCATTTATCCGGAAGCGGTGGCAGCAAAAGTTCCTTATACGGTCAGGGTTGAAATTTCCGACCTCAATATCCGTAAGGGACCGGGGACGGATTATGCCCGTGTGAAATATATTCCTGTCGGCGTCTACACCATTGTGGAAGAAGCGGACGGAAAAGGGGCTTCCAAATGGGGCAGGTTAAAAAGCGGAATCGGCTGGATTTCGCTGGATCATGTAGTGAAGTGTTAAGCGGTCAGGCTGGCGGTTTTTCGGGACTGTCAGCCTTTCTTTTTTCAGCCTTTTGCCAAGCAAAGAAAGATGAAAGGTGTGGCAGAAAAGACTTGCTATTCTTGGCGTTTAGAGTGATAGATAGACACAACAAAAACGGAAGGAGGAAAGGCTGTGAAAATCGAAATAAGAGAAGGGCGGCAGTCGCAGGAGAGAAAATTAAGAGTATGTGCTTACTGCAGGGTATCTACAGATGCAGACGAACAGGAAAATTCGTTGGAAAACCAGATACAGCATTATGAGAAAGTCATCAAAGCCAATCCTGATTATGAGTATGTTGGTGTTTACAGTGACTTTGCCATATCGGGATTTAAGGATAAGCGTCCCGGCTTCCAGTCCATGCTTGCTGATGCAAAGGCTGGGAAAATAGATTTAATCTTAACAAAATCGGTATCAAGGTTTGCAAGGAACACCGCCATAGTTCTGGAGGCTACGAGGGAGCTGAAGGAGCGTAATGTCGGTGTTTTTTTCGAACTTCAGAATATCAATACCCTTTCCGGGGAAGGGGAGCTTATGCTGACCATCCTCGCGGCTTTCGCACAGGCAGAGAGCGAAAGCGGAAGCGAAGGGGCAAAGATGGTATACCGCAGGAAATATGAGCAGGGGATTCCAGTGCAGTATTTGGAACGCTCCTTCGGCTATACCAAAGACAGCGATGGCAATTTCATACCGGATGAGAAAGAGATGGTATGGGTAAAGAAAATGTTTCAGATGGCGGCGGAGGGTTACACTCCGGCAGCAATCAAACGGTTTTTGAATGATAAAGGCGTTCTGACTGTCGGCGGTGCAAAGTGGATTGATTCCACAGTAATACGCATTTTGGAAAGTGAAATCTACAAAGGCGATTACATCATGCATAAATATTATGTGAATGAGGAACGGAAGCTGGTGCGAAACCGTGGGGAAGTGGATGCGTGGTATATCCAAAATGACCATAAGCCGATTGTTTCGGAAGCCTTGTGGCAGAGGGCACAGGATGCGATTGGGAGGAAGCGGGAGTATCTTGCCACAGTTTCGGTCATTGAAGATTTTACGGAAGAAAATTATCCCTATATGAATAAGATTTTCTGCGCCAAATGCGGTTACCCATTACAGAAGCGGATTTACAGCAATGGCAACAGACTGAACTGGGGATGTACGGGGACAAAGAGATTTGGAAAAGAATTCTGCGAAGGCGTCAATATCCCGGATGGGGTGTTGAGGGAAGCGTGGAGATTCGAGGAAAATATGTATATTGCAGAAAAACCGACAGATAAGGGCATAAAAGAATTTACCTATCTGAAAGAGTCTTCGTGGAAGCGGAGGCATAAGAAGAAAATACCGGGGAAGGCAGTACCCGATAATACAGAAGAAAATTATCCATACAAAAACCAGTTATTCTGCGGATTATGCGGCAGCCGATTGGTAAGGCATTATAATCCCAAGAATAAAAAAGTATTCTGGATTTGCAATCGGAGCAAGCGGAAAGGAAAAGAATCATGCACAGGCGTAAGGGTGCCGGATTCGGTTATCCGGGCATGGGGAGATATTAAAAGCAATATTTATATTGAAGGGAAGGTAGACAGGAATGGCAAGAAGCGTTACAGTTATTCCGGCAAAAAGCCGACAGAAAGCGAATAAGAGTGTCCCGCAGGAAAAGAAACTGAGGGTGGCGGCATACTGCCGGGTATCGACCGATCAGGAAGACCAGCTCCACAGTTTTGAAGCACAGGTGGAATATTACACAAAATACATCAACGAACACGCCAATTATGAAATGGCTGGCATATACGCCGACGAGGGTATTTCCGGCACCAATACGAAGAAAAGGCAGCAGTTCAGGAAAATGATCGCAGACTGCGAAGCAGGGAAGATTGACCTTGTCATTACGAAATCCATCAGCCGATTCGCAAGGAATACGCAGGACTGCCTGATGTATTCAAGGAAGCTGAAGAATTTGAATATTGGCATCATTTTTGAAAAGGAGCATATTAACACGCTGGATTCTACGGGGGAGCTTCTGTTTACCATTTTAAGTTCCCTTGCACAGGATGAGTCGAGGAACATTTCAGAGAACTGCAAATGGGGCATTCGCACCAAGTTCAAGAACGGCGAGCTGCATCTAAATACTTATAAGTTTTTGGGATATGACAAAGACGAGAATGGGAAACTCGTAATCAATGAAGAACAGGCGGCTACGGTCAGGCGGATTTATAATGAATTTTTGTGGGGCATGAATCCGGCGCAGATTGCAAAAGGATTAGAGGACGAAGAAGTGCCGGGATGTTTGGGGCAGACGAGGTGGTATCCTTCCACGGTGGTCGGCATTTTAAAGCAGGAAAAGCATATGGGAGATGCCCTTCTCCAGAAAACGTATACAGCGGATTTCCTTACGAAGCGTCAGGTAAAAAACAATGGCGAGATTACGCAGGTTTATGTAAAAGACAGCCATGAGGGGATTATTGATAAGGAAACATGGAATGCGGTGCAGGAAGAATTTGAACGGAGAGAAAAATTTATGGCAGATCATGGGCTGGATCATTACAGTTACGGTGCGGAGTGTATGCCATTTTCTGTAAGGGCGTTTTGTGGGGAGTGCGGTCATTTATACACGAGGCATTCTTGGAAATCCAGAGGAGTGGTGCAGTGGCAGTGCAAAAACCACCGCAAAGATGGGAAAGTGAACTGCAAAAATGCCCATGTAGATAATGCCGATTTGGAAAAAGGCTTCATTAAGGCATTCAATAAGCTGTGTGAGAACAGGGGGAAATATATTGCAAGATGGATGGAACAGGCAGAGAATGGTACTCCGCTTGAAAAAATACGGGCAGGGCAGATGATGGAGATTACGGAGAAAGAACCATTAAAGCAATTTGTCCCTGAAATGGCACAGCTTGTCATCCAAGAGATAACCATTTTAGGGGCAAAAAAATATGAATTCATTTTTATGGAGGGGAGTAAGGTCAGGGTTTCCGTATAACGGATTATTCGGAAACCTCATCCTCCGCATCAAAAATATTGAGCTGTCCCATTTCTTCAGAAGCTGTTTCGGAGTTCTCTTCATCGGGGATTTCCTGCGCAGCCCTTCTTCTTGCAGTTTTGTGGGTATAGAGTTTCTCCCATTTTAAGGGGCTGCGACTTTTCTTGTTATAGTACAGGAGCATGGCTTCCGCAAATCCGAGGGAGCCGGCCCGCCTGTCTTTGGCTTCCCGGCACATCTGTTTTGTGGAGAGCCGTCCTAATTTTTCCTTAAAGGTATCATCTTTTATCTCATCGCCATAGGCGTTCAGGAGCCGTGCGAGACCATTTAACATATTTGCGGAGAAGGAAAGTGTGGCGCCTTCCCAAGTCGCAACAATAAGCCGGATGACACGGTCAAGCATATGGTATCCGTATTTGTCATAGATGTTTTCCAGCGTGGCAACCGCGCAGATGCCGCCGGGAGCGGTGCTTGGAGTAATGGTAAGGTCGTAGGATTCCACCAGATCACGGATAATGAGCTGCTTATCATTCCCGGCCTCGATATTTGCCATGAATGTCTCGTATGGCAGCAGGGGTTTTACATATTTCATCTGGTTGGCGAAAATATCCGCTTCATGTTCATAGACAAGGTCATCATAGACCATGCACCATACAGGCGTCTCCCGCGAGCCAGAAACGAGGGCGATGATTTCGATGGTGTGCTGCCCATTAAACACATAATTGATTCCATCTCTCCGGCTGACCTTAACCGGGTTGACTTGGTACAGATCAAAGTTGGCTGCGGCTTTTTCTACATGATGCTGGGAGAGATTCCGCTGATATTCCTGATTGGATAAAAGATTTTTAATCGGAATCTGCTCAAAATGGACTTTCGGCACGAAAGCTGACAGATCCGTTTCTTCTATTGTATACGATTCATTTGCCATTGTAGTTTTCCTCCTCCAATAGTGCTAATAGTTTGTCGATTTTCCGGGAGAGGCTGATAAGCGGTGGTTTTAAGTTGTTCCGTGCCGCTTTGGATGTGGATGGAAAATCGGTGAGTTCCATGCTGCGGTTTATTATCTTAATCCAAGAAGGAACGGTATAGCCGAGACTGGACAGTTCGGCGTTTGGATCATGCGTGGGCATTTGCTTTATCTTTGCTTCGCTGTCCTTTTTGCGTTGCCGTATCGTTTTGGAGCAGGGCTGTCCTGTCGGTATCCGCTTCCACTGCAGTTCATGCCGTAACTGTGAATATCCTATTCTGTCAATTCCGGTTTCGGCGAGAAGCTGTTTCAGACCACGGATATCTTCCCGTGGCAACCTTGCAAGTTCGATCATATTTTCGTGAGAAACACGAAGTTCTCCGCTGAGTATTTTTAAAGCGACCTCCGGCTCAAAGGAACGGATTCCATCTATGGAACGGGCATAAATATCATATTTTATGATTGTGGTGGAGCAGAGGTTATGCTTAATGCCGATCTTTTCGGCAACCTCATATTTCTTTACATATTTTTGGGATACCTGCCCATATGAATTTAGTTCCTGTTCAGGGTGTTCTTCCATGTACCTGCAGGTGGCAATCTCCATATCAGCACGGAACTGCCGGCCAAGAAGATAGCGCTGGTATTCTCTGGTAAGGTCATCCCGCTTAAGCTGCTGTTCGCACAGATAGGAGAGTGCTTCATTTTCATTACGGAAAGAAAGTGTTTCAATCTGAAATGGCACTTCCCATTTCTGGCATATCTCATAGCGGAGGTGTCCGTCTATAATATAATTTTCCCATACCTTGATGGGAGCGGTGCATCCGTGGTCAACAATGTCCTCTGCCAGTCCGTCTGTATAAGTTTCGGAACGTGGCTGTATCAGGAATTCAAATTCTTTATTTTCTGAGAAGATTGGAAGGTCAATCATAACAGCACCTCTTCTTTTTCATTATCATCAACAGGAATGCAGTCATTCATGGAAAACTGTGCGATTCCTTCTTTCGGGCTGAATTCTCCATAAATACGGTAAGTCTGATTATTTTCCAAGCTCGTATTTCCTTTGCGGAGCTTCTGCAGAAAAGTAAGGCTGTATAATTCATAGTAGTATTTGGAGTCAACGGAGCAGATGCTGACACGGTGGGCCGCATGGTCGGTGCGCTTGCTTTTCCGCAATGCGAGCATATGTCTGTCAGGGTTGACGAGAATTTGTATGTATTCCGGATTGCCAAGCAGATGCAGGGTGCCTTTATGGATTCGGATACGGTTTTTCTTTAGGTCAATGCAAAGTGATGGTTGATTATTCATAGGTCGGAGTCTCCTTTTGTTTTGTGGGATTTGCGGGTGCTGCCGGAATTTCATCAGAAATACCGAACACAGCGAAACCGTCAAAAATGTTAATCTGCATACTATTCTGGTGTTCCTCGACAGGGACGCCAAATTGATTCTGCCATTCCGCAGGATAGGTCGGGGTGCGTGAGGATTTCATTTTGCCATCGTCTTTAAGTGTACGGATAAATATTTCCGGGGTAGTCAGGTCAAACACAAAAAGCAGTTCATTGTTGGAGCGTATGAGCTTTCCGAGCAGCTTATAGCGGTAGTGTGGATTCCAGTCCATAAGCGAGATGACCTTCCCGAAGAATATCCGGCAGCTTATCTGCCGTGGAGAGCGTTTTGCCATGGCAGAACACCAACGCATGGCGTCTTTTTCATCTTCAAGGCATGGTCTGACTGCCAGCTTCTTTTCTTCGGAATTTACAAGAATCTGCACATAGTCGGTATCCGGCAGTTTTTTGATACAGGCAGTGTTGACGGATACTTTATTTGCATTGAAGGTAAAGGAAGGCTCGTAGGTGTGTGCAAAGAATTCTCCACGCACAATCTGGTAGCCTTCATAGCTGAAAGCGTCATCTTCAATCACGGGAATTTCCCTTTTTGAGTTGGAAATAGGGGTTGTTTCTTCAGTCATTGGTTTCCTCCTTCATGTCGGACATAATCTGCTCTATATTTTTGTCTCGTTCTGTCCGGCTTGTTACCTGCAATTCCGAATCCCTATATGGAACAGCCTGTTCAGAAATATTCCAAGAAGAATCTTTGTCAAATCCGGCAAGTTCCTGAGCCTGTGCATGGCTGTAAAAATTACTGCCGAAGGTATCAACCCAGTCAGGCGGATATGCCATAATGTTCCGTTTGATGTTATCTGTAAAAGGGCGGAGAGCCGTTTTCGGTGCTTCGGCGGTCTGCTCCTGCAGGACATCATTCGGAATGAATATCTCGGTTTCTTTCAGATTGAACAGAAGGACGCAGTCCGTACCCTGCCCGCGCTTTACGCCGATAATGCGGTATTTGCAGTCTTTTTTCCATCCGAACAGGGAGTAAAGGGATGGCAGGAATGCCGTACCGCTGATAATCCGGGGGTGTGGGTTGCCATTTTTCTTTTTGATCCACTGCATGGCGTTCCTCTGTTCAGTGCTTGATGACCGTACTGCAAAAATCAGTTTTTCCGGGTGTACGAGCAGTTCAACATAGGAGCTGCTGATTTTCTTTATCGCTGAAGTGGAGAAACGTACATCGCTTGCGGTAAAAGTGACGGAGATACGGTCTGAATTATCAAAAAACTGTGATCTGGCAATTTCATAACCGCGCAGGTCAAACGTGCCGGATTCTGCTTCTATGGTAGGAGATTGAGGCAGGATTTCCTCATCTTTACTGTAGACGCTCCGGGAAGCGTTGATATAATCTTCCGCTCTAAATCCTGCCCAACGTGGGTTGATCGATACAAAGCCTTTCAGCACACCATCCTTCATTACCTTTAGTTCGGGAAGAATCCCTTTGTTTCCATATTTGGCGTTGCTGATGAGCCTTTGCACTGCGATAAAATCATCGCGGGAGATAATTGCTTCATGGTGGTTTTCTTTACGATATTGATTCCTGTCCCTGTTATTCTTTTTTGACTTGTGGTTCAAGTAATTTGGAGTGAATGTCTTTCGGGCAAGCACATCCCCACAGTGCCTTTCGTTCTGCAGTATCTGCAGGATGGAGCTGGGTGACCATACCGTATTGCCTTTCTTGGTTTTGCATCCAAGAGCCGTAAGGGTATCTGCAATTTCCTGACAAGTGCATCCGTTTAAATACATCATAAATATCAGCTTTACGATTTTTGCTTCGTGTTCATTGATAATTAGGTTACCGTCCTCATCGTGATCATAACCGAGGAGAATGGGAGTCAGGAAGATTCCCCTTCGGAAACGCATCTCTATAGAAGCATTCATTATCTCGCTTTTTGTGTGGCTTTCCTCTTGGGCGAGTGTGGCCATGAAGGAGAGGATCATCTCACCTTTGGGATCAAAGGTATTCAACCGTTCTGTTTCAAAATAAACGCCAACCGGATGGGGAAGTGCGAGCAGGTCACGAACATATCCAATGCAGTCCACTACGTTCCGGGCAAAACGGGAGACGCTTTTGGTAACAATCAGATCAATGCTGCCTTTCCGGCAGTCTTCAATCATACGCTTGAAAGCATCGCGGTGCTGCAAAGATGTGCCTGAGATACCCTCATCCGCATAAATTTCAATCAGACGCCAATTAGGGCTTCTGCTTATTACATCGTGGTAATGGTTTTTCTGCAACTCATAGGAAGAAGTCTGCCGGGGATCATCGGTTGAAACCCTTGCGTATACAGCAACCCGCTGTTCCTTTTCTGTCGCAAATATATCTTCCTGCGGTAATGCAGGAATCACGTCAAGTTCCTCTATGCTGATGCCTTTGTACCGTTCCCGGATTTTGGATTTCTGGTCGGAAACAGTACCAGCCCGCTGTTCGTTTTCATTCATCGTAAAACCGCCTTTGAATCATCTGTTTTGGTTTATTATAAAATTTTCATAAGAAAATAAAATAGACTATGGGGACGGGTATATCCGCATAGTCTATTTCATGATAAGAAAATTTGTGTAAAAATGATGGGCGCTGCTAATTGGCAGGATTTTCCCTTGCAATGTGCCAATCATTTTTACGCATGATGTCGATGCTTGTTTTTACCAGCTCATAAATAAATCGCTTCTCATCGGCGGAGCAGCCGGCCATTAACAGATCGATGTCGGTCTGATAATCCGTAGGGTTATGTAGCTGAACTCCCGCCAACAACTCATCCACAGTAATTCCAAGTACATTTACAATCCGGACAATGGATTCAAGACTTGCTTTCCGCTTGGCGTTTTCTATATGGCTGATATAGGAAACGGACAGGTCAGTTTCCTCAGCGAGCTTGGCTTGGGAATAGTCATTCTGTTCCCGGACTTCTTTTATTCTATTGCCAATCTGCTTATGGTTAATGCCTGTATTATTCTGGCGCATGGTAATCACCTCCTTTCCGACCAGTAAAAAGGAGGGAATCGTTATGCGGATAATAAATCTCTCAAAAATCCAAAGTGGACTAGTTTTAGTCCCATTATATCACGGAGAAAGTTTAGACTAAACAAAAAGGACTGGTTTTAGTTCACTATAAAAGAGGTATGCCTATGGAGCAGAAAATCAAACAGGATAGCTGCATCAGAATAGGCCAGAATATAAGAAGTATCCGCAAGAGCAGAGGAATGGGACAGACGGAGCTGGTGCAGCGCCTGCAGTTAATAGATGTTACAATGACACGGGAAACTCTCGTGAAGATAGAGAGAGGGATTCAGCACATACAGGCGTCTCAGCTTAGAGGGATACGGGATGTTTTGGAAACAACCTATGATGAGTTATTGAAAGAAGAATAGTGCAGTCAGTATATTTCGGTATGCTGGTTGCACTTTTTTATTTTTTGGATATCCACCTATTGACATTTATTGGATATCCAAATATAATGTATTTATCGGATATCCAATAAATGAAAAGGCGGTGCTATGTATGAAAGGCAGACCAAAGAAAGAAGATAGCCGGGACAGGCAGTATAGGGTACGTTTGAATAGTGTGGAAGATCAGATGTTAAGCTACGCAAGCGAGTTGACGGGAATGCAGAAATCTGACATTTTTCGGCAGGCATTGCAGGATTATTATAATAAAGTCCGCTTGGTTGAATCTGTGCCAGAGGAGGATTATGATTACGATGACTGGGGACATATAAGTCTGAAAAGGGCGATTGAGTGTCCATACTGCGGAGCGAGCAATGTGATGGATTTTGCGGATGATTGTGACAGCTTCTCAGAAGAACGTCAGATGGGGCCGCAGATAACCTATAGCTTTGATTGGGAAGATTGCTATTGCGATGCCTGTGAAAAGCAGTTTCATGTATATGGATCAATATGGGAGTATCCTGTTGGGGCATATAATTATGAGGATATTAAGGTGGAAAAATTAGAGGATGAGGAAGAAGACTAGAACATGGGAGGGACTTTAAAATGAACGAGATCGGGAAGAAAAATGCGAAGAGCGAAACCTTGCTTAGAAAAATCACATTATATAAGGATACTGCTATCACTGCTATGGATAATGAAAAAGAATTTGGCACAGCAGTCATTCAAGCTAATGATGGCTATTTAGAAAAGTTGCTCAAAGCTGATGAAACAGAATATGCTATCTTGAAGGACAATATGGCGAGAGCTGAAAGTGAAACGGAGCGTCAAGCTATCCGTGATAGAATGGCAGAGATGAAAAAAGAACGATATGCGAAGGATACAGAGAATAAGGGCTTTTATGAAAGGCAAGAGGACAAGCATAAGACATATACTTTGCGGGTCTTAGGCTCGGTAGCAATTGTGGCGGGACTAACGGTAAAGTTTAGAAAACCATTGATTGAGGCTGGAAAGAAATTGATAAGTAAAAATTAGAAGAATGTTTCTGTTTGTTCTGAAAGATTTCAAGGGGGATAAAAAGTGGTTTAGAGGTATCCCCCTTATCCCCCTAAGTCTATGGGGGTAAAATCCCGATTACATTTAGCAAAAAGTAAGAGTTTCTTCATATTGTAGACAGGGTAGATGTCCAGACGGGACTCCATATTTCTCTGGTGGGGATGGGACTCTATAGACTGCTTCGCAGAATCAGCGGCTCGTATTTGTTCTCCGGCATCTGCTCCGTGTTCTTTCTGGCCGGCTATGGCTGGGTGACAGGCGCATCCATATCAGCCGTACGGGCTGTACTAATGTGCAGTCTGGCGATACTGGCAGATCTGCTTGGGCGCACGTATGATATGCTTACAGCGCTTGCTGCTGCGGCTTTGGTACTGATGGTGACGAATCCGCTGTGTGTAAAACAGAGTGCTTTTTTGCTTTCTTTTGGGGCGGTGCTTGGGATTGCTCTTTGGCAGCCTTTGTTTCGCCTGTATTGGAAGAGGGCGGGAAAGCTTCAGCAGTCACTTCTGGTCAGTATGTCGGTGCTATGGATCACATTTCCTCTCTTGCTCTGTTTCTTTTATGAGTATCCTCTGTATTCCACCTTGTTAAATTTGCTTGTAATTCCGCTGATGAGCCTCTTGATGGTCTGCGGGATCTTGTGCGGCCTGTCGGGGCTTGTCCATCTGGGAATTGCAAGGCTTTTTGTGGTTCCTTGCCACTTGATCCTATCGCTGTATGAATGGAGCGGGGAGCGATGTCTAAGGCTTCCGGGAGCTGTCTTGAAGATTGGGAGTCCGGCTCTTTGGAAAATATTGTTGTATTATGGTATGCTGTCTGTTGCGCTTTTGATCTTGTATCGGGAGAAAAGGAGAGGGAAATACTGGGGAAAAAGGGAGGAGTTTCGGCCAAAGAAGAGGGTGCTGGCCGGGAGTTTGTGTGTGCTATGCTTGTGTGTTGGACTATTGTGTCTGCGTGTGCACAGAGGGCTTACGATTACGATGCTGGATGTGGGGCAGGGAGACGGTGTGTTTTTGCGGCTGCCTTCTGGAGTGACTTGTCTGTATGATGGGGGCAGTAGCAATGTAAAAGGTGTGGGAGAGCGGCGCATCCTGCCTTTTTTGCAGTCGGAAGGGGTGAGGACATTGGATTATATCTTGATCTCACATATGGATCAGGATCATATCAGTGGATTGAAGGAATTGATTGAGGACAGCAGAGGGGAGGGAGGGATCCGGATTGGACATGGGGTGCTGCCGGATCTGGCAGTGAGAGATGAGAGTTATCAGGAGATGGAACAGCTCTTGGAAGAGGCAGGGATTCCGGTTGTTTATATGGGGGCAGGGGACAGCCTGAGGGAACAGGAGTTCGATTTTGTGTGTCTGTGGCCGGAGCGTGGAGAGAAGTCGGAGGACCGTAATGATCTGTCGCTTACGCTTATGGCAGAGTATGGAGAGTTTCAGATGCTGTTGACGGGGGATATTGGAACAGAAGTGGAACAGAGGCTGGTGGCTTCCGGGAGGCTTACGAAGGTGGAGGTCCTAAAGGTGGCGCACCATGGGTCGAGATATTCTTCTACAGAGGGGTTTTTGAAGGCGGTGCGGCCGGTAGTGAGTCTGATTTCCTGCAGTGCGACAAATCGGTATGGACATCCGGGGGAGGAGACGCTAAAGAGGATGCAAGAGGTGGGGAGCAAGGTTTTGATTACGAAAGATTGTGGGGCTGTGAAAGTGTGGACGGATGGAGAGGGGGTGAGAATACATACATTTCGGTGAATGGAGAGGACGCTTTAGTACCAAGCTCATGCTCTTTGAGGGATTATTATAAAAAAGCTTGGGTTTGTATTTTGGGGGGAGATAGGGTATACTTAGAAAAATGGAATGAGAGAGTGAATAGACATGAAGATGCTGTTGGAGGATATTAAGAACGGGAATTTTAAGAATGTGTATCTGTTGACGGGGGAGGAGGTGTATTTGAGGAGCCAGTATAGGAAGAAGCTTAGGGATGCTTTGCTGGACCCGGCGGATACGATGAATGGGGCGGTGTTTGAGGGGAAGGGGATCTCAGTGGGAGAGGTGATTGATCTGGCGGAGACGATGCCCTTTTTTGCGGAGCGTAGGGTGATTGAGATTCGGGATAGTGGATTTTTGAAGAGTGCTTGTCCGGAGCTGGCGGATTATGTGATGGAGGTGCCAGAGAGCACTTGTATTATTTTTAATGAGGCGGAGGTGGATAAGAGGGGGAGGCTTTATAAGGCGATTAAGAAAGTCGGCAGGGTTGTAGAGTTTCAGAGGCAGGATGAGAAGACGCTGATGCGCTGGGTGCTGGGGATCTTGAAGAGAGAGGGGAAGAAGATTACAGAAGGCACGCTGTATGTCTTTTTGGGACGGACGGGGGCGGATATGGAACATATTGAGAAGGAGCTGGAGAAGCTTTTGTGTTATACGATGGGACGGGAGGAGATTACGGATTTAGATGTGGAAGCGGTCTGTATTGACAGGGTGGAGAATCGGATCTTTGAGATGATTCAGGCGATTACGGAGCAGAAGCAGAAAAAGGCGCTGGATCTATATGCAGATCTGGTGGCGACGAAGGAATCGCCGCTTAAGATTTTGGCTTTGATTACTAAACAATTTCACCGGCTTTTGCTGCTGAAGAGTCTGTCAGGACAGATTTTTGACCGGTCGGAGCTTGCGAAGAAGGTGGGGGTTCCTCCGTTTGCGTTGGGGAAATACCAAAATATAAATAAAAGGTTTACACTGGAACAGCTGCGCAGAGCGGTGGAGGATTGTGTGGAGACGGAAGAACGGGTGAAGACGGGACAGATGCAGGATCAGATCAGTGTGGAGTTGTTGATTGTAAAATATAGTACCATGCAGACAAAACAAAGAGTATAAGACAGAAAAAGCGGCTGGCATGACGGAACCAGTCGCTTTTTTATGTTTAGAAGTTTTACGCCATCGCGTTTACTGCTTTCTGAAGACGAGAGATCTTTCTCGAAGTGGTGTTCTTGTGATAGACACCTTTGGAAGTTGCCTTGTCCATAGTAGAGATCGCATCTTTTAATGCAGCTTTTGCAGCTCCCTGATCTTTAGACTCGATTGCAGCATAGACCTTTTTCACCATGGTCTTTACTTCGGATTTGATTGCTTTGTTTCTTGCGGTTCTGGTCTGAGTTACCAGGATTCTTTTCTTTGCAGACTTAATATTTGCCAATTTGTGCACCTCCAACTTGTATACTCGGTATCGTTACTTTTTCATTCTAAAGAGTGCTTCCTAAAAAGCGAGACACGGAAATGCTTTGCATGGAAACACACGAATATATTTTAGTAGAAAGAGGCGGGTGTGTCAATACATAAATTCAAGTTTTTTTGAAAAAATAGAAAAAGACAGGTTGTTGTTCACAGGAGGTTAAAATGGAAAGAATGAGAGTACGGACAGACCTTGCGCTGGAGGCGAAAGAGAGCTTTGAAGGGAGCGATACAGAGGTCCATGGTGTGGTCGTGGAGGAGGAATATGACGAAGAGAGGGATATTCGTCTGACCAGGGTGCAGATTGTGTCGGAGCGGGGAGCCAGAGAGATGGGGAAGCCTATGGGAAATTATCTGACGCTGGAGGCTCCTGGGATGGCGGCTCCGGATGAGGATTATCACAGGGAGATCTCTAGGGCGTTGGCTTTTTATCTGAAAGAGCTGATGGGAGAGGAGAAGGAGCGCTCGATTCTCGTAGCAGGACTTGGGAACCGGGATGTGACACCGGACGCGCTGGGTCCTAAGACTGTGTCTAATCTGCTGATTACCAGACATCTGATTAAAGAATATGGTAAAGGTGTGATGGGTACGGAGTGCTCCAATATGGTCAGTGGAATCGTCCCTGGTGTGATGGCACAGACGGGGATGGAGACTTCTGAGATTATCCGGGGGATTGTAGATCAGACAAGCCCGGATCTGTTGATTGTCATAGATGCTTTGGCGGCCAGGAGTACCAAGCGGCTAAGCCGGACGATCCAGTTGACGGATACGGGGATTCAGCCAGGCTCCGGTGTGGGCAATCACAGAAATTGTCTGACCGAGGAGAGTCTTGGGATTCCGGTCATTGCGATAGGGGTGCCTACCGTGGTGGAAGCAGCGGCAATTATCTATGACTCTCAGGGGAACTGCGAACAGATGCCGCCGCATCTGAATGGAATGTTTGTCACGCCGAAAAATATTGATGAGACCATTAAACAGTTGAGTTTTACGCTTTCTGAGGCACTGAATATGGCCTTTGAGCTGTCAGGGGAAGCATAGGATGACGTATCGTCCCATATAATAAAGAAGCACGTCTTAGAGGGTGGGATGGCGATGATTCGTTTATCAAAATTGTGGGACCGGCTGTTGTGGATGGGATTTTTCTGCGCCGGATTTTATATTGTATTTACAGGGGGACAGCGTTTTTGGACGGGAGATCTGTCAGAACTTTTGACGGAGAGTAAGACAAATGTGCAGCGTGTATGCCAAAGAGAGTTTGCACGCTGCCTGTATCCGGGGCTTTTTCTGGAATATGAGGAAGACAGCCAGGCGGATTCTCTGGCTGACTGGTACATACAGCGGGTACTGATGATGCATCCGCTCAGCCGGCTTAAGTATGGCGCCGAAGAGCCGGTCGTGATGGAAAATGCAGCAACCTATGAGATGCTGATCACAGGTGGCGTGCATGATGAAAATGAGGTGGATGAAAATGGTCAGGAATACGACATGGCAGAACTGGCCCAGCAGGAAAATGAGCGGATGATTGAACAAAAGACAGAAGAGGAACAAAAGAAACAGCAAGAGGCGGAACAGGCAAAGGAAGCAGAGCAGACAGAGGCTGCGGCCGTGGAGGCGACGCCGGCGGGTACGATCTATAACTTAGAGGAATTGTCAGATTTTGAATATTTATTTGGGAATTTTTATACGATGGATACCAATACCACCATAGCGCCCGAAGATCTGAATGCGGAAGTGCTGCTGTCCAAAGATATGAGTATTGATAAAGATGTGGAAGGGCCGCAGATCCTGATCTACCATACACATTCGCAGGAGGGATTTGTGGATTCAGTGCCGGGGGACAACTCGACCACGATTGTGGGAGTAGGAGAGTATCTGGCGCAGCTTTTGGAGGAAAAAGGGTATCAGGTGATGCATGTCACCAGTGTCTTTGACCTGGTGGATGGAAAACTGGACCGAAATGAGGCATACAGCAAAGCTGCGGAGGAGATCAGCAGGATCTTAGATGAGAATCCTTCGATCCAGTCTGTGATTGATCTGCATCGGGACGGTGTAAAGGAAGGGACGCGCTTAGTGACCGAAGTCAATGGGAAGCCGACGGCGCGGTTTATGTTTTTTAATGGGCTTAGCAGGACGAAGAAGAATGGGGCGATTGATTATCTGTATAATCCGTACATAGAGGATAATCTGGCGCTTACACTGCAGCTGAAGCTGATGAGTGAGCAGTATTATCCAGGGTTGGCGAGGAATATTTATCTGAGGAGTCTGAGGTATAATTTGCATTTGTCGCAGAAGGCACTTCTCATTGAAGCCGGAGCGCAGACGAATACGCTAGAGGAGATGATGAATACGATGGAGCCTCTTTCAGACATACTTGATAAGGTGTTTGATTCATGATATTATAAAGCAATGAGCAGTGCGAAAGACGCCAGGTAAAAAGCTGCGTCATGCTCGCATGTAAGCAGCTTTTTACCTGGTGGCTTTCATAGGGCGAACGCCCGAAGCGAGATGCAGCGCAGCGGAATCGAGCTGCACTGCGGACTTGGCGCATACGATTTTAACCCGGAAGGCTGTGAACCCAAACCGGGATACCAGATCCGTCTGACCCCAGACGGCTAAACATTCCGATGAGCCTCCTAAGGCGAGCATCCAGTCGGCGTGTGGGCCTCCTGGATGCTTGGGTCTCATCTCCATAGCCTGAAAGGGGTCATACAGATCTGGTATCCCGGCTTGGGTGCGCAGGGTTCGATGAGACAAGCCTTGTTTGTAATAGTTATATAAATTGCTAAATATTTAACAATAAATGGAGGACACAAGATGATACCAGTGGATCAGAGTAAAATCCGCAATTTTTGTATTGTAGCACATATAGATCATGGAAAATCGACTTTGGCGGACCGTATCATAGAAAAGACAGGTCTTTTAACCAGCCGCGAGATGCAGTCTCAGGTGCTGGATAATATGGATTTGGAGCGGGAGCGCGGGATTACGATTAAGGCGCAGGCTGTCCGTACGGTTTATCGTGCGAAAAATGGTGAAGAGTATATATTTAATCTGATTGATACGCCTGGGCATGTGGATTTTAATTATGAGGTTTCGAGGAGTCTGGCGGCTTGTGACGGGGCGATCCTGGTGGTGGATGCGGCCCAGGGGATTGAGGCGCAGACGTTGGCGAATGTCTATCTGGCGCTGGACCACAATCTGGATGTGATGCCGGTGATTAATAAGATTGATCTGCCGAGTGCGGAGCCGCAGCGGGTGATTGATGAGATTGAGGATGTGATTGGTATAGAGGCACAGGATGCGCCGCTGATCTCTGCGAAGACGGGGCAGAATGTGGATGAGGTATTGGAGAAGATTGTGGAGAAGATACCGGCTCCGCAGGGAGACCCTGAGGCGCCTTTGCAGGCATTGATCTTTGATTCGGTGTATGATCCTTATAAAGGGGTGATTATTTTTTGCCGGATTAAGGAGGGGACAGTCTCTAAGGGGACACCGATTCGTATGATGGCGACGGGTGCCGAGGCGGATGTGGTGGAAGTGGGGTATTTTGGAGCAGGACAATTTATCCCTTGTGAGGAACTTAGCGCCGGGATGGTGGGTTATATCACGGGCAGTATTAAGAATGTAAAGGATACGAGGGTGGGTGATACGGTGACGAGCCGCTCGAATCCTTGTGCGGAGCCGCTTCCGGGATATAAGAAGGTGCAGTCGATGGTGTACTGTGGTCTCTATCCGGCGGATGGGGCAAAGTACCCGGATCTTCGGGATGCGTTGGAGAAGCTGCAGCTGAATGACGCGGCTCTTCAGTTTGAGCCGGAGACTTCGATTGCTCTTGGGTTTGGGTTTCGCTGTGGATTTTTGGGGCTTTTGCATCTGGAGATTATCCAGGAGCGTCTGGAGCGGGAATACAATCTGGACTTGGTGACAACGGCACCGGGTGTAATCTACCGGGTGCATAAGACCAATGGAGAGGTGATCGAACTGACTAATCCTTCCAATCTTCCGGATCCGTCAGAGATTGAGTCTATGGAGGAGCCTATGGTGAGTGCGGAGATCATGGTGACGACAGAATTTATCGGCTCGATTATGGATCTTTGCCAGGAGCGCAGAGGCATCTATCTGGGGATGGAATACATGGAGGAGACGCGTGCGCTTTTGAAATATGAACTCCCGTTAAATGAGATCATCTATGACTTTTTTGACGCGCTGAAATCCCGTTCGAGAGGGTATGCGTCGTTTGATTATGAATTTAAGGGATATGTGCAGTCGGAGCTTGTGAAGCTGGATATCCTGATCAACCGGGAAGAGGTGGATGCACTGTCCTTTATTGTGCATGGGGCTTCGGCTTATGATAGGGGACGGAAGATGTGTGAGAAATTAAAGGATGAGATTCCAAGGCATCTGTTTGAGATCCCGATTCAGGCGGCTGTGGGCGGCAAGATTATCGCCAGGGAGACGGTAAAGGCCATGCGTAAGGATGTGCTGGCAAAATGTTATGGGGGAGATATTACCCGTAAACGGAAATTGTTAGAGAAGCAGAAGGAAGGTAAGAAGAGGATGCGCCAGGTGGGGAATGTGGAGATTCCGCAGAAGGCGTTTATGAGTGTGTTGAAGCTGGATGACAAATAAAAATGAGGACGGAGCCGCCGCCCCATGGAACTTTGGCGGATGATAGTGCTGTCATCACCATCATCCGGCAAAAGCTTCATAGGGCGGCGGCTCCTATTGGTAAGTTGGAGGAGATTAGATGAAGGGGTTGGGGATTTATGTGCATGTGCCTTTTTGTGTGAGGAAGTGCGGGTATTGTGATTTTTTGTCGTTTCCGGCGGATGAGGGAGTGCAGAGGAGGTATGTGGAGCGGCTTTTGGAGGAGATGGAGGAGTCAAGGGGATTGGCTTTGATGTATGAGGTGGCGACGGTTTTTATTGGCGGGGGGACGCCGAGTATTTTGGAGGGTAGATGGATAGAAGAGATCCTTTGGAGGCTTCAGGAGATTTACAGGGTTCGGGAGGATGCGGAGATTACGATTGAGGCGAATCCGGGGACGGTGGATGCAGAGAAGCTGGGGATCTATCAAGCTTTGGGCATTAATCGGATTAGCTTTGGGTTGCAGTCGACGGTGGATGCGGAGCTTGAGCGACTGGGGAGGATTCATAGTTATGGGGAATTTTTGGAGAGTTTTGGTCTTGCCAGGGAAGCAGGGTTTGAGAATATCAATGTGGATTTGATGTCGGCGCTTCCGGGGCAGTCTCTAGGAAGCTGGTGTGAAGGGCTTGAGAGGGTGGCAGGGCTTTTGCCGGAGCATATCTCGGCGTATAGTCTGATGATTGAGGAGGGGACGGATTTTTACAGAAGGTATGGGGAGCATCCAGAATGTCTGCCGTCGGAGGATGAGGAGCGCAGGATGTATGAGCAGACGGGGGAGATTTTGAAAGGATGGGGGTATGGGCAGTATGAGATCTCGAACTATGCCAGGGAGGGGTATGCGTGCAGGCATAACCTGGGGTATTGGGAGCGTGCGGAGTATAAAGGGTATGGGCTTGGAGCTGCTTCTCTGTTGCAGGATGTGAGGTCTGTGAATCAGACGGATCTAAAGGAGTATTTGAAGGGAAATTTTGCAGGGAGCGAGGAGAGGTTAAGTGAGAGGGACATCCGGGAGGAATATTTTTTCCTGGGTCTTCGGAAGACGGAAGGAATTGATCCGGGGATCTATGGGATGCATTATGAAAAATTGATAAAAAAGTTGCAAATGCAACAACTGTTAGGAGAAAAAGATGGTAAAATCTTTTTAACAAGAAAAGGCATCGATGTGAGCAACTACGTGCTGGCACAGTTTTTGGATGATAGATAGCGCTGGAAGAGGCACAGTGGAAAACAGATGCGGAACTACAATAGGAGGGCAGGGAAGATGTTAAGTGATCTGGATTTTTTGAGGGAACAGGGAGTGGATGAGGCGCTGCTTCGGATGGTGGAGGAATTTCGGGCGGAGTATCCGGTGCAGGAGGGGGTAAAAAAGCGGGTGGCAAGGCCGTCGATTCCTTTTTATGGGAGGGAGATCTTAGAGATGTCCATTGCGGCGCTTTTACAGGGGGCAAATCTTTTGTTGAGCGGGGCGAAAGCCACCGGAAAAAATATACTGGCAGAGAATCTGGCATGGATCTTCGGGAGACCTTCTTATAATATATCATTTAATGTCAACACGGACAGCAGTTCGTTGATTGGAACGGATACTTTTCGCAACAATGAGGTGACTCTGCGAAAGGGAAGTGTCTACCGATGTGCAGAAGAAGGGGGGTTTGGTATTTTCGACGAGATTAATATGGCTAAAAATGATGCGGCCAGTGTGCTGCATGCGACGCTGGATCATCGAAGGATGATCGATGTGCCTGGGTATGACCGGATTGATTTGCATCCGGCAGTACGGTTTATCGGGACGATGAACTATGGTTATGCGGGGACGAAGGAGCTGAATGAAGCACTGGTGTCCCGATTCCTGGTGATCGATATGCCGGCGCTGACAAGGGAGAACCTGGAGCGGATTGTAAGACATGACTATCCAGAGATCCAAAAAGAGGCACTGGAAGCCTTTGCCGGACTGTTTTTGGACTTGCAGGTGAAAGCACAAAATGGGGAGATCTCCACAAAAGCAGTGGACCTTCGGGGACTTTTGGCAGCGCTTGGCTCGATAAAGATCGGCCTGAAAGCCTGTCAGGCGGTGCAGATGGGGATTACCAACAAGGCGTTTGACTTGTTTGAGCGGGAGATCGTATCGGATATGGTGATGACGCAGATTCCGGAAGAATGGACAAAGGAACAGGTGTTTTAATGCACAGAGCAGAGGAAGATCATACATTACAGGAATATCAGTATGAACTGGAAAATCGGATGCAGAACCTTTTATGGACGGTGAGCGGGGACTATGAACTGGATGCTGAACTGGATATTGCTTCTTTTCAGAGGTCTAAATATATCTCTTTGTATGATGCGGTCAAACAGGGGGCTTTTGCGCGATATTTTTCCAGAGATGATTTTGGGATGTATCTGGTAAAAAAGCTGTATTTAGGAGCTGATGAATCCACTTTGATGATGCTTGCACAGATGTGTGTAGACCAGGCCGTAGTGGATAAAGTGACCCAGGAGCGAAGAGGAGTGACAACCCTTCGAAAGAAAGCTTTTGAAGACATCTTAGAGCGGGACTTTGACCGTCTGGCAGGCGGCAGGCATCTGGTAGGGCGTATGAAGATCGCGATGCTTCAGCAGGGGATTGACGGTTCCTATCTGGCGGAGAAAAGAGTGACCGAACAAATGGAAAAACTTTTTTCCATCCGAAAGATGACAGATACCATGGAAGTGATCGCAAAGGTGGATGAATTTTATAACCGCTTGGTAGATACCGACTTTGAAAAAGAGCATGGGGATCTGGAGAAAGTCTTGTCCGTTGGAGCTGAGGATCTGAAAAAATTTGACTGGCAGGATTTTCTGAATGAGACGGCAGCGGAAGCCTCCATCGAAGATTTGATGCGCCAGGCCAACAGCAGTGTACTGCAGGAGGAAGAAGATGCCGCTGAAAGAAGGGCCAAAGCCGGGCAGATCCTGATCACCGAAGAGGCAGCGAAAAAGATGTATTCTTATATCGAACTGCACTTTGGTTCTTCGTATCTGAGTGAGTTGGAGCAACAGCGTCAAAATCGTCGGATCTGCCGGGGAGTACATGCGGATTGTAAACTGTACTTTACAGACGGGATTCTTCACAACTGTGTCAGAGAAAACAATACCTATGTGATCGCCCGCAGGACCTGGGAGATGAATCAGCGGTTTTACCGGCAGAATCTTCGAGTGGCAAGGCATAATATCGCAGCGCTTGGGGATATCTTAAAACGGTCTTTGCAGGCTAGAAGTGAAGCAGAGCAGCTGGAATCTTCTTTTGGAAGCATCGTTCCTGTAAAACTCTGGAAAGTGGGTAGAAGTGAGGATGCCAGACTGTTTATCCGTCGGTTTCAGCAGAACAATTCTGACTATGTGGTGGATGTGCTGATTGATGCCAGCGGTTCCCAGAGGGGGCGTCAGCATATGGTGGCGCTGCAGGGCTATATCTTGTCTGCGGCGTTGAGCAGGGCCGGGATTCCGCATCGCGTCATGGGATTTTGTACCTTTTGGGATTATACGGTGCTTCGAAGATTCCGGGAATATGACGAGGACAAAGAAGCAGACTGGAGGCTGATGGAGTTTACTTCTTCTTCTAATAACCGGGATGGTCTTGCATTTCGGGCAGCAGCGGACGGCCTGTTAAACCGGCCGGAAGACAACAAGGTGCTGATTGTCTTAAGTGACGGACGTCCCAATGATCTGGTGGTCAACCGTCCCAATGTGAGAAATCCTGCGGTCTACACCGGAGAATATGCAGTCAAAGATACGGCTTCTGAAGTTCGCAGACTGCGAAGCCAGGGTGTCGCGGTACTTGGAGTATTTGCCGGAGAAGAGGAAGATCTGATGGCAGAACGCCGGATTTTCGGCAAAGATTTTGCTTATATCCGGGATATTTCCACATTTGCCCATGTGGTGGGCAGATATTTAAAAAAACAGATTGATAATATGGATTAGGAGGCAGAAAATGGGGAAAGAATATGAAGTAGTACATGAGATATTTAATTCGTGTTCCAACAATCAGATGCGGGATGTATTTATTGAAGAGTTGGAGATTGAAGATCTGGAAGGCTTTATCCGGGGAAAACATAAGGATAAAGAGCTGAAGATCGAAAGGGAAGACTTAGAAGACGGCACCGTGATCTTTCATCTAGATACCTCAGGGATGCTGCAGAGGTATACCTTTACGGAGATATAAGGAGACAATATGGCAAAAGTAATAGTGGCTGACGGGAAATTGATCTACAGAAAATTGATGAAGATTTTTGAGATCCCAGTGACAGAGATCCTGTGGGCGTATCTGCAGCAAGAAGATGTCTCTGCCAAGATGTGCTGCGGCAGCTTTCATTCCGAGATCGGCAGAGTGATCATACTGGAGCGGGACGGAAAAAAAGAGAGCTTCCAGTTCGAGAGCATGCAAGAAGCCCGTGAGCTGCTGGAACAGCTAAAAAAAGCAAATCCTGATATGAAGATCGGGTATACCAAAGAGAACAAGGAGAGATTTGGGATATAGAACAAAAACCGGATAATATCGCTAATGATAGTGATGCTATCCGGTTTTTTGATGAAGAATAGCAAAAAAAATCTCCGCCCTGGCGGAAATCTCAAAAGTTCGAGGGAGTGGAGGGCTTTTTAAGGCCCTCCAAGTGTTATGAATGAAATACGGATATGTCTTCCTTACAGTGATTATATTAGCAAAGGAATGTGTACAAAGTATGTCGTTCTTCTAAAAGAATTATAAAAAGGATAAAGAAAACGGAAATAAAACAAAAAGAAATTGCGGTCTTGGAAAAAGAGAGGGGTATATGGGACAGGGATACGCTCATATGGTGTAACAGGTTAGTTTGGCTGTGTGAGGTGATGGTATGAGCGAGAAAGAGCACAGATACTTACGGTATGGCATCGGGTATGGGGTTGTCTGTGTGAGTATACTGATCGTTGTATTGTTGATACTGAGTGGGACGAAGAAAGAGGAAGCGGGAGAAAAAGAGATGTCTAAGGTGATGCAGCCAGTGGAGCTTCCACAGGAGCCTGGGCAGGAACCCAAAAAGATCGCGCTGACTTTTGACGATGGACCACATCCTGTCTATACGGAACAGATGCTGGAAGTGTTGGATGAGAATCAGGTTCCGGCGACTTTTTTTCTGCTGGGACAAAATATTGAGGGGCATGAGGAGGTGGTCAAAGAGATTGCTGAAAAGGGCCATCTGATCGGCAATCATACATTCCATCATGTACAGATCACAGGAATGTCCGCAGAGCAGGCATATGAAGAGATCGACCAAACGAGCCGCCTGATCGAGGAATTGACAGGAAAGGGGACAGAATATGTACGTCCGCCTTTTGGCACCTGGAATACAGGGCTTGAGTCCGAACTGGATCTGATCCCGGTGATGTGGACCATTGATACCAAAGACTGGACGACGGAAAATGTGGATGCAATTGTAAACCATGTGGTGAAAAATGCAGGAGAAAATGATATAATATTGATGCATGACAGTTATAAAAGCACCGTGGAAGCGACAGAGCGGATTATTAAGCTTTTAAAAGCGGAAGGGTTCGAGTTTGTGACAGTCGATGAAGTGGTGATGGATTAAGGAGAAAAGATGGATTTATTTGACTACATGAGAGATCATACGATGAAATCAGAAGCTCCTCTGGCGTCCCGGATGCGTCCGAAGAAGCTGGAGGAGATTGTGGGACAGCAGCATATACTGGGAAAAGATAAGCTGCTCTACCGGGCGATCAAGGCGGACAAGCTAGGGTCTGTGATCTTCTATGGACCGCCAGGCACTGGAAAGACGACGATTGCGAAGGTGATCGCTCACACGACCCGTGCAGAATTTACCCAGATCAATGCCACGGCAGCAGGAAAAAAGGATATGGAAGAGGTGGTTCGTCAGGCGAAGGATTGTCTGGGGATGTATGGTAAAAGGACCATCCTTTTTGTGGATGAGATCCATCGGTTTAATAAGGGGCAGCAGGACTATCTGCTTCCTTTTGTGGAAGACGGTACACTGATTCTCATAGGTGCGACCACAGAGAATCCGTATTTTGAAGTCAATGGGGCGTTAATCTCCCGGTCGATTATCTTTGAACTGAAAGCATTGGAGACAGAAGAGATCAAGACCCTGCTAAGACGTGCGCTTACCGATGTGGAGTGCGGCATGGGAGCTTATGAGGCTGAGGCGGATGAGGAGGCGCTTGACTTTCTGGCAGATATGGCTGGGGGAGATGCGAGAAATGCGCTGAATGCGTTGGAATTGGGGATCTTAACCACAGAGCCGGGAGCAGATGGAAGGATTCATATTACGCTTTCGGTGGCTTCTGAGTGCATCCAGAAGAAGACGGTGCACTATGATAAAGGGGGAGACAATCACTATGACACCATCTCCGCATTTATTAAGAGTATGCGGGGGTCTGATCCGGATGCAGCGATCTTTTATCTGGCAAAGATGCTGTATGCGGGAGAAGATATTAAATTTATCGCCCGCAGGATCATGATTTGTGCTTCTGAGGATGTGGGTAATGCAGACCCGCAGGCGCTTGTATTAGCAGTGGCGGCAGCACAGGCTGTGGAACGGGTAGGGATGCCGGAGGCTCAGATCATCCTCTCCCATGCAGCGTGTTATGTGGCATGTGCGCCCAAGAGCAATGAGGCGGGCTGTGCAGTCTTTGCAGCGATGGATGTGGTAAAGACCACAACTACCACGGTGCCGGCACATCTAAGGGACAGGCATTATAAAGGGGCAGAGAAATTAGGACGCGGTGTGGGGTATCTGTATGCGCATGATTATCCGGAACACTATGTCAGACAGCAGTATCTGCCGGATGAGATCGCGGGGAGCAGATTTTATCATCCTACAGAATTAGGAACAGAAAAAAAGATCGGTGAGAGGCTTAACCGGCTGCGCAATCGGACAACAGATACTGCCGCAACCTAGTGTCCCATCTGGCTGGAAACAGGAATACTAGAGCTGCGGCAGTATTACAGGTTGACATAATGTAAAATATTCATCGAGACTACACAGTGACAATCCAAGTGTTGTAGCCCAGAAGTTTGAGTTCTTGCTCTAATTCGATGGCATTTTGCAGGTTGTGAAAAGCGCCTACTTGTACACGATAGAGTGGGGGTGTTGGCTGTGACTGTGGCGGGTCAGGAGTCCAGGTAGAAAAGGAAGTGGCTTGTGGGTTTGTCAGGTAGGAGGGGCGATAGGAATAGCGGGAAGCATCATCCTCACTGTCATCGTCATCCGCGGCGCTTAAGGTGTCCATAATGCCATCTGCAATGGCTTGCGCGATCTCTTGAAAACGGCTGTCAAAGAGCTGATTATCCGTGTCACTGTCTATAAATCCAACTTCCAGAAGCAGAGCGGGCATCTCTGTACGTCTTAGGACTGCCAGATTCGGACGCAGATCAATACCAATGTTGCGAAATCCCAGGCCTTCCAGATTTTGATTGATACGCTCTGCCATGGGCTGCTTGATGCCTTCTTGATCGTAGAGCAGAGTCTGTACGCCATTGTATTGTCCCGGATAAGTGGCCATGTTCCGATGAATGGAGATCATGAGATCTGCATCTGCATCATTTGCAAAGTTTGCTTTCTGTGTGACGGACTGGTTGATATCTCCTGTTCGGGTGTATGCTACTTCATATCCATTGCGGGAAAGGATCTCGCCTACAGCCATTGCCAGGCGTAAAACGTCGTCGCTTTCTCTGCGGCCATTGTAGACAGCGCCAGGGTCATTTAGACCATTGTGCCCTGCATCTATTACAATTTTATCTGCCATATAGAGTCTCCTGAGAGCTTTTACTAACAGTGTATGATAAAAAAAGAAGTATGTGACATCAGGGCGGGCTGTTTTGAGTGGTGATTAAGAAGAGACTGGATTTTTTCAAGCAGATAGAGTATGATGGATGGGGAAGCAGGAGTATGGGCAAGGTGTGGTGCGAGAGGAGAGCGTATGAAAGAGCAAAAGAACAGACAGGCACTAGGAGTTGTCCTTACTTTAACCGGAGGTTGTTTGTGGGGACTATGCGGGAGCTGCGGACAGTTTTTATTTCAATATAAGAAAGTGACATCGGATTGGCTGGTTCCCATCCGACTAACCTCGGCGGGACTTCTGATTTTACTTTATCTGGCGGTCAGACAGAGAAAAAAGGTGCTGGCAGTATGGAAAGAGAGGGAAGGAAGGCGGGATATTTTAGTCTTTTCCATCTTTGGGATGATGCTTTGCCAGTATTCTTATTTTACAACGATACAATATTCCAATGCGGGTACGGCAACGGTACTGCAATATACAGGTCCGGCTTTGATCCTTGTGTACCTTTGTTTTCGCAACCGGAAAAAGCCAAAGCGTTATGAACTGATCGCTTTATTTTGTTCGATGTTTGGGACATTTATACTGGCGACCCATGGACATCTGTCAGAACTTGCGATACCGGCCAAAGCGCTTGTATGGGGGATTACATCTGCGGTGACACTCGTGGTCTATACGCTTCAGCCGGCAGGACTGATGAGAAAATATTCCACATTGCTGACGCTTGGATGGGGAATGTTGATAGGAGGCCTCGTGCTGATGTTTTTGATGAATCCCTGGAGGCTGCACCCTTTGGTGGATGGACAGACAATCCTTGCTTTGGGATTTATCGTGCTGTTTGGGACTATTTTTGCGTTCGATTTTTATCTGACAGGAGTCAAGCTTGTAGGAGCTTCGAGTGCCAGCATGTTAGCGTGTATTGAGCCAGTGGCGGCAACTGTTTTTTCAGTTGCGTGGCTGAAAGTGGAATTTCAGTCTATTGATTTTATAGGTTTTGTCTTTGTGATCTCAACGGTATTTATCATATCTCTTAATCAGATGAGGGAAGAGACAGGGAGGAGATAGAAGATGGATGAACAGAGCAGATTTCGTACGGCTTTGGCGGCTTTGAGCGCCAGCGCGGAGCAAAGGGACGGGAGACTGACCAAAGAGGAAGTGCAGGAATTTTTTCAGGAGATGAACATAGAGCCAAAAAAGCAGGCGATGGTCTATACGTATCTGGCTTCTAAGAAGATTCAGGTGGAAGGAGTGGAACTTCCGCTGATACAGGTGGAGGAAAAGCCCTATACACAGGAGGAGCAGGATTTTCTTAGAAAATATAAGCAAGATTTGCAGCACGTAAGAAAGCTAAGAGCAGAGGAGATTGCTGCATTGACAGAGCGGGCAGCCGATGGGGAGCAGCAGGCAAGAGAACTTTTGACGGAGCACTGTATGGAGCGGGTGCTTCCTGTTGCGAAGATCTATGCGCATCGGGGGCTTTTGATTCAGGATCTGGTGCAGGAGGGAAATCTGGGGCTGATGATCGGGCTTCATACGCTGGGGCTTAAAGAGGAAGAGTTATCTTTGGAGGCTCACTTAGACCGGGAGATTCACCGGGCGATTCGTGCGGCTCTCGATGAGCAGGAGGGTTCTAAGAACATGGGAGAGCAGATCACAGTGAAGCTGAATCGTCTGGCGGATTCCATCCGGGAACTGACAGAGGATCTGGGCAGACAGGTGACGCCGGAAGAATTGTCGCTGTATCTGGACCTGCCTATGGAAGAGATTGAAAATCTGCTGTGGATAGCAGGAGAAAATATTGAACTGGCGGAGCAGGACAGGCCGCCGATACGGTAGTGGAGAATCGGGGAGGAATATATGGATCGTGTATCTTGTCTGACCAGCATCCAGAGTAAGATCAAACTTTTAACAGGCTCGGAGAGGAAAGTAGCGGATTATGTGCTGGAAAATTATATGGAAGTGCTTGACTACACTGTGACGGAGCTGGCGGAGAAGGCAAAGGTCAGTGATGCTACTGTGGTACGTTTTTGCAGAAGTGTAGGGTATAAGGGCTATCAGGATCTGAAGATCAATCTGGCGCAGGATGCGATAGTGCCCTATAAGCATCTGAATACTTCGTTGGAAAGGGAAGACACTCCTTCGCAGATCGCTAGGAAGGTGATTCGTTCGGAGATTGAGACGCTGGAGGAGACGATCAATATCTTGAATATGAGGGAGTTAGAGATGGCAGCGCGCGCGATCTGTCAGGCGAAACGGGTGGTGTTTTTTGGCTCAGGCGGAAGCCTGATGGTGGCGATGGATGCGATGCATAAATTTTTAAAGATTGGGATTCGCTGTACGGTACAGATGGATGTGGATGTGCAGGCGATGGAGTCGGCTCTTTTGGAGGAAGGAGATGTGGCGATCGGGATCTCTCATTCGGGAACGAATCGGAATTTGATCGACTGTCTGAGAAATGCCAGGGAACATGGGGTAGTGACGATTGGGCTGACGACTTATGGGAAATCACCGATGTTGAAGCAGTGCGATTATGTATTGATGACGTCTACGAAGGAGACGGTGTTTAAGTCGGAGTCGGTGACGGCGAGGATTGCGCAGTTGTCAGTGATTGATTCGCTGGTGTCGATTGTATCTTTTTTGGATTATGATAAGGCGTATGAGGCGATACAGAGGACGCGGAATGCGACGGCGGGGAGGAAGTATTAAAAGAAGGCGACGGGCCAGCCGCAAAACAGGGCGGCTGGCCCTGGGGATGTAGGAGTGGAGGGGTAGGCGATGAGTGATGACAGTAGGCTTGTGGGCCTATTATTTTTTTGCTTTTTATGAAAAAATATTACAGAAAATAGGAATATAATAGGAATAAATAGAAAAATATTTTTTGATAGTGGGATAATATGGCAAATATAATGGGTGATTTTGGTAGATGAATGGTGGAAGTTTACAAAAATGGAGAATATTTTGAAAAAAAATTACAAAAATTAAAATAAATATTGAAAAAATTTTTTAAAAGTGGTATAAGTATTAGTAACAAGGGACAGGAAGGGGATGAGAGCTTGGCGGAGTATTTTACGAGTGTGACTGGAGATGTGGAGATTTCTGAGATGGGGGTTTGTCAGCCGCATGAGCATGTGTATATTGTGGAGACACCGGCACTTACGACGAATCCTTTGATACGGATTTGTAATCTGGAGGCATCGATTCGGGAGCTTTGTCTGTATCAGAAGGCGGGCGGGAAGACATTGGTGGATGCGAATCCTCTGGCGACAGGAAGGGATGCGTTGGCGCTTCGGACGGCTTCCCGGATGAGCGGGGTGCAGATTATTGCGACGACAGGATATCATATCCCTAGTTTTTATCAGAGCAATCACTGGATCTGGACGATGGGGGAGGAGGAGCTGACAGGGCTTTTTACTTCGGAGTTGACGGAGGGGATGTATCAAGGCGGACATTATGAGCTGCCGGAGCATCGGACGGATATCCGGGCAGGGCTTGTGAAGGCGATGTTGACAGAGGAGGGAGTGGCTGGCAGGACAGAGGTGCTTCTTCGGGCGGCCGGCAGGGCTGCAGTGGCTGGCGGAGCTTCTTTGATGCTTCATACGGAGTATGGGAAGGGAGCGCTGGATGCGATACGGCTGCTTCATGAGATTGGGTTGCCTTCGGAGCGGATCTTGATCTGTCATGTGGATCGTCAGGTGGAGGATTATGGGATTCATGAGGCGATTGCGGATACGGGAGTGTATCTGGAGTATGATACACTCACACTGTTTGAGTTTCACAATAATATTTCTGAGGTGAAACTGATGCGGCATATGGTAGAACGGGGACATCTGAGACAGTTGTTGATCTCTACAGATCCTACAGTGGATCGGTTGAAGTCTTATGGGGGAAATGTGGGGATGGACTATATCCTGACACATTTTATACCGCTGCTTTTGGAATCCGGTTTTACGGAGGATATGATCCGTATGATCAACCAGGAAAATCCGGCTAGAGCGCTTCAAAGAGTGTAGAGTTTCTATGGGTTACTATTGATTAGTTAACATAATATTACTTCAGGAGGGTAAGAAGATGAAAAACAAAAAGTTATTGGCAGTGTTGGTTGCTATGGCCATGGCGGCTTCTTTAAGTGCTTGTGGCGGCTCTAGTGATTCGGCGGCGAGCAGCAGTGAGAGTACAGATTCTTCACAGACGCAGGAGGAGACGCAGAGCACAGATACAGGCGCAGATGCTTCGGAAAGCGCTGGTGAAGCGACGGGGTCGATTGCCCAGTTTGCAGACGGGTGGGGCGATACCAACAATGCGTTTGATCCACTGGCGATCTCAGAGACTTGGACATTTGAGGAGATGAGAGAGAACTTGGGTGCAGTTCCGACGAGTGATGCTTCATTTGCCATTGCTGGAAATATTCGTACAGAGGACAATGTGTACTGGACGGCTCTAAGAGATGGTTACAAGGATATGATTGCGTTTGAAAATGAAAATGGATTAAGCGGTGTGACCATCGATGTGCAGTCTGCGCTAAATGAGGCAGATACGGAAGGACAGCTGGCCGTGATGAAAGATCAGATCCGAAGCGGAGCCAATGTAATTATGATCTCTCCGATATCCACTTCTAACTGTACAGAGGGTGTGGAAGTGGCACATGAAGATGGGATTCCTACTATCGCAGTCAACAATGAGTTTAATGGAGCAGATATGTTTGTGGGTCCTAATTCTTATGCTGAAGGTGAGCAGGCTGCAGAGTGGGCAGATGTTAATGTGGGTTCTGGAAAGGTAGCGATCATCATGGGGCTGGCAGGAACCGATGTGGTGAAGAATCGTACCAATGGTTTTGTAGAGAAACTGCAGGCGCTTGGTTCTGAGATCGAGGTTGTGGATCAGCAGAATGCAGACTGGGATCGTGATAAGGCGAAGGACGTATGTGCTACGTTTTTAAAGACATATGATGATCTGAAGATTATCTTCTGCAACAATGACGTGATGGCGTTGGGTGCAGTAGAGGCGGTTAAAGAGGCAAACTTAAAATTGAATGAGGATATTTTTGTGATCGGCGCGGATGGTACGGATGAGGCGTATGAGTCGATTCATAATAATGAGCTGTCGGCTACGATCTCGATGTTTCCATATTATGAGGGAATGATGGCGAGTGAGGTAACGACGAGAGTGATGCTGGGGCAGACGATGCCGAAGGTGATCTGGACCCCGTCGATGGCAGTAGATGCGAAGAACATTGATACGGATGATGCAGAGCTGATTGGGTGGACGGATCCGACGGTTGAATAGTGACGGGAATATTGTGAATAGGCGACAGAGACGTCGTAAAACAGGCGGGCTGGTCTGGTTGAAATGTCTAGATGGAATGTATCGGACAGTCTGCAAATATGGTTTGTCTCATTTGGACACGTGGGGTGTCCACTTGAGGCGAACCATATTCACAGCCAGTCCGCTCCAATCCACACAGCACTATTTCATCAGGACCAACCCACTTGTTTTGTGACGGCCCCCGGGGTTGGGGCGGCAATGTGGCTCCTGAGGGGGATAGAGGGAGGATTCTGAGGTGCGGTATTTGTTGGTTTTGAGGATGGAGTGGATAGAGAAGAGCAGAGAGGAGTGGTTGTTTGGAGCAGGGGTATATTCAGTTTGAGCATATTCGGAAGGAGTTTCCTGGAGTGGTGGCGTTATCGGATATTTCGTTTTCTGTCAGAAAGGGGGAGGTTCATGCGATTCTGGGGGAGAATGGGGCCGGGAAATCTACTTTGTTAAATATTTTGCATGGGGTGTATCAGGCTACTTCTGGCAGTGTGTATGTGGATGGAAAGGAGACTGGGTTCCACTCTACTTATGATGCGATTATGCAGGGGGTTATTAAGGTGCACCAGGAGGTGCAGGTGGTGGAGAATCTGACAGTTGGTCAGAATATTGCGCTAGGATTTGAGATGTCTAAATATGGATTTTTGGACTATAAGGATGTATATGAGAAATGCGACAGGATCTTGGAGGAGCTGGGGTGTTCGATTCGAAGCCGTGATTCGGTGATGGGGCTTGGAGTGGGGGATCTGCAGATGATGGCGATTGCCAAGTCTCTTTATTTTAATGCGAATATTATTTCTTTTGATGAGCCTACATCTGCTCTTTCTGTGCCGGAGATTGAGAAATTGTATGAGATTATCCGGGGACTGAAGGAGAAGGGGATTACGATTATTTTTATTAGTCATAAGTTGGATGAGTTGTTTGAGATCTGTGACCGGGTGACGGTTTTGCGGGATGGGTGTTGTATTGATACCAAAGAGATGAAGGAGATTACAAAAGAAGATTTGATTCATATGATGGTGGGCCGGGATGTGTCTAGTTATGCGCAGCGGTTAAGTCCGTTTTGTGTGGATAAGAGTCAGGTGATCTTTGAGGCGAAGAATCTGACGGGGATGACGTTTCGGGATATTTCTTTTCAGGTACATAGAGGCGAGATCGTGGGGTTTTCGGGGCTTGTGGGTGCCAGGCGTACGGAGGTGATGCGGGCGATCTTCGGAGTAGACCCGTTGTATGCGGGAGAACTTTATCTGAATGGAAAGAAAATCGAGATTCGTTCTACAGAGGATGCTATGAAGTATGGGATTGGGCTGATCTCTGAGGACAGAAAGCGGGAGGGATTTATCCCGTCTATGTCTAATAACAGAAATGTGAATATTCCCAGTATGGGTAAATTTGGAAGGAAGCCTTTGGGGCTTTTGGATGAGAAGGCGATGAAGGAAAATTTTGATGCGTATGCGGAATCTGTCAAATTAAATATCCGCAATCCGGAACATCGGACATTAGATCTTTCTGGAGGCAATCAGCAAAAAGTGATCATTGCCAAATGGCTGGCTACTAATGTAGAGATTTTAATCTTTGACGAACCTACGAAGGGTGTGGATGTGGGAGCAAAGGCGGAGATCTATAAGCTGATGGAAGAGTTTGTGGCGCAGGGGAAGGGGATTATCATGGTTTCCTCAGAGCTGCCGGAGGTGATCGGGATGAGTGATCAGATTATTGTGATGAGAGAGGGACGTATGAGTGCGACTTTGACAGACCGCAGCGAGTTCAGTGAGGTCGGTATCTTATCCCATGCGGTAGCGTCAGGTAATGTATAAAAACAGCAATGGATCAGACAAGCCCAGGGAGGATTTAATGACGCGAAAGCGGCAGAAAATTCTCCCAGGTACGGGGGCTTGGGAGGGAAGTTGCGGAACTTAATTTAGGAGAAAAGATGAAGAAATTACAGAGATCTATTACAACTTTATTTGCCTTGTTTTTGATTATTGTGGTGTTTTCGGTCTTAAGTCCCAGATATTTTCAGTATGATAACTTGATCGATATTGTCAATCAGGGTGTAGTCAATGGATTTTTGGCCTGTGGGATTACAGTGGCGATTATCACGGGCGGGATTGACTTGTCGGTCGGTTCTACGATGGCTGTCGTGATTGTGACTTGCGCCAAATTGTCTGCAGCCGGGATATCTGTGGTGCCGACGGTTTTCCTTGGGCTTTTGGTGGGGGCGCTGATCGGATCTATCAATGGATTTTTGGTGACGAGGATGCACTTGCAGCCGTTTATCGCAACGCTTGGAACTAATCAGATCTTCCGCGGGATTGCCTATGTGGTCAGCGGCGGGCAGCCGGTCTTAAATATCCAGGGCGCGTACAGGAATGCTTTTCAGTTTCAGATCGTACGGGGCGTGCGTATGAATATGATCTATCTTTTGTTGCTGGCCGTGATCTTTGCCGTGATCCTGATTAAGAAACGTGCAGGCGTCTATATCTATGCCATAGGTTCGAATGAGGATGCGGCCAGGATGTCGGGAATCAATGTGGAGCGCTATAAGATGATCGCTTATATCATGTGTTCTATCGGGGCTGCGATGGCGGGTATGGTGACTCTGGCAAGGCTTGGTACAGGAGAGCCTACGGCCGGTGATGGATTTGAGACCATGGCGATTGCAGCGGCAGCCGTGGGCGGCACGAGCCTGGCCGGAGGTAAGGGTTCGATCTTGGGTACGGTTCTGGGAGCGTTTACCATATCAGCTCTGAAGATTGGACTGATTGTCATTGGTATGGATACCTTTTATCAGTTTATCGCGATTGGTTTGATTATTATACTGGCTACTTATCTGGATACGCTGCAGAATCTGCTGTTAAAACTGTTCCAGAAGAAAGCAAACTAGAGTTCGGGAAGGGGAGAAGATTTTACAATGAAAATGAAAGCGGTAGTTTTGGAGGGAGCTAATAAATTTGGACCTCAGATGATTGACAGGCCGGTGATCGGGAATGATGAGATCTTGCTGAAGATGAAAAAGGCGGCGATCTGTGGTACGGATATTCGGATTCTGGAAGGAAAAAAGACCAAAGATGTGAGGTATCCGTCGGTGATCGGGCATGAGATGTGCGGCTTGATCGAAGAGGTCGGAAAGGATGTCAAAGGGTATGCTGTGGGAGAGAAGGTTTCCATTGCCAATGTGATCCCTTGTGGCTCCTGTGCAAGCTGTCTAAGTGGCCGGGAAAATGCGTGTATGAACCGTACGGCGATTGGGTATCAGTATGATGGGGGATTTGAGGAGTATATCCGGATACCAGCAAGTTGTATAGCAGCCGACAATGTGGTGAAACTTCCGGAACATGTCTCTTTTACGGCGGGAGCGCTGATTGAACCTCTGGCGTGCTGTATCCGCGGGCTGCACAACGCGGGGACTGGTTTTAATGATACGGTGCTTGTGGTGGGCGCAGGTCCTATTGGGCTGATGCATATTCAGTTGTCTAAGATCGCAGGTGCCAGTAAGGTGATTGTGAGTGAGCCGAATGAGTTCCGCAGAGGGAAGGCAAAGATTTTAGGGGCAGATGTGATTGTGGATCCGACAAAAGCAGATCTGAAGAAGATTGTGATGGAGGAGACAGGTGGTCTTGGAGTGGATGTAGTCATCGTGGCGATTGGGGTGCCGGCGATTGTGCAGCAGAATCTGGAGCTTTGTAAGAAAGGCGGGACGGTGTGCCTGTTTGCGGGATTTGCAGGGACTGGAGAGTCGGTGATCAGTGCGAATACGATTCATTATAATGAACTGAATGTGTGCGGATCGACAGCGTATAAGAGAAGTGATTATCTGGCAGCAGCAGAGATGGTGAAGACGGGGAAGATTAACCTGGATGAGATTGCGACGCATACGTATAAGCTGGATGAATTTGTGGAGGCGTATGAGATGAATAAGAGTGGGGCGGGGCTTAAGATTATGATTGAGCCGTGAGAAGTGACGGGTCTGCCGCAGGCATCGGCAGTCTCGAACCTACAGGTGTTCCTTTCAGACCCCGCTCGCGCTTAGTGAGCGCCTGTAGCGGTACTAAACTCGCGACTGCGCGTTCCGCTTGCGCTCGTTAAGTGCCGACGACGCTCAATGGGTCTTACAGGAACACCTGTAGGTCCAAGCCTGCCGATACCTGCGGCAGACCCTGGGCTTGTCAGGTGTAGGTGCACAAGAGCGATCTTAGGCTTGTATATGGAAAAGAGATTTGAGTTAAATAAAATATTTTATAAAAGGAGAAATAAGTTATGGCAATGTTGGGTAAAGAGGTTCGGATGAGCAGATTGGTGAACAAGAAGAGTAATAAGATGATGGCGATTACGGTGGATCATGCGATTTCGAGAGGGATTGCGCCGATGACGGGGCTGCATGGGATTCAGGATACGATTGATAAGATTATTCTGGGGAGACCGGATGCGATGACGATGACGAAGGGGATTGCGGAGCATTGTATGTGGCAGCATGCGGGGAAAGTGTCGATTCTTTTGAAGGCTTCTAATTATTCGCCGGTGGCGCCTACGAAGGATACGATCTTTGGTAGTGTGGATGAGGCGATTCGGATGGGAGCGGATGCGATCTCGATGGGGGCTATGACGTTGGGGGATTTTCAGGGAGAGCAGTTTGAGGTGATTGGAAAGTTCTCGGAGGAGTGTATGGCGAAGGGGATGCCGCTGATTGGGCATGTGTATCCGAAGGGGGAGAGTGTGCCGGCGGATCAGAGGACTTCCTGGGAAAATATTGCTTATTGTGTGAGAAGTGCCTGTGAATTGGGTATGGATATTGTGAAGACGACGTATACGGGCGATCCAGATTCGATGGCGAAGGTGGTGTCTTGTGTGCCTTCTACGTTTCGTGTGGTGATCCAGGGCGGGGATGCGTGCAAGACGCTGGATGATTATCTGGTGATGACAAGAGAGGCGATGGACTGCGGCGTGGGCGGCGTGACTATGGGCAGGTTTGTGTGGGATTATAAGGATGTGACGGCGCTTGTGATTGCACTTCGTTATATTATTCACGAAGGGTATAGTGTGAAGGAGGCGAAGGAGCTTTTAGAGCAGTTGGAACAGGATAAGAATTACGACCAGTTTTAGGATGTTGTCCGATCAGGACACGGGAAAGAGGGGAGATTGGATTGGATACGAAGCACTTGCTGGGCATTGATATAGGGACTTCGAGTGTAAAAGTGGCTGTGGTGGATGAACAGGGCAATCTTCTGGGCAGTGCCAGTGAGGTGTATCGGTTGATTCAGGATGGGCCTGGGTATCAGCAGATGGACGCGGAGGATATGTGGAGAGCTGTCCTTGCTTGTGTCAGGCGGCTGTCTTTTGTCTCTTCTCTTTCTGATATTGCGGGGATTGGGATCTCCTGTCTGTGTCCGGGGCTGACGGCTTTTGACAGGGACGGGCAGGTGCTTTTCAATCCGATTCTGTATTCGGATCAGCGCAGCATGGCCGAAGCGGAGGAGATCAGGGAAAAGGTAGGGCAGGAGAAGCTTTTTGCGATCACAGCAAATCATGTAATGGCCGGAGCCATGTCCGGCACCTCCATGCTGTGGATTAAGAGGCATTGCCCGGATATCTATAAGAAGATCTACTGCTTTGGCCATGTAAATACGCTGCTGGCGGTTAAGATGACGGGAAGATTTGCCATGGATTATTCCAATGCTTCTTATACGACGTTATTTGAGACGACGGGAGGCTATCAGTGGTCGGAAGAACTGTGTGAGATTATCGGGATTGAGAGAGAAAAGCTGCCGCCTCTTATGAGGTCTCATGAGGTCGTGGGAGAACTTTTGGAGAAAGATCTGATCGAGGCAGGGATTCCCAACGGGACACCGGTGGTGATAGGCGGCGGAGATACGGCGTGTGCTTCTCTGGCTACGGGGGTCATCCATGCGGGCGATGTGTGCGAGTCGGTGGGAACGACAAACGTACTGACGGTATGTGTGACGCAGCCTAAGTTTCATGAGGGGTTTATCAACCGCTGTCATGTGATCGAAGGTGCCTGGATCTATCAGGGAGCGTTGTCTCATACCGGGGCTTCGCTTCGATGGTTAAAAGATTGCTTTTGTACAGATCTGAAGGCGGCCGCGGAGGCATTTCACCAGGATGCCTATGATCTGATGACAGAGACCGCAGCGCTTCATTCGGCGCCGGGGGCCAACGGGATTGTATTTTTACCCTATATGCAAGGTGAGCGAAGTCCGGTGTGGGATTCCTATGCCAGAGGTGTATTTTTTGGGATGTCTTTGCAGAGTAAGAGGGATGATTTTATCCGGGCAGTCTTAGAAGGGGCGGCGTATGGACTTCGGCAGCTCTGCGGCTTGGCAGAACAGGCGACAGGGCAAGAGATCCGGGAGTTCTGCGCGGTGGGTGGCGGAGCCAAGAGTGAGGTGTGGTCGCAGATCAAGGCGGATGTGACAGGGAGAGATATTGTAGTCTTAGATGTCAAGGATATGGCGCCGGTGGGCGCAGCGCTGCTGGCAGGGATGGGGATTGGAGTGTTTCGGGATGCGCAGGATGCGCAGTCCAGGGTGAAAAAGACCGTCCATCGGAAGTTTTTAAGCCGGGAAGAAGATGCGGAGATCTACGAAAAACGATTCCACATCTATACCCATTTGTATCCGCAGTTAAAAGAGTTGTACCGGGAGAATTATTAGATGTTATTGGGCTTTTGGAACAGTTTCCAAAAGCTCATCTGCAGTTCTGCAAACAAATTCATAAAGGATAGAAAAAGCGGCAAATTCCTCACAGATTACATTGACGGATGTATCAATGCCGTTTTTGTCACAACAGATTTCCCTGTCATCCATCTTGATTCTGATATTAATAAAATCTTTATTCTTATGTATAGTTGCAATCACACATACATGATTGTCTTCTTCAATCTCTTCCATAACAGAAGAAAAACAAGTATTTTTCTTTAATTTCGCAACGAAAGCGGAAGCCGTTTCTAATTCCCTGGTATTGTCAAAGATTTCAGGGAGTACCATGGTTTCCCTTGGGACAAATACGTCTCTGGTATAAAGAATGTCATCTTTGAGTATAGCTTTTATCTGCTGCTGTACCATTTCTTCCAAAATCTGTATCCTTGATGGGGGAAAATCTTTATTTCCTCTGAATGAGAATTGGAATCCTTGCAGATTGATTAATTCTCTTCGGATCTTAGATGTAAGCATCTTTTGTCCGATTCTTGTAAAATCATTTCCAATTGCCGGACCATAATCCAGAAGTTTTGTGCCGATATGCTCAAATTCCTCCGCGGTCACATAAGGCAGCATGGACAGATTAAAATCGAAATTTGGAGCGATACCAATCGGTTTTTGCGTGTCGTTATTGACCAGAAGGCCGATATTCCCAAGATGTCGGTCTACATTAAAAGTAATAGCATCCAAAACAAGCATTCTCTGAAATTGTTCTTTGCAATCAAGAGAGGCAAAAAAATCCAGCAGTTCCTCTAATGTGATGTTTCGGTCCACCAGTTTTCTTAATGGAACAAATCCAATATCTTCATTGGTAAAGGATTTGCATTTGGTCGCAATTTCCCCATGAAATTTTAGAACGGAGTATTGGACACTGTCAGGATCTGCTTGGTGAATAATTTCAGAAGCGAGTGCTTCGCAATAAGGTTCCAGCCCGGCATTAAAAGCGCCTGAGATTCCCCTTTTGTACAGATAGATCTCCCCTGCTTCTTTTTTCCAGCATTTCCGAAAAGACCCATCTGTGGTAAGCTCCGGAGAGGTGCTGCTCATCTGTACTCCATATAACCCAAGTCCCTCAAAAGCCAATTTGGATATTACTTCATTAAAATCATTTCTGTAAAAGGAGATCTCATTCCATGTGACATCTTCCCCTTCTTTTTTTACCCAGAAAGAGTCATTGACAGATGCCGCATGGGTGACTTTGAGAAATCCTTCTGTCGTCTCGCATCCGCAATCGATCATCAACTGCTTTAAGTGATGGTTATGCTTGTAGGCTTTTCTGTCTTCTAACCATCCATTGATCTCAAACTTTCCAAGAGGAAGTCGGGTATACTGTTTTGACAGATTCCATCTGTTATTTTTCTTGTGGAAAGATGCAGCAATCGTATCTTTATTCATAAGATCATACATTAGGAAAAATACCTCCTCAAAAATAGTTTGTCCTGTTTATTATATCAAGAAACGGTTAAAATGGCAATTTTACAAGTTAGCGGACACAGTGAAGCTTAAAAAGTTTCGGGGAGGACGTTGCGTTTCAGGGTTGTGTAGGCCATCAGGATGTAGATGGAGTAAATTAAGAAAAACAGTAAAAGTGTGCTCAGGATGATCATAGCGGGGCTGAAGACGCCTGTCATGACGCCTGGCTCGGTGGCGCCTGCGGTGTGCAGGAGGAAGGGGATACTGATAAAAAGGGGCGGGATGGCGGGCAGGGTGTAGTAGATTGCAAATTGGGTGCGCAAAGTCTGTGCCATCTCGCGTCTTTCCATGCCCAGTTTTTGGAGAAGCTGATACTGAATCTTATAGTGCCTGCACTCGCCAAGCTGCTGGATGGTAAGGATTGTAGCAGCGGTCATAGTAAGCGCCAGGGCCAAAAAGTACAGAGGAAAGATGGTGATGGCGGTCATGGCGGCGACCTCGGCTTCTTCGTGGGCTTTGGTACGGAGGCTGTCGTAGGATCTGTTAACATTTTCACAAAGATGCCAGCGGATGGTATTCAGGGCTTCATAGTGTGTTTCGTTAACGGGGACAGAAGTCTTGGCGACATAAGCATAGTGGTGAACGGCAAGAGAAGCTGCTGCTTCGTCCGGGACGACAAGGATAAATCCGCGGCCATTGTCGTAGTCCTGCTGGAAATGTTCTGTGTGGATGCCTGCGGGGGTGAGTGTGGTATCTCCTAAGCGGATGGTGTGAGAGAAGTCTTCTAATGCCTCTTCTAGATAGCGCTGGCAGTGGATCAGGTATTGACCAGATGCCAATTCGACGCTTGGGTAGCCGGCGATGGAGCGAAGCGCTTGATAATCGCTGTAAGTGATGACAGAGTCCTGGGGGTAGAAGGGATAATAGCGGGTATGGGTTTCTAAATAATCCGTAAACTCTCCCTTCTCTTCCTGACAGACGCGATAGAGCAGGGACTGTTCCACCGGGATATGTTCTTCGATATAGTCCAGATATTCATGGGAAATCCCCTCTGCTTCCTCAGATCCGATATAGAGGTCAAAACAGGCATTTTCTGCCGTCCGCCCGGTAAAGAGTCCCCAGAAGATCAGGCCGGTGCCTTCGGACATCAGGGTGGCAGTAAAGAGCAGCGAGATCGTCGCCATCACAATTCCCATAGTGGCGAGCTTGGCAGTCAGCGTGCGGTAGATCAGAAGATTCTGCCGCTTATATTTTCTGGAAGGTTTCCTGTCAAAAAAGGCTGGCACGCTGGAAGCAAAGGTGAGGAAAAAAAGATACAAAAAGAGGATCACACATCCGGCGCCTAAGATTCCAATGATTGCATTTCCCATTAGCAGGAGAAAAGTTCCTGCGATAGCAAGTACGATGGAACATAAAAAGAGTCTCTGCCGTGTCTTGCTGCCTTCTACAACCACATGTTCATTTTGTCTGTCGAAATAGATCAGGTCATAGATCTTAAGGCGGCAGATACGCTTGCGGCTCTTTATAAGAGCCAGCAGATAGATCATAGTAAAATAGACAAAAGTAAGTCCGGCTGCTTGGAAAGAGAAAGCAAGTGTAAAATGATAAGGACATGAAAAAAGGGCAAGTAAGATCGCACGCAGCGCCTGGTAGAGCAGATTGCCACATAGAAGGCCAAGTGCAAAAGCAAATCCGCCTACGATCAGATTTTCCAGGAAAAACAGACGGGCTACTTCTCGTTTTTCCAGGCCGATCAGGATATAGGTGCCCAGTTCCCGGCTGCGGCGGGAGAGCATAAATCCTGTGGCGTAGGAGACCAGCCAGCCAAAGATACCTACAACGACGATGCTTGCAAATACAATCATCATCGGAAGTACTTCCATGTATTCTGAGAGCGTCAACAGTTCTGAGGAGAACGCCAGCCCGTTAAAGGCATAGAGGAGCGCTGCAGCCAGCACAATCGTGGTAAAATAGATCAGATAGTCCCCGGTCTGCCGTCTGGCATTTCTAAGAGATAATTTAGATAACGTCACTGATATCACCTCCCAGCGCGGCTAATACATCCAGGATCTCATGATAGAACGTCGGACGGGGACGGCCTCCTTTTTGCAGCTCATTAAACAGCCGCCCGTCTTTTAGAAACAGCACGCGGCTGGCATAGCTTGCACTGTAGGCGTCGTGTGTCACCATAAGAATCGTCGCTTTCATGTCCTGATTCATCTTGGTCATGATCTCCAGCAGATTTTTAGAGGCTTTGGAGTCGAGCGCTCCTGTCGGTTCGTCGGCCAGCAAGAGAGACTGTCCGGCTACCATTGCGCGGGCACAGGCGGCGCGCTGCTTTTGCCCGCCGGAGACTTGACAGGGAAATTTTTTTAATATATCAGTGATGCCAAGAGTACGTGCAATCTTTTCCACCTTGGTCTGTACGCTTTTGGGATTTTTATGGTTGAGAGAGAGGGTAAGGCCGATATTTTCTTCGATCGTCAAAGTATCCAGTAAGTTAAAATCCTGAAAGACAAAGCCAAGCCGTTCCCGGCGAAACCGGGCCAGTTTTTTCTCGGAGAGGTCAGACAGATCCACTTCATCCAAAAGGATACTTCCGGCGCTTATGGTATCAATCGTGGAGATGCAGTTTAAAAGCGTGGTCTTGCCGCTTCCGGACGCTCCCATAATCGCGATAAACTCTCCGTCTGCGACGTCGAAGCTTACGCGGTCTAAGGCTTTGGTAACTTGATTTTTATTTCCATAATATTTTTCAATGTTTTTGACTTGCAGCATAGGCTTGCCTCCTTTTCTGATAGTGTTATCATACACCAAAGACAGGGCTTCTCCTATCGAAGTCGTATGGATGTTTCTTACATTTTTGTAAGGTTTTCTCTGGTCTGAAAGGTGAGGGATACACAAGTTCCGCTGCCCTCCGTAGAATCGATCTGAAGGCGGATCTCCAGCAGGGCGGAAAGTTTTTTGCACAGATACAGTCCCATGCCTGTAGAGCCGCCCAGGGCACGTCCATTGCTGCCTGTAAAGCCCCGCTCGAAGACGCGGGAAAGCTCATGAGAGGGGATACCGATGCCATTGTCTGTTACCCTGAGTATGACTTGGCTGCCAAGCGGCTCGGCGGACAGGCTGATCTGAGGATGTGCACTTTTGTAGCGGGCTGCATTTTGCAAAAGCTGGCCTAGGATAAAGATGGTCCATTTGCTGTCGGTAAATACCATCTGCTCCAAATCCTTTGTCTCCATGCGCACACCACTCTGGATCAGAAGCGTCCGGTGCTGGGAGATAGCCTGCTTAACAAGATCAGACAGCAGATGCTGACGGATCAGAAAATCCTTTTCCGGATGCTCTGCACGCGCATAGAACAGTACCCGTTCGATCTGTGCTTCGATCTGTGCCAGTTCCTTTAGAAGCTTTTGCCTGGTCGTGGCGTCCACCGTCCGGCAGATCAGATTGGCCGCTGTAATGGGAGTCTTGATCTCATGGACCCAGCTCTCCACATATTCCCGGTATTCCCGCTTGGCAGCCTCTGCGTCAGAGACTGCGCCAATCATGGACATCCCGGCACGACGAAAGAGTTCTGTAAACTTACGTTCATATATTGTCCTGCCTCTGGGGATACATTCAGTAAACAGATATTTTTGATCCAGACCTTCGAGGATGTTTTCCAGTTCTGCAAGTTTTAAGCGGCATGACAGGTACTTAAGTGTCTGTGTGGCAAAAAAGAATAAAAAACAGATCAGAAGGAGCAGGATCACAATGCCTGCCTGTGTGCCGGTTGCCAATAAAAAAAGTGCTGCGGCCATGATAAAAACCGCCTGAAGGATCATAGATCTCAGACGGTCTGATAAAAATTCCAAAATAGTCATAATTGATACCCCATTCCCCGGCGGGTCTTGATCAGGTCCGGAAGCTGAAGCTCCCTGAGTTTTGTGCGAAGTCTGGTGACATTGACGCTTAACGTGTTGTCATCAATATAGATCTGACGTTCCCAGAGTGTTTCGATTAAGTCTGCGCGGGAGACGATCTCTCCGGCGTGCTCCATCAAACAGGCCAGGATCTGCAGTTCGTTGCGTGTCAGCATCGTGCTCCCCGCACAAGAAGATACCATGCCTTTGGTCAGATAAAGCCTGAGTCCGTTGGCTTCCAACACATCCGATGCCAGGGAGTTCTTTTCACTTCTTCTAAGAACTGCTTTCATCCGGGCCAGCAGAACAGGAATGGTATAAGGCTTGGTGATATAATCATCTGCTCCAAGACTGAGCGCTTTCACTTCATCAAGACTTGCGTCCCGGCTTGTCACAAAGATAATCGGTGCACTTCCTGACATCTGAAGGTCGGCACAGACCGAAAAGCCATCCACGGCAGGCAGATTGATATCCAAAAGGATCAGATCTGGCGCAAACTGCTCTGCCTGCTCTTTGATCGTTGTAAAATCCGTCACTGCCAACGGGAGATATCCTTCATTTTTTAATAAAAGCATCAATTCTCCCCGGATCACCGGATCATCTTCCACAATCATGACTTTTCGCATCATGTGTCGACCTCCTTATCTTCCAGTCTACGGCGCTGCAATCTTCCCAGCCACCGCACAAGCCGCAGCCGTCACAGGAGAAGCTAAGAAAATCTCCACCTTAGAGGTGCCCATACGCCCCAGGAAGTTACGATTATTGGTCGCGACGACACGTTCGCCATCTGTTAAGATACCGCCTGTACGGCCACAGCAGAGGCCACAGCCAGGGTGTGTGATCATAGCCCCGGCAGAAGCCAGGACAGACAATGTGCCATCAGCCAGTGCCTCCTGATAGATCTTACGGCTGGCCGGAGTGACAATCAGTTTCACAAACGGAGCGACCTTTTTTCCTTTTAAGATCGCGGCGGCTCTTTGCAAGTCTTCCAGCCGTCCATTGGTACAGGAACCGATAAAGACCTGATCGATAGGAGTCCCTGCATATTCGCTGACAGGATGAATATTGTCCACCTGGGACGGACATGCCAGTACAGGAACAAAATCTTCAGCCCTATAGTGAAGCGTACGGATATAAGAAGCATCCGGATCACCAACCAAGGAGCGCTCCTGATCGGTCAAAGTAATCTGACAATACTCAGCAGTCTTCTCATCCGGCGTAAACAGCGCACATTTTGCCCCGGCCTCGATCGCCATATTCGCCATCGTCATCCGGCTTGCCACACTCATCTGCTCCACCGTATCCCCGCAAAATTCCAGCGCCTGATAAGTAGCGCCATCCGCTTTCAGATCCCCGATCAGCCGAAGGATGATATCTTTGGAGGTAACATGAGAAGGCAGTTCCCCCTCGATCAGCACCCGAATCGTCTCCGGCACCTTAATCCACATTGTGCCAGTCCCCAGGATACTTGCCATCTCCGTATATCCAATCCCCGAAGAAAACGCACCCACGCAGCCATAAGTAGTCGTATGACTGTCTGTACCAAATACAATATCCCCAGGTTTCACATAGAGCGCCTCTGTCATCAACTGATGACAGATTCCGTCACTTCGATGAACATGCGTCATTCCATACCTTTCCACAAACGCATCCCCCACACGAAAATGCCTGGTATCATCCACCTGACTCGCCGGCACCAGATGATCATAGATCAAGACCACCTTATCCGAGTCCCAGATCCTCTGAAATCCCATCTCTTCAAATTTATCCGCCACAAAAGGAATAAAAATATCATGAATCATCACCCGATCCACCGAGACCGTCACGATATCCCCCGGTCTCACCTCATGTCCCACATTACGGCTTACAATTTTCTCAATGATTGTCTGTCCCATGATTCAATCCTCCAGTCCATTCAGCCGGCGCATCGCCTTCACCAGCCCGCCCGCATCAATAATATCCACCAGATTCTGCGGAAGAGAAGCAATCGGATACGCCTCTCCCCGATAAGTAATCTGTGCATTGACCTCCACCTCGATCTGATCCCCTTCTGTCACTACATCCTGAAGAGCACCATTCTCAATCAAAAGCAGCCCATTATTGATCGCATTTCGGAAAAATATCCGTGCAAACGACTTGGCAATCACACATTTAATGCCCAGCGCCTTAATAATCTCCGGTGCTTGCTCCCTCGAAGACCCGCACCCAAAATTCTTCCCCGCCACAATTATATCCCCTTTTTCAATCTGCCCCGCCAACTCCGGTCTCAGCGGCGAAAACGCATAAGGCGCCATTTCCCTTACCGTCTTAAGCGCCAGATATTCCGTTGGAATAATAATATCCGTATCAATATCATCACCCAACACCCAAATCTTCCCACTAAATTTATCATTCATAGATTCATACCTGCCCTTCCACATAACAAAAATTATCTATCATCCCGCGACACCCAGGACCCACCGCAAGGTGTGAAGGTTGTCAGTCCGTCTGCTTTTGAACAGACCGCTCGCTGCAAAGGGGATTTGGAAATAACAAATAGTGCTGTGTGGATTGGAGCGGACAGTAGGTGGATATTGTACGTCTCAGGCGGACACTCGTGTCCGAATGAGGCGAACAATATCCACCTACTGTCCGATACATTCCATGCAGACATTTGTTATTTCCAAGTCCCCGCCTTGCAGCAAGTCGGTCTGTTCAAAGGCGGACGGGCTGGCAATCTTCGCACCTTGCGGTGGGTCCGTCGCTGTCGCCCTACACCATATCCGCCGTCGCAATCTCCCCACAAATCGCCGACGCCGTCACCGTCTCCGCGCTCGCCAGATACACAAACGAATCTTTATGCCCCGCACGTCCTTTAAAATTCCTCGTCCCCGTACTGATCAAAGTCTCCCCTTCTCCGATCACTCCCTGGCAGCTCCCCCAGCACACACTGCAGTTCGGATTCATCACAATCGCCCCTGCTTCCATAAAAGTGTCAATAATCCCCTCTTTTAACGCCTCCTGATACACCGCCTGACTCGCCGGCACCACCAAAAACCGCACCAGAGGATGCACCTTTTTCCCTTTGATCAGCGCAGCGCCCGCCCGCAGATCCTCGATCCTCCCATTGTTGCAGGAGCCAAGAAACGCCTCATCAATCCGTATCCCCACAGCCTCCTTAGCCGGGCATACATTATCTACAAAATGCGGCTTTGCCACAATCGGTATGATAGATCCAAGATCAATCTCATACGTCTGTGCAAAGACAGCATCTTCATCACTTTGAAAACAAGCTTTCGGTTCCCTTCCATGAGCATGCAGGTACTCCATCGCGATCTCGTCCACTTCCATCAGCGCCGTCTTTGCTCCCGCTTCCACACACAGGTTACAGATGGAGATCCGATCACTCATATTCAGTGTTTTTAACCCTTCTCCGACAAATTCCATCGCTTTATAATTGGCCCCATTGGCTCCGATCTGGCCGATAATCGTCAGGATCAGATCCCGCGCATAGACACCCTTAGAAAGCTTTCCTGTCAGATGAAAACGAAGTGTCTCCGGGACAAGCACCCAGGATTTGCCCGTCACCATGGCATAGAGATAATCCGTACAGCCCACACCGGTTCCAAAAGCACCCAGAGCGCCATACGCACAGGTATGACTGTCCGCTCCAAAGATCAGTTCCCCAGGGCGCACATGGTTTTCCATCATCACCTGATGGCAGACACCTTGTCCCTCATAAAAAGTAATGCCATGTTCTTTGGCAAAATCCCGCATCTTTTTTTGTGATGCGGCGGTCTTGGGACTGTCGGAAGGTACATTGTGATCCACAACCCAGACTAATTTTTTCACATCTGCGATGTGCGGATGTTTTAGTTTTTGATGATACATATCTATCGTAAGATGTGTGGTGCCGTCATTGCTTAAGAGCTGGTCCACCTCCACGGTATGAATATCGCCTGCATGGACTTCGTCCACGCCTGCTGCACACGAGATGATCTTTTCTGCCATTGTCATTCCCATCGTTACTGCTCCTCCCTGTTCAGTGATGCAATCAATCCGCCTTGATCTAAGATGCCCTGCATATAAGGCGGAAGCTTGGTGCAGACATACTCTTGCCCATTGGCACGTACGATCCCTTCTGTCAGGGACAGTTCCATCTCGTCTTTGTCTGAGACATGGTCATAGAGGTCTTTACAGACGATCACAGGAAGTCCAATGTTGATGGCGTTGCGGTAGAAGATGCGGGCAAAAGATTTGGCGATCACTGCCTTGACACCAAGTGCTTTCAGGACACTTGGCGCCTGCTCTCTCGAAGAGCCACAGCCAAAATTCTCAGCGGCCACCACAAAGTCACCAGGTCTTACTTTTGATGCAAAATCCGGGTCGAGAGATTCAAAAGTATGTGTTTTCATCTCCTCTATGGTTGGAAAGAGCAGATACTGTGATGCGATGATCTGATCGGTATCCACATCTGTGTGAAATCGAAATATAGTTCCCATGGGATCGTTCCTCCTTGCTTATTCTTCTTCAGAAATCTCTTCTTCTTTTTTTGGCTCCGGCAGATAGATATGCACCTGATTGATGCGGTTTTTCTCCACCGATTCCGCCACCAGACGGATACCGTTTTCTGTGGTGGCTTCTTCGCCCACTTCCGGCAGATGGTCTAAAAGACCGATGATGATACCGCCGATGGAATCATAGTCTTCGGATTCCAGACGCAGATCTTTTTTGTCCAGTTCCAGATAGTCATTGATATCGTCTAAGCTCATGGCACCGGCGACCAGATATTCTAAGTCGGAGAACTGTGTGACGAGTTTTTCTTCATCTTCGTCATATTCGTCCCGGATATCTCCGACGATCTCTTCCAAGAGATCTTCCACCGTGACCATGCCGGAGGTGACACCGTATTCGTCCAGTACGATGGCTAAGTTCGTGGAACTTTTTTTCATCTCTAACAGAAGATCAGAACTTTTTTTGTGTTCATGCGCATAGAGGACACTGCGCATGATATTGCGCGCATCAAAATGCTCCCGGTCCTCATAGAGCAGCAGATCTTTTACATTGATCATGCCGATGACATTGTCTGTCGAGTCTTCGTATACCGGATAACGGGTGTATTTGTTTTCCCGGTACAGTTCTATCATATCATTGTAGCTTGCGTTGACATTCAGGAAGCTCATGTCTACTTTTGGCACCATGATATCCTTGGCAGTAGCGTCTCCAAAGTCGAATACATTGTTAATCATTTCACGCTCTTCTGGCTCAATGACACCATCTTCGTGGCTGACTTCCACGATGGTACGGATCTCTTCTTCCGTATAGGATTCGGAACGGTCATTGGGGTCGACCCGCATCAGAAACAGGATTCCCATGGAGAGATTGTTCATGATGAAGATCAGTGGTGTGGCGATCGTCATCCAGATATAGATGATGCGCGCGTACCTGAGAGCAATCCGTTCAGAATGGATGGTGGCACAGGTCTTGGGGGTAATCTCACCAAAGACCAGGACAATCAACGTCAGGATACCGGTGGAAATACCGGCAGCCACGGCAGCGAGTCCGGTGCCTGCCAAGAGCTTTGTGACCAGGATGGTCGACAGAGAGGAGGCAGAGATATTGACGATGTTGTTACCGATCAGGATCGCGCTTAACATCTTGCCTTGGTCTTCAATAACACGGGAGAGAATCAGCGCGCGGCGGTTGCCTTCTTCCATCAGGTTGCGTATTCGGATTTTGTTTACAGTTACTAAAGCAGTCTCTGCAGATGAGAAAAATGCAGAGAGGCCCACCAGGGCGATCAGAATCAGCGCCTGTATGGCGTCACTCGAATCCAACGTAGTTCACTCCTTTTTTAATGAAAAATTTTGTACAGTTAGTGTTTAATATACGATATTTTACGGGAAAAATCAATAGGGTGAGGGAAATCTCATCTTGAAAAAGGGAGGGGAGGGGGGGACTTGTGAAGATGTTTGGAGGGATTTGGTATAAATGGGGTGGGGGAGCATATATATAGAAGCAGGAATGTGGAGGGGGAGATGGCGATGAAGCAGTTGAAGATGAATGTGTATACGAATGTGGCGGTGAGGGTGATGAAGGCGTTGTTGGCGGCGTATGTGGTGACGGGGCTTTTGCTTTTGTTGATTGCGGGGCTTTTGTATCGGTTTCAGTTGGATGAGGGGAAAGTACAGATTGGGATTATTGTGACTTATATATTGTCTTGTTTTGTGGGGGGATTTTTGGCGGGGAAGATGATGAAGAGCAGGCAGTTTTTGTGGGGCGTGCTGCTGGGGCTTTTGTATTTTTTGGTGATGACTTTGGTGTCGGTGGCTGTGAATCGGGAGCTGCAAAGTAGTACGTCGGGATTTATTACTTCCTTTTTGCTTTGTATGGGGGGAGGTATGCTGGGCGGGATGTTGTCTTGAGGGAATCTTTCGCTCTGCCGGGCGTTTATGGGGTCATATCACGTTTTTATCCCCTGAATCCTGTCTTGTGGAATTGGGGGGAGCGTGGTATGATGGCTGTATGAGATTGTGGACAGAAGATGAGTTGTAAAAGAACAAGTGAAGAGGAGGCGCAGATGAGGCTTTTAGAGGAACGGATTAAAAGAGATGGCGTTGTGAGAGGAACGGATGTGCTGAAGGTGGACAAGTTTTTGAATCATCAGATGGATGTGAACTTGTTTTTGGAGATGGGGAAAGAGTTTCAGCGGCTGTTTGCGGGAGAGAAGATTAATAAAATTTTAACAATCGAGGCTTCGGGGATTGGGATTGCTTGTGTGGTGGCGCAGTGTTTTGGGGTGCCGGTGCTGTTTGCGAAGAAAAGTAAGACGAAAAATATTGCAGGGGATGTCTATACGGCCAAGGTGGAGTCTTTTACGCATGGGAGAGTGTATGATATTATTGTTTCTAAGGAGTTTTTGGGTCCGGAGGACAGGGTTCTTTTGATTGATGATTTTCTGGCTAATGGGGCGGCACTGATGGGGTTGATCTCTCTGGTGAGGGAGGCTGATGCTACGCTGGTTGGAGCCGGGATCTGTGTGGAGAAGGCGTTTCAGCCGGGGGGTGAGAGGATTCGTCAGATGGGTGTGAGAGTGGAGTCGCTTGCGAGAGTCCGCAGTATGAGTGAGGAGTCTGGCGTGGTGTTTTGTACAGAAGGGGAGTGAGCGGATGGCGACTTATTATGATATTGGACTGAATCTGTTTTGCAGGCAGTTTCCGGACCCTGAGCGTGTGATTGAAGAGGCGCAGCAGGCAGGGGTATGCTGTATCCTGACGGGTACAGATCCAAAGGAAAATCGAAAAATTGATGCGTTTGTAAGAGAGCATCCGGTATATGGTACGGCGGGGATTCATCCTCATAATGCGGATGCGGCGAAAAAAGAAGATTTTGAGCAGATCGAGAAGATCATTACAGAGAATCCAAAAGTGGTGGCAGTGGGAGAGTGCGGGTTGGATTTTGACCGGATGTTTTCCACGAAGGAAAATCAGATCCGCTGTCTGGAAAAGCAGATTGTCCTGGCAGAGAGACTGGAAAAACCGTTGTTTTTACATGAGCGGAGCGCTTCTTCGGAATTTGTAAAAAGATTTAAAAAACATGCAGAGATCTGTAAAAGATCTGTGGTGCATTGTTTTACAGGCGGACGGGCTGTTCTGGAGCAGTATCTTTCGATGGGATTTTCCATCGGGATTACGGGCTGGATCTGTGATGACAGGAGAGCAAAAGAGCTTCGGGAAGCGGTGAAGATCCTGCCGCTTGACCGTCTGCTGATCGAGACAGACGCTCCTTATCTGACCCCGCGCAATGTAGAGGGCCTTTCAAGGACCAATGTCCCGCAAAATGTGGTCTATGTGGCCAGGGAACTGGCAAAATATAAGAAGGTATCGGAAGAAGAGATCATCCGCTGTGCAAGAGAAAATACGATGCGGATTTTTGGAATCACAGATGACGGGGCTGGCGCAAAATGAACACTCTGACTTGACAAAGGTCTGCATAGAGTGTATCGGACAGTCTGCACCGTTTGTATGCTCCAATCGGACACTTAGGTGTCCGCCTGGCTCATACAAACGGCACAGACTGTCCGCTCCAATCTACACAGCACTCTTTGTGCAAGTCAGAGCGTCCATTTTGCGCCAGCCCTTGTTGTTTTATAGCGGATGAAAGATGGGTTTCATCCGTTCAAACGTACAGAATCTGCGAAATCCGATGTTTTTTAGCAATGTTTTTGCTTCTTCGATATAGGTTCCCAGATGCTCTGGCTTGTGGCTGTCGCTTCCGATGGTCAGGATCTCGCCCCCTAATTCATGATATAATCTTAGGATCTCTTTTGAAGGCGTGGAATCGGCAAGGCCATATCTGTGGGAGGAAGTGTTCACTTCGATGCCTTTTCCGTCTTCGATCACTTTTTTCAATATTTTTTCCAGATAAGGTCTGATATGCTCGAATGGATAGATGCCGGCTTCGTCATAGCGTGTGATCAGATCCATATGTCCGAGAACGCTGTAATGTGGGAAATGATATACCAGTTGTAGCATTTCTTCATAATAGCGTTCGTTGTATTCTTTCTGTGTTCTTCCCCTTTGAAAATCCTGTGTCCAAAATTCCAGATCTTCCACTTGGTGTACGGAGAGGATGATAAAATCAAAAGGATATCTTTGATACAAGGCTTCATATTGAGGGATGGTATGCATCTGTACGCCAAATTCCAAGCCTGTTTTCAGGGTGATCTGATCTTGGTATTTCTGTTGTAGCTTATGAATCTGCTTGACATAGTTGGGGTAATCCACATTTGCAAAGGGTTCCCCGTCCCGGTAGAGGATCTTTTTCCCGCTGTCCCAGTCTTCTTTGATGCCATAATCCACATGATCTGTAAAACAGAGTTCTGTGATTCCCTTTTGGATCGCATCTTTGACTACATCTTCCATAGGATAGACAGAATCGTCGCTGTATGCGGTATGTACATGATAATCTGCCAGCAGATGTTTTTTGTTGTCCATAAAGTCTCCTTTCGCGAATATTTTCCCTATTATAATCTATTATTTTGATAAAATCTAATAAAATTGTCCTGACTTGTTTACAGAATCGTAGGAAAAGGAATTGACTTTTAGAGTACATGATGTTATCATAAAAATAGATTACAAAGTGTACGCTTAGAGACAGGAGGTTCAGTGATGCAGCAGGTATCGGATTATGAATTGGAACTTATGAAGGTGATCTGGGGAAATGGAGGGACAGCGCTCTATGCAGAGATTGTGGAGGCACTGGAAAAAAAGGGGATGGCGTGGACCAAAAATACGATTATTACACTGCTGTCCCGGCTGATTGACAAAGGGTATCTAAAGACCAACAAGATCGGACGGCGGAACAGATATATGGCATTGGTGTCAGAGGGAGAGTATCAGAGTACACAGACGGAACAGTTTGTACATAAGATCTATGAGGGAAATGTCAAAGGGCTTGTAGCGTCTCTGATTCAAAAAGACCTGTTAAGCGCAGAAGACTATGAGGAGCTGAAGAGATACTGGGAAAAGGCGGGTGAAGAGGATGCAGGAAATTAGTAAACTGATTTTGTCGCTGTCGCTTTCCGGCGGGGTGGTGATTCTTGGACTGTTTTTTCTAAGCCGGCTCCTGGGATATCGGGTCAGCAGGCGCTGGCAGTATCAGATCTGGCTGATTGCAGTACTGCGCCTTTTGCTTCCCTTTTCCGCAGAACTGAATCTGGTGGGAACGGTGTTTGCGAATGTTGAACAAGCAGTTCATCAGGAAGAGATCCGGGGGTTGCAAGAAGATTCTTCTATGGCAGAAACAGACTCTCCCGCAGATGGTTTGTTATTTTCAGATGATGAGGCAGAGGGCAGCTTGTACCATACAGCGGGTGAGGGAGGGCAGCGGGATCGTCTGCCAGAGGTGTTTCCGGCGGAAGGTCCTGGATTTGTGAAATATTTAACAGAAACATTTGCCCTGATCTGGCTGAGTGTGGCGCTTCTTTTGCTGGCACAGAGGATTATGGCATATCGAAATTTTGTCAGAACGCTTCAGACAGGCTGTATCCCTGCGGATGTGGAACTGTTGGAACGGTTTGGCAGGATCGCAGAGGAGAGAAAGATTAAAGGGACGATCGAACTATGTATCCATCCGTTAGCGGCCTCTCCGATGCTGGTCGGTCTCTTCCGGCCTAAGATCATCCTGCCAACCGCAGAGCTGTCGGAACAGGATTTTTACTATACGATCCTGCATGAGCTGATCCATTATCGCCGGATGGATCTGCTCTACAAATGGCTGGTGCAGTTTACTGTCTGCCTGCACTGGTTTAATCCGTTGGTCTGGCTGATGGGACGGGAGGTCAATAGAACTTGTGAACTGGCTTGTGATGAGGCTGTACTTAGAGAACTGGACAGCGATAAAAGACGTGCCTACGGAGATACCTTGCTGCGTGCAGCAGCTCTTAACAGACATGGCTTTACTTCCCTTGGGACACTGACTATGCATGAGAGCAAAAAATTGCTGAAACGAAGACTTCAATCGATTATAGAGTATCAAAAAAAGCCCGGATGGATAAAAGCAGCTTCCCTGGCACTGGCCGTAATGATCGCAGTCGGAGCATTGACGCTGGGAGTCTATGCCGGATCGACGCTGGCGGGCAAAGGAAAAGATTTTCTCTTATTGGGAACCTATGCCAAGCCCAGCATTACGAGTGGAGGAACTGATTTTCTCTTATCAGACGGGACACCGGTGATCGAGCGGGATCAGGTATTCTATATTCTGTGTGATGGCGTGACAGAGGTGGAGGTTTCGGGCGGGAGTACTGTGGGCGGGATTATGATATCTGTCGTTCATAAGGATGCCTATGTTTCGATTATGTTGTCTGAGGATATCGAAGAACTCAAAGCTGAGGCGGAAGAAATCTGCGAGGCGATGCTAAAGAGAGGAAGTATCACAGAAAAGGATGCCGGCTATCTGATCGAAGTGGCGGAGGAACTTCAGAACAGAGACGATCCTGAAGAACTGCCAAGCTATGAAGAGTATTATTATATCCAGAGTATGTACTATCGGGACGGCTATCTGTTTGCTGTGGGATACGACCTGACAGAAGAACAAGTGCAGAATCATCCCGGCACAGAGATCACCTTGCAGGATGGAGAAGAGCTGCATATATCTTTTGCCGATACGGATAAAAAATGGATAGAACATACGGAGTTTTTGCAGGTGTTAAATGAACTTTTTTCCGAATTTCGTCAAAAGACCGATCAGCGGGTGTCCCGCATACAGCGCCCTATGGTCAGCCGCGTGGAATATATCGGGACAGATATCGAAAGCCTGGTTGCCTCCTATTATAAGGAAGACGATTTGGGAAGATTTTCCGCCGTATTTCCAGAACTTCCCCCAGACAGACAAAAAGACTATCTGGAACAGGCGTTTCAGGTAGAAGAGACCTCATATTTCGCTATCATCCTGAACACGTTAAGAGACAAAGAAGAGCTGGATGAGGCGATGGTAAACGATTACATGCAGCGGGCGTACGACTTAGACAAGATCTCCTGTTTTGCAGTCTGCTCCGACTATCTGAGCGAGGACGCGATACAGAGCTGGAAAGAACGGCTGCCAGCACAAGGAAAAGACTATCCCTACACCTCAATCATCCAGGGACTGACGGAGGAGGATCTGTGGGAAGACTACTGATCCGATACCTGATCATAGCAGTACATACTGAAGAAAGTCGTAATGCCAGGGGCGCAGTCGTAGTCCATGTGACAGCGGTCTGTCATATCTTTCACAAAGATACAGTAGGCAGACATACAGGAATACTGAAGTTTTGGAAAGCGACAGGGTTCTCCTTTGGTCAGGGCGCAGGGGGTGCACAGACTGCATCCGCTGGCCCCGATCATCAGGCCCGGTTCGCCGATTTTGTCGATCAGGCGGCGGGTCATCTGGTTGTGCTGTGTCTTGGCGGGTTTGATCTGGATACTGTCCAGAGGATCTTCGATATCCCACATGGTCTGCATCACCAGTGCTTTCTGCCAGCGAAGGACTCTCTGCTTCATCTCCTCGATCGTTCCGCAGTCGGGAGGGCAGGCATAGTTTGCGCCGTATTTTCCACATTGATTTTCCTCGCACAGAGTGCGAAATGCCGGGATGAACACCAGTTCTTTTGTGTCAATCACCGCGGCATCTGCAAAACCAATCGAAAGTGCCAGGTCAATTAATTTTTTATCGTCCATAGAGCATTCCCTCTTTTCTAAAAATATCAGGTTGGGGTGTCCACATCATCCCAGTCGTCGTCCTCAAACCGGATCATCCAATTCAGCGTCTTATGTCTGGCCTGCACGACACCATGATCCAGATGCGCCGGCCCTGTCATATGGTGGATTCTGGCATCTACAGCGGCCCAGTCCATCCGGTAGAGCAGATCCGCCTTGTCTAAGATTTCCTTTTTTGCGCGCATGGTGGTCTTTTCACAGATCTCCTCTACAGAACCAAAAGATTTCAGGCTGCGCACGACCAGCCGGACATCGCAGATCTCGGTCGGATCTTCCCACTCCGTGAGTCCCAAGACCCATTCCAGCAGATAGAGATGTTCATAATGCCAGGAATAGTCGATCTGGGTTTTCTCTGCGGGCTGATCGTCATAGAAATAGGCAAGCTCTTCCGGTGTAAGAATCTCTTCCGGGCGCTCGATGTCGTGATCTGCCATCACCTGCTTTACAAATGCTCTTGCCTCTGGCACACTCATAAGATCTTCCGGATTCAACATGGCCTCCGAGTAGAGCGAGATCACCAAAAGCCCCAACATCCTGCGCACCACTTCTGATTTTTCCCGAAGCGATATCTGTTCGTCATCCTCATTGACAGGAAGTTCACAGACATAGATCCCCCGGTCAAAGAGATACCGCATATTTTCATAGCGGCGCATCTTCTGCCTGGGTGTACAGTCCTCTAATAATGACGGATGTTCCTCTAAGACAAATGGAAAATAAGATTCTAATTCACTGGTTCCGTCTTCTGCCAGGATAATCTTATTATCCTTATTTCGAGCCACACTTCCCTGCTCATCTATAAATACCCCATCTATTTCCTGCATAGCTTTCAGAATCGCCCCTGCGACATGGTTACTCTCTTCTGACAACTGCACTTTCGCATGTTTGGGAGTGATCGCCAACAGGACAAATGCACTAGCCTGTCGAAGATAGTGGAACAGATTGACCTTGATATCCGGATTGCCTCCTTCAATCTGGGTAAAAAAACCGCAAGCCATATTTTTTTGTTTCTGAATAAATTCTTTTTCTTCAGGACCCATAGAAGAGAGCAAGATCACCAACTCAACATTACAATTGGCATTGTCAAGTTTGACCGAGTTGCCATCCATCGGCGCTGGCAGCCCAAAACCATGAGAAAATGCAAGCCGAATCCTCTCTAACTGCATTTCCCGGCTAAATAATATTAAATAAACAGGATCTGTATATTTTTGCTTTTTCATAGCAAGTCCTTTCTCGTATATTTTCTTATAATTATTATAATCTATATCGTTGGAAAGTCAATTTTGGATTGCGGGATTGTACATTTTTATGGGGCTGTGATACAATAAAGGACAGACAAGAGGGGAAAAAGGTCTTGAAAATTAAGAAACAAAAGCGTAGAAAAGTGAGGTTCATAAGATGGCTGATAAAAATACCGCTAATATAGGATTTGAAAAACAGATTTGGGATGCAGCATGTGTGTTGCGGGGAAATATAGATGCTTCAGAATACAAAAATGTTGTTCTGGGTTTAATTTTTCTAAAATATATTTCGGATCGTTTTGAAGAAAAATATCGGGAATTAGTAGCAGAAGGGGATGGCTTTGAGGAAGACATAGATGAATATACATCCGAAGGGATTTTTTTTGTTCCCCCTAATGCTCGATGGAGTGAGATTGCCGCGAAAGCACACACTCCAGAGATTGGCGTTGTAATTGATGATGCTATGAGATTAATTGAGAAAGAGAACCGACGCCTAAAAGATATCTTGCCCAAAAATTTTGCCAGACCAGAATTGGATAAGCGCCGGCTGGGAGAAGTGGTCGATCTTTTTACCAATATTCAGATGATTGAGCATGGCAGTGAGAAAGACATTTTAGGCCGCACTTATGAGTATTGCCTTTCCATGTTTGCAGAACAGGAAGGAAAACGAGGTGGTGAGTTTTTCACCCCATCTTGTGTTGTTCGCACTTTGGTGGAAGTGTTACAGCCATTTAAGGGGCGTGTTTACGATCCGTGTTGTGGCAGTGGTGGCATGTTTGTACAATCTGCAAAATTCGTGGAAAATCATAGTGGAAATATTAATAATATTGCAATCTATGGACAAGATTCCAATCCTACTACATGGAAAATGGCACAGATGAATCTTGCTATTCGAGGTATTGAGCCAGATCTTGGTGCTTATGCAGCCGATACTTTCTTGGATGATCGTCATCAGACTATGAGGGCTGATTATATCATGGCAAATCCACCTTTTAATCTATCTAATTGGGGAGCGAGTCAATTGACAGATGATGTGCGTTGGAAATATGGAACACCTCCAGCGAACAATGCTAATTTTGCATGGCTTCAACACATGATCTATCATCTTGCTCCCAATGGCCGGATGGGGATGGTCTTGGCAAATGGTTCTCTGTCATCACAATCTGGCGGAGAGGGAGAGATTCGAAAGAATATCATCAATGCAGATTTGGTGGAATGTATAGTAGCGATGCCAACACAACTTTTCTATACCACACAGATTCCAGTTTCTTTGTGGTTTTTGGCAAAAAATAAAAAACAGTCAGAGAAGACATTGTTTATTGATGCACGCAAGATGGGTACAATGGTTACTAGAAAATTGCGTGAACTCACAGATGGAAGCAACGACCCTAATCAAAATGATATTGGAAAGATCGCAGATACCTACAAAGCCTTTTGTGAAGGTACATTGGAAGATCAGAAAGGCTTTTGTGCAGTAGTATCAACGGAAGATATTGCAAAACAGGATTATATTCTTACACCAGGACGTTATGTAGGAATAGAGGAACAAGAAGATGATGGAGAACCATTTGAAGAAAAGATGAGTCGCCTGACTTCAGAACTGTCGGAGCTTTTTGCAAAATCTCATGAGCTGGAAGAGGAGATTAGAAAGAAATTGGGGGCGATTGGGTATGAGATCTGAGTGGAAAGATTGTGTGTTGGGCGATTTGGTTACACTTCAAAGGGGATATGATTTACCAAAAACAAAAATGAAATTTGGGAAATATCCGGTCGTTGGTTCAAATGGGATTATAGGATGGCACAATGAATACACAACAGAAGCTCCAAGCATTACTATTGGACGAAGCGGGAATGTGGGAAGACCATTTCTTATAAATGGGAAAAGTTGGTCACATAATACTACTTTATATGTAAAAGAGTATAAAAATACAGATCCTATCTTTCTATATTATTTGTTAAAAACGCTTGATTTGGGAAATTATGCAGGAGGTAGTGCAGTTCCAACGTTAAACCGTAATCATTTATATACGGTTCCTGTGGCAGTTCCCAAAAGCATAGAAGAACAAAAGAAAATAGCAAGGATGCTTAGTATAATTGATGAGAAAGTAAAACTTAATATAAGGATAAACGATAATTTAG